>NZ_JBIRZD010000006.1:0-104339 GCF_044390505.1 Streptomyces sp. NPDC018947
CGGTCCGGGAGCAACGGCTCGATCCGCGCCCACTGCGCATCAGTCAACGGCACACACGGACCAACGACCGGCTGATCCAAACGAAACTGCCTAGGCCAGGGCGCTGAGATCAATGCCGGTGGCTTTGGCGTACTGCCGGGACCAGTACGCGACAGCAGGCCGGACTCAGAAGACTAGACCACGTCGTCCGGGAAGGTGAGGACCGTGGTGCTGCCGGCCCTGAGCGCCAGTTCGTTCGCCGAGTAGCGCTGGCCGTCGGCCGAGTAGGAGACGTCCCACGTACCGCGCTCCGGAGTGACGAGATAGGTCGCGGTGTCGCTCGGGGTGAGCTGACGCGAGAGTCCGACCGTCGGACCGGTCGTCGGCTGCACGTCGAGGAAGCCGGTCCGTGTGGCGCGGACCTTCAGGGTGGCCAGCTCCTTCGGCGCCGGCCGCAGGGTGAGGCCGGTCAGAGCGCGGTCGCCGGTGACCGTGCGGCCCAGACCGTAGTCGGCCGTCGCGCCCTCCCAGTATGCGTCGTACCACTGCTTCACCGAGTCCGGCTCGGCCGTAGGGCCCAGGTGGGCGACCCGCAACGTGGGAGCGGCCACGATCCGGTTGAGCAGGCGCTCCGCGCCGCCGTGCGTGACCTTGACGAACATCGCGCTGTGCAGGAAGCGCGCCGAGTCGTCAGGCGGGCGGACGTCGACGGGCCGCGCTGTCCGCGCGTCGACCGTGATGGTGGTGTCGCGGTCGAGGTCGAGCCGCGGCTGGACGATCCAGTCGGTGCCGCCGTCCGCGCTCCCGGTCACCGCGCTGTCCAGCACGTACCGGCCGCGCGGCAGCTGCACGGTCGTCGTGCCGTCGGTGTCGTGAGGTTGGACGACCTCGTCCGCGCCCGCGCCGGAGAGGCCGGTGACGGTGGTCTCGTAATCCCCGGTTGCGCGGCCGGCCCGGTCGAGGTGCTTGATCGTGAGCGTGTAGGTCTCGGACTGGGGAGACACGGCGACCGCGGGTGTCCCGGCCACGCCGAGAACGACGGCGGCGGCGACGGCGAGCGTCCCGAGGACGCTGCGGCGGCGGAGTGAGGAAGTGTTCATGTACCTGCTCTGCCTCCGGCGCGCCCCGGGTTCCAGTGACGTACATCACCGGAACCCGGACAACTGGCGTGGCAGAGCCAAGTGTGGATTCACTCATGAGGGATCGCTTCCGCCGCGGAGACACCGACGCCCTGGCAGAGCTCTACGACGAGCACGCCCAAGTGCTCTACCGCTACGCGCTGCGTGTAACAGGGAACTGGGCGGAGGCCGAGGACGTCGTCTCGGCGACTTTCCTGGAGGCCTGGCGCGGCCGGGAGAAGCTGCGCCCCGAGGGGGACGGGCTGCGCCCGTGGCTGCTCGGCATCGCCACCAACGTCATACGCCGCAACGCCCGCACCCGCCGGCTCCGCGACATCGCGCACGCCCGGATTCCTGAGCGCGACTCGGTGCCGGACTTCGCCGACGACCTGGTCGCGCATCTCGCCGACGCCGAGCAACTGCGCGCCGCGCACGCGGCGCTTGCCTGTCTGCGGCGGCGGGACCGGGAGGTCTTCACGCTGGTCGTGTGGACGGGCCTGGACTACGCCGCCGCGGCCGAGGCGCTCGGCATACCCGTCGGCACCGTCCGCTCCCGCCTGTCCCGCGCCCGCACCCGCCTCCGCGAACTCGCCGGCGCCAAGACCCGCCGCGCCGTCCCTCGCTGCGCCCCCCGCGCCCTCCCCCAGGAGAACCACGGATGAACGACGACCGTCTCAGGGACCCCGACCTTCTGCCTGCGCCGACGGTGCCCGGGCTGGCCCGGGACCGGGAACTGCTGTTGAAGCAGGCGTTGCTGCACAAGATCTCCCAACCGGAGAAGGCCGCCCGCCCGCTTCTCGGCCGGCTCATCGCGCCCGCGCTCGCCTGCGCCCTTGCCGCAGGCGGCGTCGTAGCGGTGAACCTCGCCGGCATGGATGCTCCGCGCACGCACAAGCAGACGGCCGTCGCCCCCGACGCGACCCGGCTCCTGGACCGGATCGCGCTCGCCGCTGCGGACGGGCGGCCTCCCGCCGTCCGGGGGAACCAATTCGTGTACGTCGAGAGCAAGGTCGCCTACGCCGGTCAGAGCGCCGACGGCGGCCCGGTCGTCCTCACCCCCGTACGCACCCGCCAGGTCTGGTTCTCCGCCGACGGCAGCCGTCCCGGCCTCGTCCGCCAGTCCGGCGAGGCCGACTCGACCGTCGTTGCACTGCGCTCCGACGCCCCGTCCGTCTCCCACCCGACCCACACCTACGTCGCGTCGCTGCCCACCGACCCCGACGCCCTGCTGGCCCTGATCCGCGAGCAGACCCGCGGCCAGGGGCAAGACCCGGACCAGCGGGCCTTCACCGCGATCGGCGAGCTGCTGACCGAGACCTGGGCCCCGCCGCAGGTGTCCGCAGCGCTCTACCGGGCGGCGGCGAAGATCCCGGGTGTGACGGTCGCCGGCACGGCTAAGGACGCCGTGGGCCGCGAGGGCGTCACCGTCGCCCGTACCATGCACGGTCAGCAGACCCAGTGGATCTTCGACCACGCCACATACGCATTCCTCGGCGAACGCACCGTCATCGTCGAGACGACCGACGCCGGCCCAGTTGGCACGGTGACCAGCGCCTCCGCGATCCTTACCACGGCCGCCGCCGACCGCGCGGGCGAAACCCCCGGCAGCCGACGCCAATCGCGGCGCTCGGGGATGGAGAAGTCCCAGGCGCCCGGGTCGCCGATGTAGACGTACGGCTGCGGAGGCGGAGCGCGGACGGTGTCCAGCAGGCCGCCCTGCAAATGCAGCCCGAGTCGGCGGCATTGATCTGCTTCGGCTTCCGTTGCCACCTGCTGCCCGCTCCCCCACCGGCATCTCCTCGCTCGCTCCTTCTGCGGCGGATATCGGGGGGACTGGTGGTCGGCGAGAGCGTCGACGAGCCGGTGGAGCGGTACGAGGACGGGGTCGTGGGCGGAGGTGGAGCGCGACCGAGTGGTCTTTGCAGACGATCTCTGGTCTCCTGAGTCAGGAATACGCTTCAGACGTGAGGCGAGGCGTTCGAGGATCTCGTCGGCGGGCTTCACCCAGACATACGGTCTGGGGTCTTCGTTCCAGGTCTTGACGGCCGCAGTCTTGTGGGTGGCGTAGTTGTCCAGCACCAAGTGCACCTGCAGCCCGGCCGGCACCTCGCGGTCGAGCTTGGCCAGAACCGCTCGCATTCTGCGGTGCGGTGCGGGCGGTGCACGGAGCCCATCACCTTCCCCGTGGCCACCTCCAGCGGCGAACAAGATGGTGGTTCCCACCCGCACGTAGTCGGTGGGTGAGGCGCTGCGGGACATCCGGCATCATCGGCAGCACCGGCTGGGGCCGTTCAGGGCCTGGATCTGCGACTTCTCCTCCAAACAGCACACCAGCGCCTGCCCGGGCGGGTCCAGAAACTGTCCGACGACGTCGGGGACCTTGTCGATGAAGTACGGGTCCGTGGTCGCTTCAACGTCTCGGTGCGGGGCGTCTGGAGGCCGAAGGCCCGCCAGATCCGCGACACGGTCGACTGCGACAGACCCATCTCCTTCGCCATCGCCCGCGTCGACCAGTGCGTGGCGCTCTTCGGAGCCGACTCCAGTGGACGGCAACGGTGCTTGCCGTGACTGATAGGCGAGCCGGCGAGGAAAGCCAGCCCGGTGCCGGCCTCGACGGCGAGGCGTGGGAGTACCTGGGCGGAGGACAGAGGCCGGGGACGGTGACGCGCCGGATCACGCGGGCTCCGATCTGGTCGGCAAGGTGAGATGGAGAGGTACGGACAACCCTCCGGTCCTTCCACCACGGTCTCGCGTCCGCCGCATCCGCATTCACACGGGCGTGCGCGACCGTGAGACCGCCCCGGGAGTCGGGGGCAAAGACGAGCCCGTCCCGCGTCGGACGCGGGACGGGCCGTGGTGCTCAGTGCCGGGTACCGACAACGAAAGACCGGGTCACGAAAGGTCGGGGCGTTCGGTGACACGGATGGCGTTCACCAGCGTCTTGCCCGAGTCCGCGACGAAGCGGACGTTGAGCTCGCCGTCGGTGACCGTCACCCTGTACGTTCGCTGCAGAGCCTTGTACGTGCCGGCTTCCCGGGCGATGTCCAGACTCGGCTCGACCTCCGTGCCCTCGGCGATCACGTCGAAGACCCGGGAGGTCGGCTTCGTGGAGGACAGCTCCGCGAAGTCCAGCTCCACGGTGTACACGCCGTCCGGTACGTTGCCGAAGCGGTACTCGTACATGCCCTCGCGGGCCGTCGAGAACCGCTGGGGGTCCTGGGTACCGGCGATCGCGTTCTTGGTGGACGTCGTCTTCGTGGTGCCGAGGAACCCGAACGGCCCGTCGCCGTAGGCCCGGTCCGGCTGCCAGCTGTCGCCGCGGGCGTCCGTCGACGAGGAGCCGCTGCCGCTGTCGAGTGCCTGCTGGTAGCCGGGGACGACCAGCGTTACCGGAACGGTGACCTCCGGGGCGCGCCCGCTGTCCGAGCGCACCAGCAGTTCCGCCGAGAGCACGGTGCCGGGTTCGTGGCCCGTCGTGTCGAAGCCGAGCGTCGCCTTCTGCTCGGTGCCCTTGCCGAGGTCGCCCTCGGTGGGCGAGACCGTGAGCCACGGCACGTCCCGCGCCGCGCCGTCGACGGCCTCGACGATCGTGTACGGCGTCGCGGAACCGGTGTTGGTCAGGGTCACCGACCGTTCACGTGTCTGGCCGCCGGGGGCGACGACCGTGACCCGGTTCTGGTCGAGCGTGACCCGGCCGGTGGCCAGGGCGGTGCTCGCGTCGGCCACCCGGCCCGCCTCCACGGTGACGGCCTTCTCCTCGCCGGTGTAACCCGTGGCGGAGTACGCCAGCGTGTGCGTGCCCGTGCCCAGCTGCAGCGCGTACCTGCCGTCGGCGTCCGTCGTGGTGCTCGCCGAGCCCGTGGTCACCTCGACGCCGGACACCGGTCCGTTGTCGTTGTCGTCCGTGACCGTGCCGAGCACGACACCGGACTTCGTGGTGCGGAAGGCGACGCTGAGACCGTCCCAGATCACCTCGGAGTTGAGGGAGTACTGCAGAGCGTCCGTACCGGTGGCGTTCTCGACGCCCACGGTGGCGCTCCTGCCGGTGGAGTAACCGCCGGAGGTGTCGGTGATGTCCTTGTAGCGGTAGGTGACGGAGCCGTCCTCGCCGATCTCGGCGGAGAAGGAGAACGGGACGCCCTGGTCGTACCAGCTCACGACGTCCCGCCACTCGACGACGAGCGACCGGTTCGGGTACTCGCCCCGGACCGCGGTGTAGACGCCGCCGGCGTCGGCGCGGACGAGCAGGTCGTCCCAGAACGGGTAGAGAGCCGCGTTCGGGGCCGTAGTGCCGGGCAGCGCGCCGTTGGAGTTGCTGGAGTTGGCGGCGAGGAAGTTCAGGTAGCCGTTGGTGCTGACCCAGGCCGACTGGTAGGTCTTGCCGTAGAACGGGACGGGGAACGGCAGGTCAATCTTGACGTTGCCGGAGTCGCCGCTCAGGTTCAGCTTGTCGGTGCCTGCCGCCCAGGACTCGGATCCGGTGGCGCACGCCGTGCCGAAGGCGTCGAGGCGGTCGGGCAGGCGCACGTCGGCGACCGTGTCACCGGACACCGACACCTCCGCGCTCCCCGGCGACACGCAGCGCGAGGCGTGTGTGGCGTTCACCGTGTACGTACCGTGCGGCAGGGTCGCCTCGTAGCGGCCCTGGGCGTCGGCGGTGGCGGTCACCGGCGTGCCGGCGAAGGACAGTTCGGCACCGCCCGCGGGCCCCGCCGAGGAGGTGACGGTGCCTGACACCTTGGCGGACGGAGCGGCGACGAGAGAGAAGTCCCGCACTGTGTTCTGGTCCTCGCCGACGGCTGCGGTGCCGGTCGCGTCGGTGTGGCCGAACTTCTTGACCGTCAGGGCGTAGTCGCCCACCGACAGGGCGGGGAAGCTGTAGTCGCCGTCGGCGTCGGTGACGACGGTACGGTCGATCGGTCCGTCGGCGACGACCTGGGCGCCCGCGACGGCGTCGCCGCCGGCGGTCACGGTGCCGCTCAGGGAGCCGGTCGCGCCGCGCGGGGCATCGCTCACCGCGGCGTAGGCGTCGAGCCGGCCCTCACCGAAGACGTTGTTGTCGTCTTCGGTGCCTCCGCAGGTCAGCGCGGACACGTTGATCGCGCTGTCGTCGAGGAGCGCTTCGGTGGCCGAGACGTCGCCGTGGAGGGAGGCCGACGCGGACCAGATCAGGGCGACGGTGCCCGCGGTGTGCGGGGACGCCATCGACGTACCGCTGAGCGAGCTGTAGCCGCCACCGGTGTAGGCGGAGCGGACGTTCACGCCGGGGGCGGCCAGGTTCGGCTTGATGGTGCCGTTCTCGCCCGTTCCGCGTGAGGAGAAGCTCGCGATGGTGTTGCTGCTGTCGAACGCGCCGCTCGCGTAGCTGCTGATGTAGGAGCCGGGAGAGCCCGCCGTGTTGCAGCCGGGACCGTTGTTGCCGTTGGAGAAGGCGGGGAAGATGCCCGCCGTCCGCCAGGAGGCCACCACTTCCTGGTACCAGGGGTCCTGGGCGCTCGAGCCCCAGGAGTTGTTCACGATGTCGGGGGCGAGGTCGGGCCGGGGGTTGGCGCCGCTCGCGTCGGTCGGCGCGACCACCCACTGCCCGGAGGCGAGCAGGGACTCGCGTGAGCAGCTGCTGCTCTCGCAGCCCTTGGCGGCTATCCAGGTGGCGCCGGGTGCCGCACCGATCTGGTTGCCGTTGCCGTCGTCGCCGACCATGGTGCCCATGGTGTGGGTGCCGTGGCCGTTGTTGTCGCACGGGTTGTCACCCGCGCACACGTCGGCCGGGTCGAACCAGTTGTAGGCGTGCGAGAAGGAGCCGTCGGCGTTGCGGCCCCGGTACTGGTTGACGAGGGCCGGGTGGTTGTACTGGACGCCACTGTCGATGTTGGCGATGACGATGCCCTCGCCGCGGACGCCGTAAGTGCTCCACACCTGAGGGGCGTTGATCCGGTCGACGCCCCACTCGACGCCGTCGACGGTCGGCTCGCTGCCGCCCTCGACCGGGGCGTCGAGCTTGATCGTCTGGTCGGCCTCGATCGCCTCCACCTCGGGCAGCTCGGCGATCTTCGTGGCGAGTTCGATGTCGCCGACGACCTTGACGGAGTTGTCGATCCAGTACGAGACGGCGTCGGATCCGGCTGCTCTGGCCGTCGCGAGGACGCGTGACTGGGTTTCCTGTGCGACCTTTTTCTTGGCCGTGATCACTGCCGTGGCCTTGGCCGTCTTGTCCGGTGCTCGCTCGGCGGAGGACAGGTCGGCTTCCTTGCTCATGACGACCCAGAAGGACGTCTTGTCCTTCTCGTCGAACTGCTTCATCAGCGTCTGTTCGGCCTTGTCGCTCAGTAACTCCTGTGCCGTCGGCGCGGCCGGCCCGGCGGCCGCCGCGGTTCCGGCGCCCCAGGGCAGCAGCACCACGGCCGTCAGGGAAGCCAGAGCGATCCGGCGTGGAGATCTTCGAGAGGGTGCCACGGGTCTCCTTGGTCTGGGGGTGGGGTTCTCCCACCGGGGCCTGCAAGGACTTCGCGGTATGCCGCCCGGTACGACGCATCACTCACGGGTGATGGGTGATGCGCGGAACGTGACGACGCCTAAGGTGACCATGTTGCGTCGTTCATGACAAGAGCACCCTTTACCGTCGAGACTGGAAGGTGACGTGCGTGCCAACCCCCGCATCGGGCGATGCGCGGTGTCACGCCCCGCTCCCCCGCCCGGAATGCGAGGCGGCCGGCAGGCACCCCGCCGCGTCGTGCCGCCGTGACATATCCCGTTCGACCGTGCGCAATTGTCCCCGAACCGTGTTCACGGACCGGCTCGCCGCCCTGCCCGCCATCCGGGCCGTCGCCCTCGGCGGCCCCCGGCTGGCTGGACGAGAACCGGATGCTGCTGGAACGTGTCCGAGCGGCCCAGGTGGGGATGTCGTACTCGAAACGCCTGCTCGGCTCTCATCCGGACCGGCCCACAGCAATACCGGCGTGCTTCTGGTGCCGGAGACTCAGGACTTGGCCGCAGCCCTCCCGCTCTTCGGGACGAAGGTCGTCTCTGCGGTCGCTTTCAAGTTCGGCACGCTTCGGATGGTGTTCCAGGATGGCACGCATCTGACGTGTCCAACCGATGCGGCGTTCGAGGTACGGCAGATCACAGGACCTGGAGGATGGCGGTTCGTGTCCCTGCCGGGAGGCGACCTCGGCGTCTGGTCCGTCTCGGCGGCAAATGAGAATCCGCAAGGTTGGTCTGCAGAGCATTGAGAACCTGCCAACTGGAATACGGCGGGACAGCGCCCGTGAAGGCCCTGTACTCCCGAAGCTGTGGCGAAGTGACAGCGCCGTCGAGTTCATGGTGCTCACGGACGGGGACGGCCTGAAGCATGCGAACCTCAATCTACTTGGCCGCGACAGCATCCGTCCTTCGGTCCCCCGACGGGCGGCCGGCGCCCACCGGGCGACCCGGTCGCGACCGGCTCGACGACGAGGAACAGCGCGGAGGGCTGACGGGCCTTCTGCTCAGGCCTTTAGGCTCTCCTCCAGCCAGGTCGGGTCCTCGATGAAAGCCTGCAACTCGTTGACCAGCCGTGTCGAGTGAAACCCGTCTGCGACGCCGTGGTGCACCTGCACTGCCAGAGGGAGCAGGACCCGGCCGTCTCGCTCGGTGTAGCGGCCGAGCGTGAAAATGGGCGCGAGGTGGTCCCAGGCGTTGCCGCCGATGTTGAGGTTGAACCCGGTGAAGGACCCCCAGGGCAGGCTCGACACGTCGAACACGTTGGCCGGCAGCTCACCCTGCGGGAAGAAGTCGGTGGCCCGACTGTGCTCTGCAAGCAGAGGGGCGGCCACGTCGTGGAACGCGCCGAAGTCGGAATCGTAGGGAGCCCACACGCACGCGAACGTCTCACGTTCGGGGTTGAACACCGTGAAAGCAGGGTGCACGACAGGCCAGACGGCCGGCTCACCCGACGCGGTGAGACACATCCTGAACTCATCATGACGGTTGACAACCGTGGAGATCGCCCATACCTGCGCGATGTAGGACTTGCGCTGCGATCGACGCAGTGCCGCAGCGAACGCGGTGACGTCCAACTCCATCGTCATCGAGTACGTACACGGAACGAGCCGACGGTAGTGCTCGAAGTGCTGGCGGCGCGGCCACGTGTCGAGGTCGATCGGGGTAGGAGCGTCCATCCGCTCATCATGTCAGCCATCGGGATTCGGCCCCAACCGATTGCCGAGACCGCCGGTTCGGACAGAGGGCCGGAAGTGGATCAGCGCCTCCCCTCGCGAGCGTCGGCCACGACCTGACACCAGGTCACTGTCAGAAACGACCCCTTCCCGAGTCGAACGACTCGCCCATCCCCTCGCTGTCCCCCTCTTCGGTCGCGGCGCAAGCGGCGGTGTAGGCCTCCCAGCCCTCCCGGGCCTCCCAAAGGCGTCCGAGTCACCGGTCAGCCGCTCAGACGCCCTCGATGACACAAAATGGAGGTTCTCATCGAAGATGACGTCCTGGTCCCCGGCGGCCGCCGCGATACGCACGGCAGGATGATCAGCGAGTGCGTCAGGGCACGCAGCGGCCCGTTGGCACCACTCACGTCCGAGCGCCACAAGACCCGCCGTGAAGTCGCTGAACCGGTCATGGGAGCAGCCCCCGCCGATGCGGTAGGCGGCCGCCCAGACGTTCCAGCGGTAGACCACGTCGCGTAGACGGGAGAAGCGGTGTTCGAAGGCGAGGATCTCTTCTGCGGGCAGGGCCGACAGATGGTCGTCGACAGCAACGTCGAGCGGCTTGGCACTGTCCTTAGCGGCGTCGAGCACGTGCCAGAACGCTTCGGTGCCCATGGCGGGCAGTCCGCCAGGGGCTACGACAGCCTCCTCCGCGCGGGCGCGGAGGTTGGAACTCAAGCTAAGAGGTCATCGCGTTTGGGGCCGTCCTTGCCAGTGGTGCCAGAGCCTCACATGCCTCGGTCTGGGCCGTACCAAGGCTCGGGACGTTCGCTGGCAGACATCGGGAGGTGCTGCAGTTTCACAGGGCCTGGATGGAAAGCTGAGCTGTTGGGGCCGGTCATGTCTTCGCCGATCAGGTAGCGGTAGAGCCATTCGGTGAAGCGCATGCGGTGCTCTGCCCAGGTCTCGTTAAAGTTGACCACGAGCCTGGTGGCATCGGCGGCTGCGTCAAGGAAGACCGTCTCTCCTCGGTCGGTGCTCGCGAGGGGCCACAGGCCGTTGCGAGTGCCGAACCTCAGCTCCTCGAGTCCGAGGAGTTGCCGGGGGTCCTCGTCCGCGTCGAGGTCGAGCTCATCCCAGGGCACTTCTGACCACGCCTGGATGGTGGCTCGGATCTCCTGACCCAGGTTCCACCGCTCGGTCGCGGGGTGGCCCAAGCGAAGATGCCCGTTGAGTTGTACCGGGGCGTATGCGTCGACGATCAACTGGTAGTCGGCCGGCAGCCGTATGCCGAGATCGGCGTGGAGGCGGTCCCATGCCGAGGGCTCTGCGTAGCGGTTCTGGGCCGGTCCGAGCATTGCCATGGTGGCAGCCAGGTAGTCGGTCATGGGTTACCTCGTCGGTATGGATCGCTGCTGGGCAGCAGGCCAGCGGCAGGGCGGGATCGTCCGAATGCGTTATGGATCATGCCAGCCTGCCGTCCTCGCCGGTCAGGTCGCCATCCTGCGGTAGCAGATCAGGGCGGCGGCAATCCCGGCGAAGGCCAGGAAGTGGTCCGCCGTGCGTTCGTAGCGACGGTGCAGGCGGCGGCACCCGGCCAGCCATGCCACCGTCCGCTCCACGGTCCAGCGGTGGCGGCCCAGCCGCTGGGAGGACTCGATGCCCTTGCGAGCGATGCGCGGGACGGTGTGTCGGGTGCGGAGCCATCGGCGCAGGTGGTCGTAGTCGTAGCCGTGATCAAGTGGATCTTTGAGCCCTTCTTGCCGCGATCTACGGGATTCGGGCTCGTCAGGTCCCCCCTTTCATCGCCCTCATGTTCACCGAGTCGATCGCGCACCGCGACCAGTCCAACTCGCCGCGGGCGCCGAGCTCGTCCAGCACCAGGCGGTGAAGCTATCCCCACACCCGGGCCCGACTCCACTCGGTGAACCGTCGGTGCGCGGTC
Source organism: Streptomyces sp. NPDC018947 (assembly GCF_044390505.1). Classification (NCBI taxonomy): domain Bacteria; kingdom Bacillati; phylum Actinomycetota; class Actinomycetes; order Kitasatosporales; family Streptomycetaceae; genus Streptomyces; species Streptomyces sp. NPDC018947. The sequence goes on from NZ_JBIRZD010000006.1 coordinate 11,175, forward strand.
GGTCCGGAGGGGCCGAAACCCGTCGGCAGCTGGCGCCACGTACAGCCCGTCGTGGCCACGAAGATGATCGACCCGGTAGTCGGAGGGGCTGATCTCTCGGGTACGGGAGTCATGGTCGTGCTCGTCGTGGTGTTGAGGCCGCGCGGTGGGGTGGTCAGCGGGTCGGAGGCCGGTGGCCTGGGCGGTGCACGTCGGGGCCGGCACGGTGGTGGTGGCGCCGGTAGTCGCCGATGGCGGTGAGGAGCCGGGTGTAGGTGCTGCTGCTCGTCCTCGTCGTCCTCGCCGGGCGCGGTGATCTCCTCCGTCCAGGATTCGGGCAGGGCTTCCCAGGCGAGGACGGTGACTTCGTGGGTGAGCGCGGCGATGCTGTGCCGGGCGGCGTCCGACAGCGGGGTCTGCCTGTCTGGGCGCGGCGGATTTGCGGACGGGCGTGGGCCAGTTGGGCGGCGAGTGCGCTGCGGGAGAGGTCCCCCATCGGGCACTGGTCCCAGGCGGGGTGGGTGTGACCAGCACGGGTGGTGACGTCGGCGGGCAGGTGGGTGAAAGCGGCGTCGGCGGCCTTGAGCGCCTCGCGGGCCGCGGCTCGGTGGATGGCAGCGAGCCGGTTCAGCGTGTGGAGTTGCGTCAGTGTGACGCTTCGCCGTCGAGTACGGCGCCGACGATGTCGCCTGGCCCGGCGACCTGCTGCCGCCGGACGGTGACCATGTCGCCGTCGCGGATGGCTGCCTCGATCATGCTTTCCCCGGACACCTTCAGGGCGAAGAGCTCGCCTTCACCGACCATCTGGCGAGGCAGAACATAGGTGTCTTCAACCGTCTCCTCGGCGAGGATCGGTGTGCCGGCCGCGATCCGGCCGACCACGGGACTTCCGCCGCCTCGGGCTCGCTCTCCGGCAGCTCGTCTCCAGGGGACTCGGGGCCGCACGGGCACGGCCGACGAGGTCGCGCCGCTGGTCGTGTTCCTGCTGTCGGACGAGTCCTCCTTCATCGGTCCCGTGGCGGATCGGGGGGAGCCGGCAGAGGCAGCGTGGGAGCGGATGGTGCCCCAGCACGCCGCCGGCGCCCGCGCGAAGTGGCGACGCCGGGCGGACTGACTGGCAGAGCCCGCATGTGCGATACCGGCCGACCGCTTCACCGGCCCCGCCGCGGGCTGACCACCCACCTCACCTCGCCTGCGTCGTACGGGGCCCACCTCCGGTCGTCGTCGCAGGTGCCGGATACTCGATGTTCACGATCTGCTCCGCCCGGAATTGCGTGCGTCGTGGATCGCCGTCCTCCGGTGCGAGCATCAGGCGCGCGGACAGAGGCTTCGCCCACCGTGCCGACAGGGCCGCCATGTCCTCGATCATGGCGACGACCTCCTGCTGCGGGGTCGAACCGGGCAGGGGAATGGTGTCCATTCCGGCCCCGCAGACCGACGAGTACGCAAGTACCGAGTCGGCGCCGATCCGGCCCTCCTGCCAGGCACGCGCCAGCACCCAGTCCTCGAGCACCGGAAGCATGAGGCCCGCGTAGCCGACGGTGGGACGCCCCACCGACCGGATGCCGGCCGTCACCGCGGCGCAGGTCGCCAGCGTGCCGGGGCGGCCGAACCGGATCCCTCCGGCGATCTCCAGGAACTCCCCGATACTGACGTCCGGGGCGCAGGCCGGCGACGGATCGAACCCGTGGAACAGCAGGCCGTGCCGCTCGCACTCCGGCTCCAGCAACGCCGCAAACCTGTCCAGTTGGTCCCGCAGACAAGCCCGCGTCAGCTCCGTCGCCCCGGCGAGACCGCGGGGCGGGTTGGCCCGGGCGCGTGCGAGCAGGGCGCCGGTCGACTGGAGCCCCACGCTCACGCCGGCCCTCCCCCCGTCGCTGAACGAGCCCGGGAACAGCGGCGCGTTGGGGCCCAGATTGGCGACCGCCGCGAACCGGAAGTTGGCCTCGCTGTCACGGTCCGCCAGTTCGCGCATCACGCCGCCGCTGAACTCGGCGGCGTCGTGGTCCACTTCGGTCCCCTCGGCGACGACAACCGCCAAGAACAGCGAAGGGTGTTCGACCAGTACTTCGGCGACGTCCGAGGGCTTGGTCGCCGCGAGCGCGGTGGGCCGCAGCGCGCTCAGGGCGGCACTGCCCACGCCCGCGCGTCGGCAGCCCTCGACGAGACCGGCGGCTCGGGCCCGGAGGTCGTCGCGGGTCACGGGCTCGTCGAGCGCCGGGCTGGAGAGCCGGACGGTCTGGACGTCGAAACCGGCGCGCACGAGCCGGTCACCGATCTCCACCGCCTGCTCACCGTATCGGGCGACACCGGCGACATCGACGCGTGCGCCCTCGAAGACGTCGTCGGGAAGGCAGAGGGTCACGGCGCGTACGGGGGAAGCGGACATGGTCTCTCTCAGGCGCGAAGGAACCCTGCTCGGAACGGTCGTGTGCGGAACGCTCGTACCCGGTGACCTCATGCGCGAAGCACCACCGGAAGTTCATTCAATCCCCAGGTGAAATTCGACCCGTTGTAGCGCGGCTCGCCTTCGAGTCCGACGGTGCTCACCATCGTGCGCAGCGCCCGGAGATACGCCGTGATCTCCAACCGCGCGAGCCGGCTGCCCAGACACAGGTGGCGGCCCGCGCCGAAGCTCAGATGCCGGTTTCCGCTGCGTCCGACGTCAAAGGTGTCCGGGTCGTCGAACACCTCGGGGTCCCGGTTGGCCGAGCCGATCCACGTCACGACGCGTTGGCCGGGACCGATCTCGACGTCGCCGACGCGGACGGTCTCGGTCGTGGTCCGCATGACGTGCATGCCGGGCACCGACCAGCGCAGGCCTTCCTCGGTGGCGTCGGCGGGCCCGACCTCTCCCCCGGCGATGCGACGCCACTGGTCCGGGTGCTCCGCCAGTTGGTGGGTGAGCGCGGCCAGCGTGTACCGGGTGGTCTCGTTCCCGCCGGCCAGCACCCCGCTGAGGTTGAACACGAGTTCCTCGTCGGTCAGTTGCGTGCCGCCGTCATTCCGGGCGGTGAGGCCGCTGATGAAGTCGTTCGTACCCGTCCCGCGGTTCTCGCGCACCATGTCGGTGAAGTACTTGAAGATGTCACCGTTCGCCATGATGCGCTGCACCTCCGAGGGAGATTCGAACGCCTCGGTGGTCTTCGCTCCGATCCACGCCCAGTCGGACGGGGGAATGTCCATGATCGCGCAGATGACGTCGGTCGGGATGCGGGCGAGGTGCGTGATCAGGTCCGGTGCCGGGTGCCGTACGGCTTTGGCGACGACGTCGGCGACGACCCGGTCCACGTACTCCTCCGCCCTCGCGAGAACCTCGTTGGAGAACGGCTGTATGAGCACGCGTTTCATGCGCGTGTGGTCGGGCGGGTCGGAGACGATGAGCATCTTGTTCGCGACGGCGGCGACGGCGGATTCCGTCGAGCCCAGGCGCATGCCCTTCGTCGAGCTCAACCGAGTGGTGTCCCGGTGTACGGCCACGACGTCGCGGTACTTGGTGACGCTCCAGAAGCCCTCCGGTTCCCCGGCGGGGTGCTGCCAGGACACCGGTTCGTTCTCCCGGTACCAGGCGAAGACGTCGTAGAACCCGGTTCCCTCGAACAGGCCGGGCTCGAACAGGTCGGGTGCCGTCCGCTGCTTCACGCGCGCACCGCCCGGCCCGCGACGGCCTCGGACGCAATCTTCGTGAGCATGTCGGCCAGGACGTCCTGGCTCATGAACGCGTGGTGGTCCGCATCGATCACTTGATGGCCTCGGTAGTCGGTCGTTCGGTCACGCCACCCGGACATCTGCGCGGTGGTGGCGACACTGTCGTGGCGCCCCGACACGGACCGCAGCGAGGTGCGCGTCAGTCCGGTGGGCGGGACGTCGTAGCCGGCCATCAGACGCAGGTCCGCGCGCATCGTCGCGGCGGCGTAGCGGGCGAAGGCGGACTCGCGGACCGAGGGATGCAGCAGGGCCGTCACCTGTTCGGGCGATGGGTCGGCCGCGGGGAACGTTCTCCAGTGCTCCGGCGACCGGGCCGCGGCCACCACCAGTGAACGGGCCGCCGCACCCTCGGATTCGAGCTTCCGTGCGACCTCATAGGCGATGACCGCGCCGAGGCTGACGCCGAGGAGGAGCAGTGGTCCACGTCGTGCGGCGGCCGTCGACCGGGTGCGGGCGAAGCATTCGGCCGCGATGCGGTCGACCACCTCGGACAGGTCGTGCGCCGGAGCGTCCGCCAACCGGTCCTCACGCCCGGGCAACTGCACCCCCAGCAGGTTCACCCCGGGCGGCAGCACGGGCACGACGGCGTGCAGGCGGAGACAGCCGGCGCCGGCCTGCGGGAACACGACCACCGTCGGGGACGCGTCGCCGCCCCCGGCCTCCTGCGTCCCGCTTCCCGTGCCCGCCGTGAAGTGCCGCAGATACGTCACGCCGCCCTCCTCTCGTCGATCCGGTCGGCCAGTGCCCGGGGCGTCCTGGCCGTGAGGACGTCGGCGATGGACACGGCGACCTCCAGGTGGAGCTCGATGCGGGAGACCAGTTGGGCCGCGAGGAGGGAGTGCCCGCCGATGGCGAAGAAGTCGTCGTCCTCGGCGACGCTCCGCCCGAACACGCTGTTCCATGCCTCCATGACCGAGTCGAGAACCGGCTGCCGGGACACGTCCCCGAGCATGGGCCGGGCGATGTCCGCGCCCCCGCCCTCGGCGCCGTCCCCGTTCCAGTCCCCGTTCCCGTCATGTCCGCCGCCGGACACTTCGCGGTCACCGAGTTCGGCCACCTCGTGGCGCGAGACCTTGCCGGTCGCTTCGAGCGGCACCTCGGCCATGCGGTGCAGCCGCGTCGGGCACAACTGGCGCGGCAGGCGCGAGGCGAACTCGTGGGTCAGCCGCTCGCGCAGGTCGTCGTCCAGCGGGCCGCCCGATGCCGTGAGGAGGCCGAGCGCGAGCGTGCCCGGCTCACCGCGCACGTAGGCCACGGCGCGCTCGATGCCGGGTACCGCGCAGGCGATGCGCTCGATCTCCTCCAGCTCGACGCGGAAGCCGCCTATCTTGACCTGGTTGTCCATCCTGCCGAGACAGCTCACCTGTCCGTCCGCGCGCAGCATCCCGCGGTCGCCCGTCCGGAAGTACCTGGCGCCGTCCCGGTCGAGGAACCGGTCGGCGCCCGGCGCGTCCGCGCCGACGTAGCCGAGGGCGACGCCCGCGCCGCCGATCAGGAGCTCTCCGGTGACGCCCGGGGGGACCTCGTTCAGGTCGGCGTCGACAACCGTGACCGTGCAGCCGGGCATCGGGCGGCCGATCGTTCGGGGGTCGTCACCGCGTGCGGTGTCGGCCATGGTGGTGGCGATCGTAGCCTCGGTCGGCCCGTAGACGTTGAGCACGCGATCCGCGCTCTCCCGAAGCCGGGCGACGAGGGCCTCCGGGCAGCGCTCCCCGGCCACCACGGCGACCTCGGCCCTCGGCAGCTTCTCGATCGCGGCGTACAGCGAGGGCGTCATGCAGAGGTTGTCGATCTCCTGGGCGGCCAGGGCGTCTTCGAGTTGCCCGAAGGCGGGATCGACCGCGACGCACGTGACACCGTTGACGAAGGGGGTGAGGACCGACCAGAGCCAGCCGTCGAAGCCCGGCGAGACGACGCAGACGGCACGGCTGCCCGGCCGGTACCCCAGTGTCTCGGCGTTGGCCAGGAAGCACTCAAGGGCGGCGGTACCGATCCGAACCCCCTTGGGGCGGCCGGTGGTTCCCGAGGTGTAGACGACGTACGCCTCCGACTCGCCCTGCCCAAGGGTCCACTCGTCGAGACCGGTCCCGGCGAGCAGCCGCCCCGCACCTTCAGCCCCGGTCCCGGTCGCTGTCCCTGCCACGGCCCCGGTCTCGGAGCCGCTCGTCTCGATCAACGCGAGGCCCAGCTCCGCGGCGTTCGGTTCCGACTCCGACGACACCAGTGCGGAACACCCGGCGTCCCGCACGGTCCAGCGCAGGCGTTCGGCCGGGTGGCGTTCATCGAGGAGGACCGCCGACGACCCGTTGGCCCAGACCGCCAGCAGGCTGCTGAGCGCGTACCGCGACCGGCCGGCCATGACGGCGATCCGGTCGCCGGGGCCCGCTCCGGCCTGCCGGAGTTCGCCGGCCAGGGTGCGCACCGACGTGGCGATGTCCCGCCACGTCAGACCGCTGCCGTCGATGCCCACCGACCCGACGTGGTCGGGGTATTGGGACACCCAGCGCTCCAATGCCCTCTTGGCAAACGGTATGTCGTGCGCGGAAACAGGTCTGGTCACAGGTTTTCCCCCCTAGTTCGCCAGGAATGACTCCTGGCACGTCACCTCGGTTTGGTGGCCCAGAGAATTACGTTCGTGCCGAAGAACTTCTTTCGCCACCCGATGTCCTGGAAGCCGAGACCCTTGAGGACGCCGGCGACATGCTGGGGTGACTGGAAGGCCAGGGTGCTCGATTCGAGATAGGTGTACGACGACCGGTCACGTGCCACGACCTGGCCCAGCAGCGGAACAAGAACGCGTACGCCCAGGGTCACGACCGGCTTAACCAGGCCGCTCGGGGGGCACGTCTCCAGAATGACGATCCGGCCACCGGGTTTGAGAACTCGGTGCTGTTCGCGCAGTGACTGGTCCAGGTCTTCGACATTCCTGAGGAGATATCCCTCGGTGATCCCGTCGAAGGACTCGTCCTCGAACGGCAGGCGGGTCGCGTCCGCCTGCAGCCAGCAAACGGAGTCCGCCCCGGGCTTGGTTTCTGCGCGACGCAGCATCTCCTCGGAGAAGTCGGCGCCCGTCACCGTCACGGCGGGGTACATCCCGGCCGCCTTCAGGGCGATGGCACCCGTCCCCGTGGCCAGGTCCAGGACCTGGCCGTTCGCGGGCGGGGCGACTCGTTCGGCCACCTCGCGGCACCACTTCTCATGACGCCCGAGCGTCATGACGAAGTTCATCCGGTCGTAGTACCCGGCGATCTTCTCGAAGATCCCGTGCACTTCGGATCCCTTGCCTCGGGGCATGCGATCAACTGTCACTTGTCGGGCCTCCTCCACCTGGAATACTCATGCCGACTCGGCCCCGGCGAGATGGCGACTCGCTCTGGAGTCCCTTCCCGATACGTCACTCCAGACCATGACCGCGACAGCGCAGAGCCCGACCAGCGCCGAGCCGACCGACGGCCGCCATCCGAAGAGCAGAAGGCCGAGGAAAACGACGGACACATACATGTCCCGTTGGCCGACTCGGTTGTACTCGAGCGGAGTTCGGGCCAGGACCATGCCGGCCATGTTACCCACGGCCGGCAGCACCATCAGGCCGACGAAAACCAGCCGGTCGGGTATGACACTGACGAGAACGAGAACCGGGAAGGCGACATAGACGAGCGTGGTCGCGGCGGCGGCGGCCCAGGCGGCGGACTGTTTCGACGACATGAGCGCGGGAATAGTCCGCAGCCCGGCCGCCTTGTCCCCTTCGTAGTCGGGGACGTTCTTCATGATTCCCTTGGCGAAGTACCAGCAGAACAGGAACACCCCGAGGACGACCGGCTGGTGCGAGTCGTACTGAGGGATCTCCCACCAGGACTCACCGAGCAGTGCCCCCGCGATGTACGGCTCGGTGACGGCCATCGAGAACACGGCCATTCCTATGATCGGCCGGCCCTTCAGGCGGAGCCTCGGCGAGGAGTAGCCGAGGACCAGGAACGCGCTGAATATCCAGAGCAGGCTCTGAGCGAACGAGATCATCAGCGACAGGGCGAGCATGACGCCGAGTCCCGCGTACACGATTCTCTGCAGCGTTTCGACGCCCGCTGTTTCGACCAGTTTCAGGCGGCCGGGTACGTTCTTGCCGTCCTCGACGAGATCGGTCACCGCGTTGTGGGCGTTGGCGGCCAGGGGTGCCGCGATGTGAATGATGACGCCGAGCAGCACGGTGAAGTCGAGGCGGTGATCCGCCACGGCGGCACCCACGCAGTATGAGAGAGGGGAGACGAGCAGTGTGCGCGGACGCACGAGCTCGACTGTTGCGTTGAAACGTGCCAGGCGGCGCATCGGTCAACCTCTCTCATGATGTCGCGCGTTTCGGACGGCAAGCGGGACAAGCGGCGGTTTCAGATCCTGGTGAGTGTCAGCCCGAAACCGTCGCGGGGCCTGAGGGTGATGAGGGCCTTGGGGTCCGGACCCGCGGAATCGCGCAGCGATAGCCGGAACTTGACAACCATGCTCGCCACGAGCATGGACATCTCCATCATGGCGAACCCCTTGCCGATGCACATATGGGCACCGGCACCGAACGGCAGATACTCGCCCCTTCCGGGAGTGCTGTGTATGAAGCGCTCGGGCAGAAATGCGTCGGGCCGTTCCCAGACGTCCGGGTCCCGGTGGATGGCCGCGACGTTGAGCATGACGAGAGCCCCCTCGGGGGCCCTGGCCGAGCCGATCAGAGCGTCCTTCTTGGCCTGGCGCGGAATCGTCGGGGACGGGGGGAAAAGCCGCATGGCCTCGTTGATGACGCATTCCAGGAGGGAGCCCCGCCGCGGCTCTCCACGCTCGGGCGAGCCCGACCGGCCCACCTCCTCCCGCACCTGCTGCTGAACGCCCGGGTAGCAGGCGAGGAGGTAGAGAATCCACGTCAGCGCGCTGGCCGTGGTCTCGTAGGCGGCGAGGAACGTGGTCAGGACCTCGTCACGCACCTCGGTGTCGGTCAAGCGCGCGGCGCCGTCGCCGACTCTGGCTTCCAGCAGCAGGTCCAGCAGGTCACCGTGGTGTTCGCCGGTGCGTCGGCGCTCGTCGATCAGCCGGTGGACGAGTTCGTCGAGGTTCTTCAAGGTGGCGGCGAGTCGGCGATTGCGCGGGCTCGGCGCACCGACCGGCAGGGAGAACGGGCCCCGCAGCCGGCGCTCGACGAAGTCGAGCAGGAAGGACGCGGTCTGCGGCGTGATGATGTCCGCCACGGTGTCGCCGTACCGGCTGAACATGCACACGGAAACGGTGTCCAGGGTGAACGACAGCATTTCCTCGTGGAGGTTCAGATCGGTGCGGTCGTGACGTTCCCAGCGTTGTGTGCGGTCGGCGACCACGTCGGCCATCTTCTCCCGCATCGTCGCGAGACTGGATCGGCTGTACATAGGCTGCAGCGCCCTGCGGCGCCGCAGCCAGTTGTCGTGGTCGGGATTGCTGATCAGACCGTCCCCGAGCACCAGCCTCAGCGGATTCTCGCCGCCCGGCTTTCCGAACGTGTGGATGTCGGAAAGCACCACATCCGCGGCGGCGCTCCGGTTGATGAAGATCATGCTCTTGGAACCGAGGGTGAAGGACGACACCTCATCGCCGGACGACGCGGCGTGCTGAATGGCATTCAGCAGGTCGGAGCGCAGTCGTAAAAGGGGGCCGACGACCGGAACGCGGATGCGCGGTGCTTTCGGTGCCGCGAGAACTCCGCTGTCGTGCCGTATCGGCCGCGTCGGCAGCGCGCTCGTGACAGGCCCTTCCATTGCCGCTCCCCCTCGGTCAGCCGGCGTGTCGTGCAGTGCGCCGAATATGGAGCACATATCGAGTGCCGGGAGGTCCCGTTGTCGCGGCCTGAAGCAGGCATGCCGACCTCCCCTCCTCCGTTGCAGGATCTTCCTACGCTCAGCTTGTCGATCGGTGCAAGAACTTGTCAGGAAGTGGCCAAGGAGGTCCAGGCCCGCCGTGTCCCTTTGCAACTACCTGCGAATCCCGCATTCACGGAAATTGGAGTGCGCCGACAAGGCCCCGGCGAAGCCCCGGCCGGCCGACCCGCATAAGGTCTGACCGGCTCGCAGGAGCCGCCCGCAAGGACGGCAGGTGGCCTGTGGCCTGCCCCCGTCACCGGGACCAGCCCTTCGTCGACCGACCCCCGTACGCCCCGCGCGTAGGGGGTCGGTGCTGTGCCGGTGCCGACAAACGGTGGAGGCGCAAGGCGAGTTGTATCTCCATCACGCCGGCCGGGCTCTGCCAGTCGTCGCTCAGCAGGCGGCCCACGCGCTCCAGCCGCTGGGCGACCGTCCAGCAGGCGGGCCAAGTATTTCGCCGGGGAGACGCGCTGGTGAACCGCTTCCAGTCCTGGATTCGGGGTCAAGGCCCCAGGTCGTGGACCTGCTGGGTGGTGCCGTCGGCTTCCCACTTGGCGCAGTAGTCGTAGACGGTCTTGTACGGCGGGAAGTCGTGGGGCAGGTACTCCCACGGAATGCCGGTGCGGTTGACGTACAGGATCGCGTTGACGATCTCCCGCGGGTCGCGCACTCGGGCCGCTGCGCCGGGTCCGGTTCGCCTGGCTCGCCAGGCGGCGAAGACCGGTTCGCTCAAGGCCCAGCGGGCGTCGGAGACATCACTGGTACGGACGACGAGCACTCACACCCCGCCCAACACACCGTGCGCGATGACGTGCGCAAGTACGTGCTGGAACATCTGCACGACGACGATACGATGCTGGTCGTCGATGAGACCGGGGACGTGAAGAAGGGCACGCACACCGTGGGTGTCCGGCGCCAGTACACCGGCACGGCCGGGAGGATCGAAAACGGTCAGGTCGCTATCCACCTCGTCTGTACAGGCCGCTGCGGACACGCGGCGATCGACCGCGCTTGATACGGCAAGCAACGCTACCCGCCAGGTATACGACATCGTGGCCGCCATCACACGGGTCATCGAGCAGCGGCGTCCGGCATCTACGCAGTCCCCCTCCGGGGGCCAGGTAGCGAAGCAGCATCATGCGGTCTCGCCACCCCTTACCGAACGGAGTGGATATGGGAGACATGACCGCCAAGGCGCGAGTGGCGGGCCTTGTCATCGCGTACGCGGCCCTGGTCGACGCGACCAACGCGTGCGACGCCCTGGACGAGGTGGTGGTGGCCGCCGGCAGTTGGGCCTCGGCCACGGATCTCCTCCGAGCCTGTGGCTACCTCAAGGTCCCCAGGCAGGCCATGAGCAAGAAGATCCCGGCAGAGGCAATCGAAGCAGCCCTCACCAGTCCCGGAACGGTTTTCCGGAAGCGCTTCATGACGGACACACCGTGGACACCCGCCACCAAGTGAGAGAAAGGCTCTCCAAGAACGTCGGCCTCGTTCAACTGGCGCTGCGCCGCCCGGCCGCACCGCGCCCGGCGCACAGGGGGTATCGCGGTTTGGAGGCCCGGAGGCCTGCGATCGTACTTGCGGGGGCGCAGGTTCCGGGCGTTCTTCCGTCGTGCGGATAGCACAGCAGGGGTGCCGCTCTCCGTCCCACTCACCGAGGCACCAAGGCCTCATGCGACGTCTGCGCGGCGTCCCGCGATCGCCTCGGGCCGTGCGGCGCAGCGCGGCGTACCCGGCGACCGGGATCTCGACGTGCCGGCGCACCTCGAGCAGGTCGCTCGCGGCATAGTCACCGAAGGTTGGTTCCTCGACCGTGTTCGCCACCACGAAGGTTCCCTTGCGGTCTTCGAGACAGTGAGGGCCCATGACCTGGAGGGCCCGAAGCGCTTCGCGCAACACGGGCCGGCTGACCCCGAGAGTCTTGAAAGTCCAGAGCCTGTCCAGGCCCTGGAATTCGGCGGTCAGCAGGCCACGCCTGGTCGATGGAGATCAGGGCCAAGCCAGCAGGGGGGAGGTCGGCTGAGCGCGCAGGCGCAGACGCAGGCGGGCACCGAGGACGGCGGAGGCAAGTCGAGGGGCGGCGTCACCGTGCGTGGGGCGCAAGGCGCCCTCCAGCGCGGTGATGCCCTCCGCGACCAGCGCGGCAACCTTTGGGTCGCGGGGAGCGCGTTCGGCGGCGGCAAGGAGGAGAAGTCCGGAGGCCGGACCGTTGTCGTACGACGCAATGGCTGCCGTCAGTGCCTGCGTAGGGTCGGTGAGGGTGGCGATGGCGGCGCTGATGGGGTGGATTTCGTGGTCGAGGTGGTTGCGCAGGGCGATCAGATGCAGGCCCCGTTTGGAGCCGAAGAATCTGTAGATACTGCCTCGGTGGATGCCTGTGGCTGCGACCAGGTTGTCCATCGAGGTGCCCTCGTAGCCATGGGTGGCGAAGAGGGCGGCCGCGATGCTGACGGCTCGATCGGCGCCGAAGGCGCGTGGTCGTCCCATGCCCATGACCGTACGCAATTAAAGAACGATCAGTCAAGAACGGTCGTTCCTTTACGGGCGGTGCAGGGCCCGGCCCGTATCTGCGGGGACGCCCCCTGGACATGACGCGACGCTGTTCCCGGCCGGGCGAGCGGGCACGTCTTCGTGCTGAGGCCTGGAGCTCCGCGGCTGTGGCCTTGCGTGCACCCAGTGGCAGGCGCGGCCGACGGACAGCATTCGCCGTGGTCGTGACCAGCACATGTCGCCCCGGCCGACGATCCGGTACTCAGCGAACCGCTTCCGCCACCGGCCCGCCGCATGCGGCGTGGAGCCCAACTCCGCAGCCACGACGCACCGCTCGCGCAGGCCGGGATGATCCGGCAGCGCAGCGCCCATGCCGTGGCCGGAGTAACGGAAGACTAGCCGTGCCCGCACTGGCGGCAGCGCACCGTACGTGTCTGGCTGTTGAGGGGACCGAGGAGGGGCCCCCGCCTGGAACCGGCCGCAATCCTGACGTGGTCCTGGCAGACGGCGGCTCCGCAGGTCACACAGAGGCCGACGGCGGTGTTGGCCGTTCCCTCCATGCGGCAGTCGAGACAACGCATCGGTACTCCTCGAGTAAGAGCTGTGGTGCGTGCCCGCCGTTCTCATGCTGCGGAGATCGGCGGTGTGAGCTGGGCGGAGGTGGCGTATCCGCCGTTGTGGCGTATCAGCGCCGGGGCGTCCGCCCGTACCCCGCCGGCGTCGACCTCGCCGATCACCAGGATGTGGTCACCGGCGGGATACCGGGCAACGACCTGGGCGGTGAGCCAGGCCGGCACCGAGGTGAGGATCGGCAGCCCGTCCTGCTCGTGCAGACGGTCCAACCCGGCGAACCGGTCGACACCCCTGCGCGCGAACCGGTCCGCCAGCCCGGCGTCACCGGCACCCAGAAGATGGACGGCGAACCGGTCGGCCCGGCCCACCGCCGCCGCGACCGAGGCACCCCTGGCCACGCAGAAGGAGATCAGGGCGGGATCCAGCGAGACGGAACTGAAGGAGGTGACGGTGAATCCCGCGGGCCCGGGCACGGTGATCACCGTGACACCGGCCGCGTGACGCCGCAGAGTCCTGCGCAGCAGCGCCGACTTGGCGGCAGGTGGAACAATGCGTCGATGATGCGTCACAGGGGCATGGCCTGACATGGCTATCCTTCACTCTGCGAGCAGGGGGGACGTGTTGCCCGTTCCCCCTGTACGGCGTGTGTGTCCGTGAAGCAGTGGTGCCGGGCCTGAGCCGCTCGCTCCGCCGGCGGAGCGGGCGGCTCAGGGACTCAGGCGGCCGGACACACCAGGGGGTGGGAGGCCAACCGGTCGAGTATCTCGCCGAGTTGCCTGGTCTCCTTGTCGGGCAGCGGCAGCAGGGGCGCCCGTGGCAGACCGACGTCGCGCTGCTGCAGTTCGAGGCCTGCCTTGATGGCTCGCGGCAGGCCGAAGCCGACGATGAACTGGAGGAAGGGCAGGAGCTCGGCCAGGATGGCCTCGGCCCGCTCGTCCTGTCCGCCGGTCGCCGCGTCGTGCAGGGCCAGGGCCCACTGCGGGACCAGACAGGGCGACGCGGTGCACCAGCCGGCGGCGCCGGAGCGGAAGGCGTCGAGGGCCACCGGGTTGTTGCCGTTGTAGACCGACAGGGCACCGTCTGACAGGTCCTGAATGGTCCGGAAGCGGTCGACGATGCCGGAGCTTTCCTTGACCATGGTCAAGTTGGGAATCTTGCGGGCGAGCGCGACCACCGTTTCCGGCGGCAGGTCCACGCCGCTGGTGCCCGGGTTGTTGTAGAGCATCATGGGGAGGTCGGTCGCTGCTGCCACCGTGCTGTAGTGGTGCGCGAGTTCGGCCTCGGTCAGCTTCCAGTACACCTGCGGCAGGACCATGATCGCGGTGGCCCCGTTGCGTGCGGCAACCCGGGCACGGCGCACCGTGCCCTCCGTGCTCCAGTGCGACACACCGACCAGGGTGGGGACCCTCTTCGCGACCGTCTGCAGAGTGGTCTCGCAGACGGCGTCCCACTCGATCTCGCGCAGATACGCGCTCTCACCCGTGCTGCCCAGCGGGGCGATGCCGTGGCTGCCCGCCTCCACCAGGTCGTTGGTGAGCCGGCTCAGCGCAGTGAGGTCGACCTCGCCGGTGGCGGAGTCGAAGGGGGTGACAGGGTAGGAGATGATGCCCTTGAGCGGCGGGTTCGCCATCACAGCTCCACCTGACCCGAGAGGACGTCGGGGTGGTTGCGCAGTGCCCGGCGGGCGTAGTAGGCGAAGTTGGCCTTGCTGCGGCGGTCGGAGCCGGTCCAGTCGTGGGCCTCGCGGGCGAGGACCGGGTCGAGGGTCTGGACGGTTCCCGCCGCCATGGCGAGCAGTTGGAGGCGCGCGGCGCGCTCGATGAGGATCGCCAGGTTGCAGGCCTCTTCGACGGTGGCTCCCGTGACCAGCTGGCCGTGGTGGGCCAGGATGATGGCGCGCTTGTCGCCGAGGGCCGCGGAGATGATCTCGCCCTCCTCGTTGCCCACGGGAACGCCCGGCCATTCCTTGAGGAAGGCGCAGTCGTCGTACAGGGGCGTGGTGTCCATCTGGGAGATGACAAGCGGGACTTCCAGCATGGCGAGCGCCGCGGTGTGCAGGGAGTGGGTGTGGACGATGCAGTTGACGTCCTTGCGCGTGCGGTAGATCCAGGTGTGGAACCGGTTGGCGGGGTTGGGCATACCGTCGCCCTCGAGGACCTGGAGGTCCTCGTCGACGAGCAGCAGGTTGTCCTCGGTGATTTCGTCGAAACCGAGGCCCAGGCGCTGGGTGTAATAGGTGCCGGCCTTCTGCCCGCGGGCGCTGATCTGGCCCGCGAGTCCCGAATCGTGCCCGCCGTCGAAGGCGATGCGGCAGGTCAGGGCCAGCTTCTGGCGTGTGGTCAGCTTCGAGTCCTCGAAGTGGTCGTTCATCAGCCGCTGGGCGCGGTCGACGAGCACGTCCTTCGAGTCCCGCAGGGTCTTTGCCATGTCTTTCGCTCCAGTCCCGGGGACCGGCCTGTCGGCTGGTCCCGCGTTCGAGTGGGTGCCGTCCCGAGGAGGGCACCGCGTGGAAACGTTGTTCACCATAGGACACGTTGTGTCATGAGGCAAGGATGGCGCATCCCGGCAGACACGACGCCCCTTGCCACAGCGGACGATTGCGGTCATTGGGAGTGCCAGATTTTGAAGCGCCGCGTGAAACCGCCCCTTTGGTGGCGTCGCCACGGCCTACATCGACTTCCTGGCACCCCTGGACGAACGGCATGAGCTGGGCCGCAGGATGGTGAACGACGGGCGGAACTCGCGACCGAGATCGTCGACGCGAGTGGCGGCGCCGAACGTGCGGCTGCTGAACCAGCCGTAGCGTCGGGCGCCACGATCCTCATCCGCGGCACCCACGTCGATGCGGTCGCCGGTGATCAGGCGCACCGGCGCCAGAAGTGACCAGCTGGTCCCGGGACACGAGTTCGCGGCCGTGGCCCCGCCCCCTGTCGATCAGATCGACAGGGACACCGCGCGAAGCCGGCGTTCCAGCGGTTCCGCCTTCACGAAGGCCGACCAGGACGAACGGACCGGCCCCCGAGGCGGGTCCGGCCCGTCACTCGAGATGCGGTCCAGCACTGGACGTCGGCCGCACGGGGGCGCCATGCGGTCGCCGGTGAGCAGCCGAAGTTACCGTCCTCCTCGCGGGGATGCGGATCGGCGATGGTGGCAACGCTCACCCGAGGGCTTCGACGGTAGGAAACGTCGTTTAAAATAAGACACCGAGTGTCTTTCCACAAGCGGTCCAGCATGCGGGAGAGCACCTGAGGCTCGTCGGTCGTCGGACACAGCAGGGCCATTCGCGCCTACCCTGTCCACGGGAATGCGAAGGGAAGTAGCAGTGATCAACCGGGTACGGCAGCTGCGCAAGGAGCGACTCATGACACTGGAGGTGCTCGCCGAGCGGGCCGGTGTCACCAAGAGTTACCTCTCCAAGATCGAGCGCGGACAAAGCGTCCCCTCGATCGCCATCAGCGCCTCACTCGCGAAGGCGCTCGCCGTTCCCCTGGACAACCTCTTCGCCGACGCCGAGGAACTCAACGACGTCACCGTGACCCGGGCCGGAGAACGCCAGCCTCTCACCGCCGCTGACGAACCCGGCACCCGCTATGAAGGCATGGCCCTCCAGGCCGGCACCAAGAGCATGACGCCCTTCATGCTCTACCCCTCGCACGACGCAGACTCCGTCCCCTTCCGCGACCACCCCGGCGAGGAGTTCATCTTCGTCCACGACGGACAAGCCGAACTCATCTTCCCCTCCCGCACCATCACCCTCGAGCCCGGCGACTGCGCCTACTTCAAAGCCACCAACCCCCACAAGGTCCGCTCCCTCAGCCCCCAACGCGCCACCGTCCTCCTCCTCGTCTCCGAGGACCGCTCCCACCCGAGCGCGGCGCACACGCCACACCCGCACACCCCCTGACGCGGGATGGGAGATCGGGCACGGCAACGATTCCCTTCGCCAGGGCTGTCATCGCCACCCGCGGCTTCGTCTGAGTTCGGCCAGACGGGAGGTGGTCAGCGGGCGTGCGGCGCCGTCGGCGGCGACGTACACGCTCTGTGGGTCCGAGGCACCGGTGGGCACGGAGCGGGCTATCTCGACGGCCGTCACCGCTGAATCTGTGTGCGCCTGACCTCGCTCCTGGCCGTAGTCCATCCGCATCCTCAGCATCCCCGCCGCCAGTGCGGCCAGACAGACCGCTGCGGCCACCGCGACGAGCGCCGGGCGCCGGGCCAGACCGCTGGTGAGCCGGGCGAGCGCAGCCGACGGCCGGTCCTGTCGCCAGGTACGCGAGGGCCAGAACATGCGGCGGCCGCAGACGGCCAGCAGGGCGGGCATGAGGGTGAGACTGGCCGCGAGCATGACCAGCACCGACACGGCGATCGCAGGGCCCAGCACCCGGAACTGGCCGAAACTCGCGGTACCCAGGGTGGCGAACGCGGCCACGATGGTCTCCGCGCTGCGGGATCTGACGCCCCGCGAAGTGGAGGTGCTGCGGCTCGTCGCCCACGGGCCTGGACAACAGGGAGATCGCCCAGGGCCTGTGCATCAGCGTCTTCACCGTGAAGAAGCACGTGGCGAGCCTCTTCGACAAACTTGCGGTCCGGGATCGCGCCCAGGCGGTGATCGCCGCCTATGAGTCCGGGCTCGTTCGGGTGGGAACCACCGTGGTGTGACTCCCCCGCTGTTCGAGCACCGTTCCGCGGTCTGCGTGGCTGCGAAACAGCGAAGGGTGGTTCGAGTACGTGCCTGAACTGCCCGGTGCCCGTTGCGGCGCGGGGCCGAAGACCGGCGGCATCGCTCGCACGGACCTTGCCTTCCCCGGACGAACCAGGATGTTCACCACGACGTTCCGGGCGCCGGCAGTGCCTGCTCGGCCCAGATCACCTTTCCCCGGGCCATGTACCGGGTGCCCCAGCGCTCGGTCATCTGTGACACGAGGAACAGGCCCCGGCCTCCCTCGTCGGTCGTCGCGGCGTACCGCAGGTGCGGTGAGGTGCTGCTGCCGTCGGACACCTCACAGATCAGCGTGCGGTCGTAGACCAGCCGGACGTGGATCGGCTCGGAGCCGTACCGGATGGCGTTGGTGATGAGCTCGCTCAGCACGAGTTCCATGCCGAAGCCCAGCTCGGACAGATTCCACTCGTCGAGCTTGGTGGACAGGACACCGCGCATTCCGGCTACGGCGGCCGGGTCGGCCGGCACGTCCCAGTCGGCGATCCGGTCGGGCGGCACCGCCCGGGTGCGGGCGATGAGCAGGGCCACGTCGTCCCTGGGCCGCGCGGGCAGCAGCTCGCCCAGCACGGCCTGGCAGCTCTGCTCCGGCGACCGGCCGGGATGGCCCGTCAGCGCGGCGCGCAGCATCTCCATGCCCACGTCCAGGTCGCGTGTGCGGTCCTCGACGAGACCGTCCGTGTAGAGGACGAGTTGGGAGCCCTCCGCGAGGTCCAGCTCGGCATTCTGGAACGGCATACCGCCGAGACCCAGTGGCGGCCCGGCGGGCAGGTCGACGAAGGCCGCGCTGCCGTCCGGCTGGACCCGCACGGGCGACAGATGGCCGGCGCGTGCCATGGTGCAGCGACGCGTCACCGGGTCGTAGATCGCGTACAGGCAGGTCGCGCCCACGACGCCGGCGGCGGGCTCCGTACTCGCCTCCTCCTGGTCGATGCGTCCCACCAGGTCGTCCACGTGGCTCAGCAACTCGTCGGGCGGCAGGTCGAGCGAGGAGAAGTTGTGCACGGCTGTGCGCAGTCGCCCCATCGTGGCGGCGGCGTGCAGACCGTGGCCGACCACGTCACCCACGACCAGTGCCACTCGGCTCCCCGGTAGCGGGATCACGTCGAACCAGTCCCCGCTCACGCCCGACTGTGCGGGGAGGTAGCGGTGGCCGACCTCCAGGGCGCTCTGCTCGGGCAGGGCGCGGGGCAGCAGGCTGCGCTGGAGGGTGACGGCCAGGGCGTGTTCGCGGGTGTATCGGCGGGCGTTGTCGATGCTGACCGCGGCGCGTGCCACCAGTTCGTCCGCCAGGTTCAGATCCTCCTCGTCGAAGAGGGTGTGCTGCTTGGTACGCCAGAACTCGGCCATGCCCAGTGTGACGCCACGGGCCTGGATCGGGGCGGCGATGAGGGAGTGGATGCCGTGGGAAAGCAGTTCCTCGCAGTGTTCCGGGTCCTGCGCGTACCAGTCCGGGTCGTTCGACAGGTCGGCGATCAGCACCGAGCGGCCGGTGCGCAAACTGCGCGCATCGGGGGTGGCCGACACGAAGTCGATCAGCGTGCCCCTTCCGTACAGGGGATGGTGGTCCCCGATGCCGCGCACGGCGGTGCGCCGCATGGCCAGTGTGCCGTGGGCCGGTTCCTCGCCGCGCAGTACGGGCTCGGCCAGGTCCACGGTGACGAAGTCGGCGAAGCGGGGGACGGCGACCTCCGCCAGTTCCTCGGCGGTGCGGACCACGTCGAGGCTTGTACCGATGCCGAGGCCGGCGTCGTAGAGCAGTTCGAGCCGTGCCCGTGCGACCTCCGCCCTGCCGGACGCCGCCTGCAGTTCGGTCGAGTCACGCAGCGTCACCACCGTGCCCTCGGGGCCTCCCTTACGGTCTGTGGCACGTTGGTTGACCACCAGCAGCCGCTCCCCGACGAGGTGCACTTCGTCAGCGGCCTCGCGCCCGGAGGCGAGCAACTCGACCGTGTTCGGGCCGAGGTTCAGCTGCGACACCTGCCGCCCCTCGGCGTCGGGGGGCAGTTCCAGCAGCCGCCTGGCTTCGTCGTTGGCCAGCAGCAGGCGGTGGTCGACGCCGACGAGGAGCACCCCTTCGCGTACGGAGTGCAGCACCGTGTCGTGGTGCTCGTACATACTGGCCAGTTTGTCCGCGGCGAGGCTGTGGGTCTGCCGTTGCAGCCGCCTGCCCACCAGCGCGGTTCCGCCGGTTGCGACCACGAGCCCACCGGCCCCCGCGGCCAGGATCACGGACAGCTGCCGATCGACCTGGTTGTTTACGCTCTTGACCTTCAACCCGGCGGTGACGAGGCCCACCACCTTGCCGCCGTTCTCGACCGGAACGGTTGCCTGCATCTCCGAGCCCAGGGGGCCGTGGACGGTCTGGGTGGAGACCTTTCCGGCCAGTGCGGGTCCGATCACGCCGACGAACCGCTTGCCGATCAGGCTCGGGACGGGGTGGGTGTAGCGGATGCCCTTGGTGTCCATGATCACTATGAAGTCGACGCGCGTGGCCTTGCGCCCCGCCTCGGTGAGCGGCTGGAGCACCTTCGTCGGATCAGGGCTCCGCAGCGCCGGCACGATGCCCGGCGAGTGCGCAAACGCCTGGGCGACGGCGACGGACCGGCGTTTGGCCTCGGCGTAGTCGTCCCGCTGGGACTGGAGGACCAGGGCGAGAACGCTGGAGACGACGAGTAGCACCACCAACCCCACCTGCAGCAGGAACACCTGCGCGGCGACACTGTGCGGCCTCTTGCCGGCCAGCGACCGCGGCGACACTTGCCGCAATCTGGCGAAAAACCCCGCCATGGCACCTTTCTAGCACAGCGGTCTGGGCACCTCTGATCCGAGCCCCGACGATCTCCGCGGGCCCACGCAAAGGTGGTGAGCGGAAGCGGGCCCGTCAGCCCACCGCTCGCCGACCGCCGAGCACTCCCCGACACAGCAGCACCCCCGCGTCCGGTGGCGCGCGTGCGGGGCCTCGGGCACTCACCGCGACGCGGGGACATCTCGTCCACGTACCGCCCGGAAATTCCTGGCGATCGCGTCGGCGCCCTGTGCTCCGGAGGCTGCTCTCTTCGGGGCACGTCGAGCGGGACCGGCAACCTGGTGCCCCCGGCATCGCTTTCAGCTTGGCGGCACGTGTCCACCGCAATGGTTCGGTGCCCGCCGAAGTGACGCGCCTCTAGGGTCTGAGCACGAAGATCGATCCGCTCTTCTCCCGACCCGCTTCGGCGGTGCGGCCGCCCGCCTCCCAGCCCGACGAACCAGCACATCAGCCTGCTCATGCAGGCCCGGCGGGGCGGACGGACTCACTGGTTCCTGCACATTCATCGAGGTGAGCCTTGCGTAAACAAGTGAAGAGAACATTGCCGACCGCCGTGGTCACGGCGGTCGCCGTGGCACTCGCGGCAGGCGTGGCGGTCCCGGCTGCTGCGAGCGGAAGCAACACACGGCACGCCTTCTTAGGATCGAGGGACGCCGGGTCGCCCCCCTCGGACATCGCCAGGCGCAGCATCACGCTGATCACCGGCGACCGAGTCCTTGTCGACGCCACCGGACGAGCTGTCGGATTCGAGCGGGCGAAGGGCCGTGAACACATACCCGTCCGGACGCAGACTGTCCGGGGCCACACCCTCGTGGTGCCCTTCGACGCCGCACGGCTCATCAACTCCGGCCGGCTCGACCAACGACTCTTCGATGTCACCGAGCTCGACCGACCCGCCGTTCGCAAGGCCCAGAACAAGGGCCTGAAGGTGATTGTCGGCTACCAGGGCGCGACCGCCGCGGCCGCCCGTGACAACGTACGCACAACAGGCGACACCCGGGTCCGCAGGACTCTGGAGAAGCTGGACGCGGACGCCGTCGTCGTCCCCCGCAACGATGCCAAGGACCTGTGGGACGCACTCACCCGCGAGCAGGCGGGCGGCTTCCGCACCACCGCTTCCGGAATCTCGCAGATCTGGCTGGACGGTGTGCGCAGGGCGAGCCTGGACGAGAGCGTCCCGCAGACAGGCGCGCCGAGCGCCTGGTCGGCGGGGTACGACGGCAAGGGCGTGAAGATCGCCGTGCTGGACACGGGCGTCGACGCCACACACCCTGACCTGAAGAACCAGGTGGTCGCCGAGAAGAACTTCACCGCGTCGGCCGATGCCCGGGACCGCCAGGGGCACGGCACACATGTCGCCTCCACCGCGGCCGGCACGGGGGCCAAGTCCGGCGGCACGCACAGGGGCGTGGCGCCGGGCGCCAAGCTGCTCAACGGCAAGGTCCTCGACGACGACGGCGTGGGCGACGACTCCGGCATCCTCGCAGGCATGGAATGGGCGGCCGAGCAGGGCGCCGACATCGTCAACCTCTCCCTCGGCAGCCAGGACAGCCCCGGAGTCGACCCACTGGAGGCGGAGGTCAACAAGCTCTCCGCGCAGAAGGGCATCCTCTTCACCGTCGCGGCGGGCAACAACGGCCCCCAGACCGTGACGTCACCCGGCACAGCGGACGCCGCGCTGACCGTCGGGGCGGTCGACGGCAATGACAGGCTGGCGGACTTCTCCAGCACCGGCCCACGCGTCGGTGACGGCGCGATCAAGCCCGATGTCACCGCACCGGGCGTGGACATCACCGCGGCCGCGGCACCGGGCAGCACCCTCGTACGGGAGGTCGGCGAGAACCCTCCGGGTTATCTGACGGTCTCCGGCACGTCGATGGCGACCCCGCACGTCGCCGGCGCCGCCGCGATCCTCAAGCAGGAGCACCCGGACTGGACGTACGCCGAGTTGAAGGGCGCGCTGACGGGATCGGCCAAGAGTGGTGGTTACACGCCGTTTGAGCAGGGTGCGGGCCGGCTCTCCGTCGACAACGCCGTCAAGCAGTCCGTGGTCGCCGAACCGGTGTCTCTCAACTTCGGCACACAGAAGTGGCCGCACACCGACGACGCCGCGATCACCAGGAAGTTGACGTACCGCAACCTGGGCAGGACGGAGATCACGCTCGGCCTGACCGTCACCGCGAAGGACCCCGAGGGACAGGCTGCACCGGACGGCTTCTTCCAGCTCGGCGCGCAGACCGTCACGGTTCCGGCCGGCGGCACGGCGTCCGTCACCGTCACCGCCGACACCAGGAAGGGAACCCTGGACGGTACCTACTCGGCGTACGTCACCGCCACACACGGCGGACAGTCCGTGCGCACGGCCGCGACGGTGACCCGCGAGGTCGAATCCTACGATGTGACGGTCAAGCACATCGGTCGCGACGGGCGGCCCTCGTCCGAGTACACCACGGGACTGCAGGGCCACTCCGGCCTGGCGGAGGGGACCGAACTCACTCCCTACGACCCGTCCGGCACGGTCAGGGTCCGCGTCCCCAAAGGCGACTACCTCCTTGACTCGCAGATCGTGATGGATCCGAACGACGCGCGCAAGGGCGTGGACTGGCTGGCCCAGCCCAAGCTGAGTGTCACCAAGGACGAGACGATCACCCTGGACGCCCGGACCACCAAGCCGGTGGACATCACGGTGCCGGACGCCGCGGCGGAGCCGGTCCTCGCCTCGGCGCTCTATACGCTCCGCGCAGGCGGCGAGGTGCTCATCCACGGCGCCTGGCTCGAGAGCTACACCAACTTCCGCACCCGTCACCTCGGTCCGCAGATCACCGACGGTTCACTGTTCCAGCAGTTCGACGGACACTGGACCAAGGGTGCGTTGGCCCAGTACGACACAACGGCCGCCACGCCGGTGAAGCAGCTCGCCACGGGCTTCACCAAGCACTACAAGGCCACTGACCTCGCCACTGTCCGGGTCGGGCTGGGCGCCTCCTCGGCGGGCAAGGAGGGGGCGGTCACGGCTGTGTTCGATCCGCCGGGGCTGGGCGTCGCCTCGGCGATCTACGTCACACAGAAGCTCCCCAGCACGCGCACGCTGTACCTGTCCACGGATGTGGGGTGGACCTTCGGCTTCAAACAGCACGGCGCTTTGGACAGTGACGGCCGTCCCAGCACCGAAGCGGCCTACTGGAGCGGTACACCGGAGACCTTCGAGGCGGGCAAGACGTACCGGAAGACCTTCAACACAGGCGTCTTCGGCCCCTTGATGAGCGGGAACCACGGTGTCTTCCGGGACGGCAACACCATCGTGGGCCGCCTGCCGGTCTACGCCGACGGCCACGGCCACGACGGCACGTCGATGATCTCGTCGGTCAGGACGGTGCTCCACCGGAACGGCACCAAGCTCGTCGAGAACGCCGACCCGCTCGACGGAACGGGCCAGTTCGAGGTACCGGCAGAGGACGCCGAGTACAGGCTGACATCGTCCGTCCAGCGCAGCGCCGAGGTCGGAACGGCCTCCACACGCATCGACACCAGCTGGACGTTCCGCTCCGGGAAGACGACAGCACAGACGCAGCTGCCACTGTCCACCGCGCGCTTCAATACGGCACTGGACCTGGACAGTACGGCGCCCGCCGGCAAGACGCAGAGCGTCGGGGTGAGCGTCCAGGGCGCGGCGGGGGGCAGTAACCTGAAGTCCCTCACCGTCCGCGTCTCCTACGACGACGGCCGCAGCTGGAGCAGGGCAACCGTCACGGATGACAGGATCACCGTGAGGAACCCCGCCAAGGGCAAGGGCATCTCCTTGCGCGCCGAGATCACCGACAAGCAGGGCAACACCTCGAAGGTCTCGATCCACAACGCCTACTACGGCAAGTGACACCGCGCCCTGACGAGGCGCACCACTGCGTGCGGGGCGGCATGACCTGCCGCCCCGCACGTCGGCACAGGCCGCCGGTCGGCCCGCTACGACCCCACCGTCCGGCTGCACCGGCGGCTGGAGCCCGCCGACACCGAGGCTGCCGACGGGCGGGAAGAGGATACGGTCGCCATCCGGAGGTCATGTCCCTGCTGTAGTGGTGTATCGACGGCCCGGACGGCCGGCTCGTGATCGAGCAGGAGGTGAAGCGGAGAGAGTGCCGAGGTGGAGGGCCGGCCCCGTCGTCCACACCAAGTTCGGGCAGGGCTAACGCGCCATGAATGGCCTTTCCCCCGCCGGCGGAACTCAGCGGTTCCCGGCGCGTTCGGCGGGAACTCGCCGCACTTCCGGTCCCGCCGTAGTTGACCGTCGGCTTAGCTGTCCGGGATCAGGTCACCGGCGTCGCCGGTCTGCCCGCCGCGGCCTGACCACGACAGCCGGAATCCGGATCCGGACCCACCGCACCCGACACCCCGTCAGATACTCATACACTCCACAGCATCACAGCACCGGGCGGCTGGGTGCGCGGACACCGTTAACGTAAAATCTTTACCAAGTCGATCGGTTGCGGCGCTAGGGGACGGAGCAGCATGAGTCAGGGCTCAGGGGAAGCGATTTCGGCGTTGATTGTGCTCCTGGCGGTAGTCGCTCTGTTGGGCTCCGCCGTTGGTTACGGCCGCCGCGCCGACAAGGCCGCGCTGGATGTGGACAGCACCGTGGGTCTCCTCTGTGTCACACCGCACAAAGCGCTGAAGCTGTTGTCATTCCGCAGCCGGATCACCGTGCCGCTGGATTCCATCACCGAGGTATCTGTAAACCCGAAGATCTGGCAGCAGTGCACTGTGCGGCGGCGACGCGCTGGCCTGGCTCTGCCTGGCATCCGCTACGGCGGCTTCATCGGAGATGACGGCCACTCCTTCTGGCTTGCAGGTCCAGTGGCTTCTGGTGCGCCTCTGGTACTTCGCCTGACCGGGCAGCCCTTCGACTACCTGGTCATCGACCAGGCCGACCCCGGTAGCACTGCCCTCCGGCTACGCAATGCCCTCCGCGGAAACCGTCGGTAACGCCCCTCGGCCGCGCCCGGACCGTTTCCTCTCGCACCGGTCCGACGGTTCGAGCGGCCTCTACGACGTTCTGGAACTCGTTCAAGCAAGGTCACGCCCGGCACGAACACGTTGCGACCACGAAGGAGACGACGCCTCACCCAAGGCCGCCTCCAACCACTTCATCTCTGGCACGACCAGACAGTCTCATGTCCCACGAAGAAGATCGAACCCGGACCGAAGCTGCCCACACGTTTGACGAAGAACATAGAGGCACCCCCGGCCGGGACCACCGGCGACCGGGAGGCAGCCGACAAGGGCCCCGGGCTCCACGCGCACGGCGTACTCAGCCGCCCTGGAGCCTCAGCCGGAAAGCGGGGCAGACGTCGGGGTCGTCGTCCGCGTAGAGGAAGGTGCGCCCGTCGCTCTGGGCGATCGACAGGGAGTCGAGTGTGTCCCCCTCCAGGAAGCGCTCCGGCGCAGTGAAGGAGAGGGACAGGCGCGCGAACTCGGTGGCCGAGGTACCGCCCTGCACCACGGACCAGGTGCCGGACCCGTCGAAGGTCTCGCCGAGTTCGCTCCGGGACCAGTCACCGGTCCGCCAGTCGTGCACGGTGACCGTGCCGCTGCCCGGCTTGTTCTCGGACGCCTTCAGGGTGAGCGTCACGCCCTTCGCGTCGCCCTCGCCCTGGTAGGTGCCGGCGAGTTGTCCGGAGGTCGCGCCGACCGCCTGCTTCCCCATGCAGCCCTCGACGGGGGTGGTCGCCGACGAGCAGCCCGGGAGGAAGGTCAGCAGTGCCAGCACCGCGGTCGCCGCCGGCGTACGTACTCGGGACACCGACTCACTTCTCCTTCGCCGGAATGCGCTCGGTCCAGATGATCTTCTGGTCCACGGACGAGAAGACGCCCTCTTCGTGGGGTTGGTCTTCTCCAGCCAGTCGTAGTAGCCGATGTAGTGCAGGAACGACTCGTTGCTGGTGTTGTTCTTCAGGGTGTACTCGACCACCAGGTATCCGTCGGGGTCCTGGCCCTTGACCGTGTAGTTCAGGTTGTACGAGCCGGTGAACGCCTCGCCCAGATGCTCCTCGTCGCCGGTGACGATCGCCGGCAGGTCCGTGGTGACGAGCTTCTTGAACGCGCCCAGCTTGCCGCTCTCCGAGATCGAATACGCCACGCTGCCCTGCGGCGGCAGCCGCACCTGCGTGGACCAGGGCATGCACTTCGACCAACCGCGGCTCATAAGGGCGATCACCGAGGGCCGCAGCGGCTCGGGGCCGGCTCGCGGGGCGGGAGCCGCCGGAGCCGGTGCAGGGCGGTGTGCCGTGGTGGGCTCAGCGGTTGACGAAGGTGAGGCTGGTCGCGTCGTAGCGGGTGCCCGCGATCTGCTCGGCCGGGGCGGCCACCTCGATGGCGGCGAGGTCTTCGGGTGACAGCTCGACCGTGAGGGCCGCGATGTTCTCCTGCAGGTATTGCTGCCGCCGAGTGCCGGGGATCGGGACCACGTCGTCGCCCTGGTGCTGCACCCAGGCGAGGGCGAGCTGGCCGACGGTGATGCCCTTGGCCTTGGCCAGCCCGTTCAGCCTGGACACGATCGTCAGGTTGCGTTCGAGGTTGCCGTCGGCGAAACGTGGCTGGCTCCGCCGCACGTCACTCTGCGCCATCCCCTCGACCGAGCGGTAGCGGCCGGTCAGGAAGCCGCGCCCGAGCGGGGAGAACGGGACCATGCCGATGCCGAGTTCACGGCAGACCGGGACGGTCTCCGCCTCCAGGTCGCGGGTCCACAATGACCACTCGCTCTGCAGTGCGGCGATCGGATGCACGGCGTGCGCCCGCCGGATGGTCTGCGTGCTGGCCTCGGACAACCCGATGTGGCGGATCTTGCCCGCCTGGACCAACTCGGCCATGGCGCCGACCGTTTCCTCGATCGGAACCTGCGGATCGACCCGGTGCTGGTAGTAGAGGTCGATGTGGTCGACTCCGAGACGGCGCAGCGATGCTTCGCACGCCTGCCGCACGTAGGCTGCGTCACCGCGGATGAGGGTGGGCTCGCCCAGGCGGTTGGCGAAGCCGAACTTCGTGGCCAGCACCACCTCGTCCCGGCGCCCGGAGATGGCCCGTCCGATCAGCTCCTCGTTGTGCCCGGAGCCGTAGAAGTCGGAGGTGTCCAGGAGGCTCACCCCGAGGTCGAGGGCGTGGTGCAGCGTCGCGATCGACTGCGTGTCGTCCGTGGCACCGTAGCCGTGGCTCATTCCCATGCACCCCAAGCCTTGTGCGGAGACTGCCAGTTCACCGAGGTGCCGGGTGGGGACGGTGGTCATGATGCTGCCTCCTGGGCTCGTCGGAACCGTCACCGAGACGCTACGAATTGGAGCGCACTCGATGTCAAACGACGGCAAGGCCCGACGGCGCGCCGCCCACCGAAGGTCATGTGCAGATGGAGATCGATCCGATCGCCCACGTTGGAACTTCGTGAAGGATTCAGCGCGCTGCACGCGGCGCTGGTTGTTTGATTTGCCGGAACATCTGGTCAGACCGCCATCGTGAGCGGACGTCCGCCCCACCGGATGCCCTTCTCGCTTCGGATGCGGGCGCGTTCCTTGTGTTCGGCGGCCAGGACGTCGCGGTGGCGGGCGTTGGCGTTGCGCCAGCGCAGGTAGGCGTGCCCGACCTTGTGTTTCTTCGCCCAGTGGCGGATGCCGGCGCTCTTGTGAGCGGAGAGGTTGTCCATGATTGCGTAGATCGGTGCGCCGTCGGGGCGGGCGGCACGGATCGACTTGAGCGCGGCCAGCGTGTTCCCGGCGCCCCTCTTGCGCCGGTTGGCGCCCCTACAGGCGGTCGTCGCCGACCGAGTGCAGCCATGGAAATCGCGCACCCGTGGGTGCGGTGGTAGGTGGCGGGCAGCCGGTCGGGGCGCTTCCGTTCGGCCCAGCCCGAGCCGGCAGTGGGCCGGATCCCGAGCGGGCCGAACTCGTCGTAGGCTAACGCCCGGTCAGGAAAGCGGTGAATACCTCTTCGACCCGGTCCAGCTTCGCCTCGCGGTCCGGGTGGAGGGACTCCTTCCACGCAGCCAACGCACCTCCAGCAGTCGGAACGGACGTCACCGCACATCCAACCGCCACAACCCTCACCCCGGCGAACCTATGCGGTCAGAGCACTGGCCGTGGAAGGTCGTGACCTCTTCGAGCGCGGCCCGCTCGGTCGTGACGTGGTTCACCGGCGCGGCCTCGTCGGCGTAGCCGAAGGAGATTCCCACGAGAAGTCGCCCTGCCGTGACTGCGAGTTCGGAGCGGACCGTGTCGGCGTAGAAGCTCAGCAGCCCTTGCGGGCAGCTCGCCACGCCGTACGCGGTCATCGCCAGGAGCAGCGTCTGCATGTAGGCGCCGACGTCGGCGGCCAGCCGGGGCCCGCCGTCCCCGGTGACGAACAGGAACGCGGCGTGCGGCGCGCCGTAGAAGCGCAGGCTCTGCTCGTCGTAGGCCGCTCGCGCCTCGCGATCGTCGGGGCCGATGCCCAGCGCTCCGTACAGCTGGGCGCCGAACGCCGCCCGGCGCGCCTGGTGCACCTGTGCGTACATGCCCTCGGAGTACGGGAAGTCGGCCGAGGTGCGGTGTGCGGCGTGGGCCGCCTGCAAGGCGTCCGCCAGGCGCTCACGCACGGCGCCACTGACCACCTCCACCCGCCACGGCTGTGCGTTGGAGTTGGACGGCGCGGCGCCGGCCAGCGAGAAGATCGCGCGCATCGTGTCCTCGGGTACGGCGTCCGGACGGAACGCGCGGGTCGCGTGACGGCCGCGTATCAGCTTCTCCGCGCAGCCGCTCAGCTCGGTGGGTACCAGCAGGCTCATGAAACGCTCCTCGACAAAAGATGTAAACGATCCCGTTTACCTCGCGGGACGATGGGACCGTAGCAGACCCCGCCCGCCCGGGTAAACGCAGACGTATACTTGGTGCATGTGTGCGACGACTACGGCCTCTGGGGGGCGCGGGCGCGGCGGACGGGAGCGCATCCTGGCCGCCGCCGCGCGACTGTTCGCGGTCCAGGGGATCAACGCGACTGGCATGGAGCAGGTCGCGGAGGCGGCACCGGTGTCCAAGCGGACGCTCTACGCGCATTTCCGGACCAAGAGCGACCTGGTGATCGCCCACCTCCAGGACCTCGCCTCGTCCGGGGCGACCCTGGAGAACGTGTTGACCCGCGAGGACATCCCACCGCGGGAGCGGATCCTTGGGCTGTTCGACCAGCCCGCGCCGGACGCGGTACCGGTGCGCGGGTGCCCGTTCATCGATGCCGCGGCGGAGTTTCCCGACCCGGACAGCACGGTCCACTCCTACGCCCGCGAGCAGAAACTGCGGATGGTGGGGCTCGTCACCGCACTGGTGACGGAGCTGGGGTGCCGTGAGCCGACCGTACTCGCCGAACAGCTTGTCACCCTCGCGGACGGGGCAGCCAGCCGGGCCATGGTGCTGGGCGAAGCGGACTACGGTCGGCACGCACGGACGGCAGCGGAGACTCTTCTCTCACACGCCCTCGCGGGGTGACCCATCGGCCTCCAGCCGCAGCCCCTCCCTTTTGCCCGCCGCTGTCCGCCCGTTCGCGGATACCCGTTCTCACAGCACGCGGCAGGTTCCCATGCCGCTCCAGGAGTCGGGCCGACCGTGCACAGCGCGAGGCGGTCGCCGGGCGCCGAGGTGCGGGCCTTGTGCCGGATCTGAACGGTGAGGCCCCGGGGCCCGGTCCGCGTCCGGTGAGGCCCGCCACCGCGCGGAGCCCCTGAGTTGATCATTCCCGTCGGGCTGTGCCGCAGGGACGCCGGGGAATGCTCTCCGCCTTGACGGTGTAGTGGATGTGGGTGCGCGGGGTCGTCTTCACGGCCGGGTACAGGCCAGGGGCGGCGGCATCTCTGGCTGCGGCGGAATCCGCGAACCGCTGCCGGATGTGACGGCGAGGTTGATCAGGGTCCGGGTCGCAGTCCGGACGTCGGCCGCGCTCTCGCCGTCCTCCGGGACCCTTGCGTCGAGGCAGGTGTGTGGTCCGGTCCGGGACCTGGTTGGCCGCTGCGGAGATGACCAGCCCGGCACTGTGTCGCGAGGGGGTGGGATGCCGGTGAGGGCCCGGTGAACCGACGCGCCGGCCCTCACCGGTTCCTCCTGTCCAGGCCGCCGGGGGGGCGGCCGCCGCCGGCCGGCGGTCAGGACGCCGGGCCGACGGTTACCGCGGCGCCGGAGGAGGGCCGGACGGCGTCGGCGCCCCGCACGCCGATCTCCGCGCGTGGGATTCCCGGGGAAGGGCGGTGGCTGACCGCGCTCAGCGCGCAGGCCGCTGCGGTAGCCGCTCACGGCCACCGCAGCGGGAGCAACGGCGTGCAGGCAGCCGCCCTCTGATCCGCCCTGAGTGCCGACCTCGTGACCACCTTCGCCGAAGCCGCTACTCGCAGAACCGGAGCGCGGGCGGATCCAGCGGGGGCTCGGGCGCGACTGTCGCTGCCGGGGTGGTCCCGATCGCACACGCCACCGACGCCGCCGGCTCGCTGCGCATCCCCGCCGCCTACAACGACCTGTTCGGGCTGAAGCCCACCCGTGGCAGGGTCTCCATGGGCCCCGGTGTCGACGAGGTCTTCAACGGCCTGGCCGTGCACGGCAGCGTCAGCAGAACGGTACGCGACAGTGCGGCACTGCTCGACCAGATCCGCGGCCCGGAACCGGGCGACCCCTACTTCGCCCAGCAGCCGTCCCGGCCGTACGCACAGGAGGTGACCCGCCCCCCGGTCCCGCTGCGGATCGGTGTCCTCACCCAGGCGCGGGGCGGACGCCGCACCACCCCACCCGTGACCGACGCACTCTCTCGGACCGTACGTCTGCTTGAATCCCTCGGCCACCAGGTGGAGGAGGCCGAGGTCGACCTCGGGGTCGACTGGGAGGACTTCGTCCTGGCCAACGCCCGTCTGATGACGGCGAATCTCACGGCACAGGCCGACGAACTGGCTGCCGCCTTCGACCGGCCCGTCGACTCCTCAACCCTCGAGCCGCTCACCCTTGCCGGCTACCACTACGGACAGCGGGTCAGCGGCGCACAGTTCGTCACCGCTCTTACGATCCGGAACCGGGTCGCTCGAAGCCTGGCACGGTACTTCGACGCCCACGACATGCTGCTCACCCCCACTATGCCGGAACTGCCCGTGCCCCTGGGCACCTATGCCGAGGGCGCAGAGGCACTGGACGGACTCGGCTGGATCGACCGCCTCAACGACCGCTCACCGTTCACCATGGTGTTCAACGTGGCGGGCACGCCCGCCATGTCCGTGCCCGTGACAGCCGACGCCGAGACGGGGCTCCCGATTGGTATGCAGTTCGCCGCCGGTTACGGACTCGAAGGCCGCCTCTTCCGTCTCGCCGGACAACTTGAACAGGCAAGCCCCTGGTCGGACCGAACCCCCACCGTGTGGGCAGGGAGTTGCACCGCCCCCTGAGGAGCGCTTCTGAAGATCCCGGAGCCACGGGCGAGGGCCAAGCACCGAGCGACTGGGTCTGCCGGTCCCGCACGCCGAGGGGGTGCCCATATGCCCTTGGTCAAGGGAAGCGGGGGTGCGTGGGGTGACGTGTTCTGCGGCCTCCTTCGGGAGATCGGACGGTGGTTGGGCAAACCGGCGCTGATGGATCCGGAGGGCGAATACGGCCACGGTACGGCGCAGACCAGGACGGTGACGTTCGCGGATCAGTGGGCCGAAAGCCACTCCCCGACGTAGAAGAGCTCCAACTGACCGTAGAACTCATCGATATTCGACAGCTCGCGAGACATGTTGTGCAGGACCGAGACCGCACGCACGAATCCGTGGACGTCGGCACGGAGGAACGCGGGAGCCGAGGTGAACACGATGGCAATGGCCCAGGGAGTACTTGCGCCGCGTTCCTTGAGCAGGTCGCGCAGCGCGTCCCAGTTGTCGGCGTAGTGGGCGGGCTTGTCCAGGGCGTGTCCGAGTGCGGCCTGGAGATCGCTCTCCTGTCGGGCGTGCACCAGGTCGATCTCGAGTACGGACAGGCCGGAGCCGGGCAACGTCTCCAGCAGGCGGCCGTGCCGTTCCTGGGCGATGAAGTAGGGCTCCGCCGGCAGCCAGGGTAATGCGTCTTCCACATCCACCCACGTGTCGAGGGACTCGTCCTGTGCACTCATCGAACCCGCACCTTCGCACGGCACCGGGCCTTCGGCTCCCAGAGCACGAGCCTGTCGATGTTGATCGGGGCAGGTGGCCAGGCGGCCACACGGAACTCAGTCACACCGGCCAGCCAATCAGCAGCCCCGGCAGCGATCAAGACGCGCAGACGGTCACTCCCGTGCGACGAGACCACGAAGCAGGAGGTGGCTTGTCAACGTCCCTGCCCTGAGCGCCGGGGCGCGATCGCTGGGTGCGGGAGCGCCGCGCGGGTGCGGGCTTGCCGACGTCGAGGGCGCCGGGAGAGGAAGACCCCGCGACCGACGGCCGAGCGGGCGCCGGCGCCTGGGTGGTGGGGCGGTCCGAGGCGCGGCGGGGTCGCTCAGCGCGGGCCAGGATGGTGGCGTTGGGGATCAGCGGGGCTCAGGTTTCGCAGACTTCTTCGACGCTCCAGACGCGGCGCATGACGGGGTCGTGACGCAGGATCATGAGGACGGCGCTGGCGCAGTGGGTCTGGGTGTCGGGGTGGGCGCCGCAGCGCTGGGAGCCGCAGTGGCAGCGGGCGTTGGGGCGGACGGTGGCCGCTTTCGCGTGGGCGGCGGCGTGGCGGGCGGCGAAGGCCCGCAGCGCGGCGAGGTCCGTGGAGCGGGCGGCATCCGGCAGGCTGTCGTGCTGCAGATGACCGAGGCGGAGGAAGGCTTCGGACTCGTCGACGGCGCGTCCTGAGCGCGGTGCCGCAGGTGCGGAGAAGGGCGTAGCAGCGTGGCGGGGCTGGGGACGCGCACTGCCGTGGAGCAGAACTGACTCTCGGGCGAAGGCGCCGGGATCACACCCCTCTGTCGGAATGTCCAGCGGGCCGGGGACCGTCCGGACCGGGTCGCCCGGGACTGCCGTGCCGCGCAACGTCGTAGTGCAGACGGTAAGTTGGCGAGCACCTGTTCGACTATGGGGAGATTCTCGTCGAACTCACGGAACCAGACGGCCGGATCGTCCTCCGGCTGTCGTCCAGGGTCCAGGGCGGGCCCCAGGAGAAGGAGCCCTGGTTCTCGACACCGAAGACCAGTAGCTCTCCGGCAGGGTCGGGTCGGCGTTGCCACGGACCTTGTCCTTCTGCCACCTGGCGCCGGGGCTGTACCGCTCCCTCAGTCTCTTGATGCACAGCCCTTCCAGGCCGGCGGCTGTCCAGACGACGGGGCGGGCCGGGTACGCGGCCGCCAGGGCCCGACGTCGCGGCGTCGGGCCAAGCACTGCTGGAGCCGTTCGAAGCGAGGCGCCCGGCCCTCCCACACCACCGGCTCGCGATTTGTGCGGGATACCGCGACTGTCTCATGGAAGCCCTTCTCCGAGGCGGTGTGCAGGGTGGAGCAGATCTGCGAAGTTCAGCACCCGCTCGTCGAATCCTGGGAGGGGGAGATGGAGCCTCTGGGTCCAGTGGGCGGGGATTGCGTCCAGTCCGTAGCAGGTCCCTGCGAGGCCTCCGGTCACGGCGGCGACGGTGTCCGTGTCGCCGCCGAGGTCGATAGCCGCGCGTACGGCGTCTTCGAGCTGGTGGTGGTGCGCAGGGCCCAGACGGCGGAGCCCAGGCAGGGCGAGACGGCGCCGTTGGCTGGAGCGAGGGGAAGTTTGACGCCCAGGAACGGGGCTGCGTAGGGGGCCTTGAGGTTGCGGACGCTGACGCGCGTGCCGGCGACGGCGAGGATTTACGTGTCCGTGGACGTGAGTTCGTAGCCTGCTTCCTCGACCGCGGCGCGTACGTCAGCGGTTTCCACGACCCTGTCGCTGGTCACCACGACCGTGCCGCTGTCGACGTCCACTGTCACGGCGATAACGCCAGCGATGCCTTCGAGCTCCTCCGTGACCGACTCCGCACAGTGCCCGCAGGCCATGCCCTCGACGGTGTACGTGCTCTCGGTCACGACATCGCTTCTTCCTTCTCGTCGTTGCCTTTCGCGGGGACAGTCCGGGTGGTCATGTGTGCCTGGCGCATACGCCCGTCGGGGGCGAACCGGCCGAAGAAGTAGACCTCGGTGGCGAGGTTCTTGCCGCGCTGGGAGGAGTGCAGGGTGTAGCGGGCGGCGAGCCGGTCGCCGTCGGCGACGGCCTCGTGCACCTCCATGCGCATGGTGGGCCGGTTCTTGCGGACTGGGCGGGTATGCGCGATGAGCTTGTCGCGGTCCATCCGGTGTCCGTCGGCGACCTCGACGATGTCCGGGGTGTGATAGCGGTCGACGATCAGCGCCGCGTCCTCGTCCGTCTGCAGCAGGTCCTCGGTGAAGGAGGTATAGAAGTCGGCGATGAACTGCTTGGGGTCGGTGTTGCCGAGTGGGCTCATGTCACTCCCGTCGGTCGATGCTCACCCTCGATCTTTTACACTCTGTAAGATATGCAGCCTCCGATAAATTTGGCAACATGTAAGAGATGACGTCTTCCCCCGCCCGCAACCGCCGTGCTGACGCCCACCGCAGCAGAGCCGCGATCCTGGATGCCGCGACCCGGGTCCTCAACGCCGAACCCGACGCCAGCATGGAGACGATCGCCAGCGCTGCGGGCGTGACCCGCCCGACCGTCTATGCCCACTTCCCTTCACGGGAGCAGCTGCTGCTGGCTGTGGTCGAGCGGATCACCCACGAGGCCGTCGCCGCCATGGACGCCGCCGACCTCGACACCGGCCCCGCCGCGGACGCCCTGATGCGCATGCTCGACGCCGGCGCACAGGTGACCGGGCGCTACCCCGCACTGGTTCAGCTGCTCAGCGCCTGCCCCGTCAGCCCGGAGGCCGACCACGACCGGCACACGCCCGTCGCCGACCGGATCAGACGGGTGATCCAACGCGGCCGGGAGACCGGAGAGTTCGACGCCCGGCTTCCCGTCGACTGGCTCGTCACGGCGACCATCAGACTCGGCCATGCCGCGGCCGAGGAGGAGGACACCGGCCGACTGCCCGCCCCGGCTGCGCGGGATGCCCTGCGCATCAGCCTTCTCCGCATGCTCGGTGCCACCACACAAGGGGACTCCTCATCTCGGTATCGGTGAGCGCAACGGGCTTCGCCAACGATCACTGAGCATGAACCGTGCGCAGCACGGATGATTCGACCTGATCACCTCCACCCGCCACCTGACAGACCTGGACGTGAGGTCAGGACGGCAGTCAGAGCCAGGGGCCGGCCGCCCGGCACAGTGGCGGCCTTCTTCCAGGTTCTGCCGCCGTCACTGCGGTGGACGCCGCCGGAGGTGTCGATGCCGTACAAGGCGTCCTTCGCCGCCCAGGAGGGGAAGGCCATCATCGGCTTCTCGCCCTTGGCGAAGGTTCTGCCCCATCGGCGCTCCGGGCTATGCCGTCGGCGGTGGTCGCGAGCACGAGGTCGGAATTCTGTGGGCTGACCGCGATGTCGATGGCTTCCAGCCGCGCGCCGTCCTTCCATGGGACGCCGTCCTTTCCGGCCGTGTTCCGGCCGAACGCGCTCGGCTCGCCGCGGGCAGCAGACCCCCCGCGTTCTGCATCCACCCCGGGCAGGACCGACTGCTCTCCTCCCCCGCCACCGCTGCCCGGCCATGACGCGCGGGCGGCTCGGGATCGCGCGAGAGCCGACGTGAGGTGCCCCTCGACCGGCTCTTCCGTCTCTTCCGTAACCTCCACCGTCATCAGTGCCGGACGGGAGCGTCAACAACTCAAGCGCCAGATGTACGGCCGCGTGACGAGGGGTGGGGTACCGTCCGGTGCCCCACCCCTGTGCCGGTGAGCCAGTGGTCAGACGGTGGCGGGAAGCGGCTCGGAGCGGGGCGGCGCCGCCAGTCGGCCGGTGCGGTGCAGGACGTAGAGGGCGGCCGCACACACCAGGCCGAGCGCGGACAGCGTGATCCATGGCAGTGCGGGCATCCCGGCCGCGCGGGCGGCGTCGAGTGCGGCGCCCGTGCCCAGGTTCCCGACGGTGATGCCGACGCCGCAGACCGTGTTGTACAGCCCGTAGTGGGTGGCGACGAGACGGTCACCGGAGAGGCGGACGATGGTGTCCATCTCGAATGGGTAGGCGATCATCGTGCCGATGGCCAGCAACAGCGCGGCGAGTGTGGGCGGAACCGCCGCGAGCAGTGACAGCGCGATCCCTGACTCGGGTACGGGCACCGCGGTGGCGAGCAGGAGGGGTACGAAGGCCAGGCCCATGACAGCGAGCCCCCGCACGAGCGCCTGACCGGGCTCGTACCGCGCCTTGCACCATGCCGTCACCCGTGTCTGTCCGAGGATCGTACTCAGTCCGGAGACGGCGAAGAGCACCGCCACCGCCGCCGTGCCGAACCCGCCGTCGCCTCCGAGCCGGCGTACTTCCAGCGGCAGCGCCAGATAGACCTGGAAGGTCAGGACGTACGAGCCGATCATGGCGACGGAGAAGAGCAGGAAGGGCCGGTTGGCGAGGATGTCGCGCCACTGGGCGAGCACGCCCCGACCGCCGTCACTGCCCTTCCGCTTCGCCTCCTCGGCCTGCCGGGTGGGCAGCGCACGGATCTGCACAGCGCTCAGCAGCGCGAAGATCCCGGCCGCCACCAGGCAGGTGATGCGGAAGTCCACCCCGGTCAGCACCATGCCGACCAGCGGGCCCAGCAGGATGCCGGCCTGGTAGAACACGTTGAACAGGGCGAAGGCCTCGACCCTTCGCTCCCCCGCGTCTGCCGCGAGGTATGCCCGTACGGCGGGGTTGAACAGCGCCCCGGCCAGCCCGGTGGCCGCGGAGGCGGCGAGCAGTGCGGGCAGTGAGTCGACGAGCCCGAGCGTCGCGAAGGCGAGGGTGCGCAGCGCACACCCGGCGACGATCATCGGCTTGTAGCCGATCCGGTCGGCCAGCGTGCCGCCGACCAGGAACATGCCCTGCTGGCTGAAGTTCCGTACGCCGAGGATGAGTCCGACGATCCATCCGGCCAGCCCGAGCGTGCCGGACAGGTGGGCGGCCAGGTAGGGCATCAGCATGTAGAAGCCGACGTTGATGGTGAACTGGTTCACCATCAACAGCTGGACGCTGCGTTCGTAGGACCGGACCTGGGTGAGCAGTCCCTTCACCGGCCCTCCTCCGAGGTGTCGGGCCGGGCGCCCGCAGCGTCCTCGGCAGCGGGTTGCTCTGCGCCATGCAGAGTGAGGGGATCGACCACTGCGGTGCACCGGGTCCAGCAGGTGACCTCTTTCTCGTCCAGGCGGCCGATCAGCTCCGGTTCGGGTGCCGGTGGTGAGTCCAGCAGGCCGTGGGCGGTGCAGTAGTCGTCGTCGTAGACGGTTCCCAGGTACCGCTGCGGGCCGTCGGGGAAGACCGCGACGATCCGTGCGTCCGCGGGCATCGTCCGGGCCAGCCAGCCCGCCACCAGCGCGACGGCGCCGACACTCCACCCACCGGTGGCGTAGTGGGAGGCAGCCAGCTGGCGGCACGTCCACACAGCCTCGTGCGACGCGACCCAGTGCACCTCGGAGAACTGCTCGTAGGCGACGTTACGGGGATAGATGCTGGAGCCGAGTCCACGCATCAGGCGGGGCCTGGCGGGCTGGCCGAAGATCGTCGAACCGGTCGTGTCCACGCCGACGACGGTCAGCTCCGGATAGAGCTGGCGCAGTACGCGTGAGACGCCGGCCGAATGGCCACCGGTGCCGACGCTGCATACCAGTACGTCGATGTGGCCCATGTCCGAGGCGAGTTCCAGAGCCAGGGGGGTGTAGGCGGCGACGTTGTCCGGGTTGTTGTACTGGTCCGGGCACCAGGAGCCGGGGTGCTGCTCCAGCAGCCGTTGTACGCGTTCGCGGCGGGCCTGCTGCCAGCCGCCCGTGGGATGCGGCTCGGAGACGACGTTGACCTGGGCGCCGTATGCGGTCAGCAGCCGGGTCATGGACAACTCCAGCCCCGGATCGGTGACCAGGGTGACCGGGTGGCCGTACACCATCCCGGCCAGCGCCAGCCCCAGGCCCAGGGTGCCGCTCGTGGACTCGATGATCCGTCCGCCGGGCCGCAGGTCGCCACGGGCCCTGGCCCGCTCCACCATATGCAGCCCCGGGCGGTCCTTGATGCCGCCGGGGTTGAACCCCTCGAGTTTGGCCCAGAAGCCACGCCCGGCGGGTGCCAGCGGCTCCGACACCCGCAGTAGCGGGGTGTTGCCCACCAGCCCGGACAGGGCAGGCTGGCCCGAGTCGGCCTTGGTCAATGACTGCATGTCTCTGTTTCACTCTCGCTCGATGAATGCACGTGCAGGCTTCATCTCGCGGCCCATGGCGACAGGACGGACCGGAGGGTCCGCGTTCAGCCACGGGCACGCGGCAGCCGACGACGCCGGTCAGCTGCGGGCGAGTGGTCTAGATCCGCCACCGCGACGTTCGGACGAGCGCGACGCGGCCGGTGCGCGTGCCGCTACGTCTGCGGGTTTCGTGCCCTGCGAGGGGCTTTCCCACCACCAGGGACACGGCGACGAGTACGACCAGGGCCATCGCGCCGAGAGGAAGATCCTCGATCGACTGGTCCGCTGTGCGGGCGATCATGTCCGCGGCGCAGTCCTCAATGCCGTGGGGCATGTGAGGGCCGTGAGGCTCCCCGCCCGCGGCCGTGACCGAAGCAGCGGCAGGAACGGACACCGACCCGTGTGTCTCCTCGGGCATGCCGTGGACGACGGCGCACAGCATGAGCACCACCACGAGGGTGCCGCGGAGGGCCGAGACGAGTCGGCGCCACCGGGTTGTGCCGCAGGAGGCTCCTGCGGCGTGCGCGGGCATACGGGAATGGGTCGGCACAGATCCTCCGCGCTGCCGCCACGTCTTCCGATGAGGACGGAGTGAGGCGGGCAGGCATGTGTGGGGGCAGGAAGATATCGACGAACGTGACGCCCCATCATGGGCATGGGAGACGACGCTCGTCGCGC
This sequence comes from Streptomyces sp. NPDC018947, assembly GCF_044390505.1. Taxonomy (NCBI): domain Bacteria; kingdom Bacillati; phylum Actinomycetota; class Actinomycetes; order Kitasatosporales; family Streptomycetaceae; genus Streptomyces; species Streptomyces sp. NPDC018947. Next base: position 50,303 of record NZ_JBIRZD010000006.1, read on the forward strand.
GGCACCAACCGAACCGGTGACAGCCGGCGGGCCGGTTGGAGGAGCCCGTGCTCCTAGACCTGCTGCACCACGGAGGCTGCTCTCAGTGCTGCCGGCGGGACGCCACCTATAGGCCTATCACCGGCGGCCACTCGGACGATTGAGGTGTCGACGCCACTGAGCGATTCGCGAACCGACGCTGCAAAGCAGAGCGGCACCAGGACAGAACCCTGCTGAGGCTGTCCGGATACACCCTGTTCGCCAGGGTGGGACGGCACATGAGGGGTGTGGTGATCGTCCGCTTCCGTGGCGGACAGTGGCGGCGCCGACTCAACGGCTGTATGGCGGACGTCATCGCCTGAGAGTGTTGTGGGCACCGCTGCGCTGGTGGAAAGGTGCCCCCTGACGCTCTCGGCATGCCCGCCGTGTGTCACGAGGACCCCGAACAGGAGCACGGCCAAGGCCAGCACGCGCAGCAACGGACCCGCTGCGAAGCGGTTCCTGTCCATGCGCGAGGGCGACCAGGCCGTAACCATGCCGTGATCCTAGCGGCTCATCGACGGTGATCGACCAGCGGTCAGAAAACAGCGGGTTAACTGGACAGGTGAATGGCCGGTTTGCTTCGGCGAGTGCGCAGATGGCTCCCAGGGCCTGCGCGGGCCTCGCACCGGAGTCCAGTGCAGGGCCCGCGTCGCAGCTGGCTCCGTTCGCTTTCAGTAGCAGCGTTCGTCTGATTGCTTGAGCCGCGGTGGCCCGTGAGCCAGGAGTGTGGGCAGAGGAAACGGCTTTACGCCCTGTGTGATCGGCATGGATGCTGGCTGGCCGGAGGTACTGAAGATGATCAATGTGGTGTTGAAGCTGTCAGCCCGTGACTTGGTGCATGCGGACCTGGCGTCGTGCGGGTGGGCAGGGTCTGACCTCCACCTGGCCAGCGTCGCCAAGCAGTTGGAACGTGTCCGGACCGGCGAGGTCGACTACCTTGCGGTCTGCCCTGCAACGGACATCCCTGTGGCGAAAGGCGGCGTCGACTACCAGGTCAAGAAGGGGGTCGGCACGTTGTGGCAGCTGGCGGTCCACCCCGCATTGCAGTCGTGCGGGATCGGCACCTTCCTTGTTGAAGCCGCAGAGCTGCGGATCAGGAGCCGCGGTCTGCGGCAGGCCGAGCTCGGTGTGGAGGAAAGCAACCCCCGGGCACGTGCGCTGTACGAAAGGCTGGGTTATGTCGCGTACGACCGTCAGCCGGACTCGTGGGACGAGCAAGCCCCTGATGGGTCGTTGCGCCGTTACGAGACGATATGCACGTTGATGCGAAAGGAACTCACGTAGGCTCAGTCACCTTCGCGGGGTCTCTCAGCGGACGCGGCAGCCCAGGTCATGGTGTCGTCAGATCCGGGCGCCGTACTCCGAGGCTGTCGGCCACGGCGGAGGCTTCTTCCTCAGATCCAGCCAAGCTGTGGTCACGGAGCAGGCTCTTTCCGCACCCAGTTCGCCCTGCCCGTGCATGCCGCGGCACGTGCGTACCCGATGGAACGCAACCAGACCCGCGGGACGGCTTGCCCGACGGCGAGAACGTGCGGACGCGGCGACGTAGCCCGAGCGGTCCCACCGGCGGCGTCGGCCATGCGGCGGCAGAAGTCGTCGTGGCGTAGGCCGCGGGCCGCCCTCGACGCGGGCCGGCGGCGGGTGGTCAGAGCCTGCGGTGTACCGAAACGGCGTACTCCCCCTCGTCGTAGGGCTCCTGGGACCAGGTCGCGTACCTGGCCTCCAGCGTAAGACCCGCCGCCCGGCAGTGGGCGTCGTAGGCGTCCAGGGTGTATCCGCGGTCCAGGGAGAACCCGGCGACCAGACGGCCGTCCGGGCGGACGTGACGCGCCGTCCCGGCCACCAGGTCCGGTTCCGTGCCCGGCGGGGTGAACAGGGGGACGTTGCCCGCCATCACCACGACGTCGAACGACTCCCCCAGATCCAGCTCCACCAGGTCCCGCCGGTACCAGCGGATGTCCGGCGCCCGGCGCCGGGCGGTGGCGAGCATCGATGCGTCGATGTCCACGCCCACGACCGCGATGCCATGACGGGCCAGCTCGATGGCCACCCGCCCGGTGCCGCACCCCGCGTCCAGGACCGTGGCGGGCGCGAAGGAACGGACAAGCCTCGCTTCACCGTGCACGTCTCCTCCGCCGGAGGCGATACGGTCGAACCGGGCCTGGTACTCATCACCGTTCCACGTCATGCGATCACGATGGCACACCCGCCCCTCCGGCCGACGGCCGGTCTCCGCCTCCCCATGCTGATCGTCGGGCACCGGCCGCCACCTCGTGGTGGCGTACGCCGCCGCGACCGCGGGACGGAGCGATCCGCTCGCCACTGTCCCCTGCACGACCACCTCGCCGACCGCGTCGGGGCGCTGCCGGGCGTCGACACGGTCGAGACCGCCCCGATCATCCGCGTCCTCAAGGGCACGGGGCACCCGACCGCGACCCGTTGGACGGCGCACCCCACCGGTGCGCGCCGCGCAGTGCGCGGGGTGTGCGCCCGCCGTCGGCCACGGCGTCGAAGAACGTGAGGCTCAGCCACGGAAGAATGCGCTTTTGTGCCCCCTCGTGCAGGCCGCAGGATGGCCGGGAACCGGCCCACAGGGGAGGAACCATGACGTCAGCCATCGAAACGGGTCTGCTGCCCCTCACGGCCGAGGCCCGCCCCGGCGGACTCGCGGTCGGGGGCGTTGGGCTCCTGGACCTCGCGGAGCGCTTCGGTACTCCGCTGTTCGTCTACGACGAGGAACACCTGCGCCGACGCTGCCGGGAGGCGGTCGCCGCCTTCGGCCCGGACAACGTCGCCTACGCCTCCAAGGCGTTCCTGTGCACGGCCATGGCCCGTCTCGTCCACGAGGAGGGGTTGCTGCTCGACGTCGCCTCCGGCGGCGAGCTGCGGGTGGCTCTGCACGCCGGCGTACCGGCCGACCGGATCGTGCTGCACGGCAACAACAAGAGCGAGCCGGAACTGCGCACGGCGGTGACCGCCGGGCTGCGGCATGTCGTCGTCGACAGCCTCGACGAGATGGACCGCATCGAGCGGCTGCACACCGAGGAGCGACTGCCGCCCGCGCACGTTCAGCTGAGAGTCGCCCCTGGTGTCGCCGCGGGCGCCCACGAGGCGATCAGGACCGGCGGTCACGACTCGAAGTTCGGTTTCGGCCTGGCGGACGGCGCCGCCGCGCACGCCGTGCGCCGCGCCATGGCCTCCCCGGCGATGGTCCTGGAGGGCATCCACGCGCACGTGGGCTCCCAGGTGCTGGACACCGCTGAACTCGCGGCCGGGGCCGCCGCCGTGGCACGGTTCGCGGTCGAGGCGCGCGTCCACCGCCTGACCGTCGGCGGCGGCCTCGGTGTCGCCTACGAGGCGGGTCAGAGCGCGCCCTCGTTCGCCGACTGGGCCGCCGGGGTGCGCCGCGCCGTCCGGAAGGCGGGCTGGCACGGCGAGGTCGCGGTGGAGCCCGGGCGGTCCATAGCCGCCCGCGCCGGGCTGACCCTGTACCGGGTCGGCACCATCAAACGGATCGAGGGCGTGCGCACCTACGTCGGCGTCGACGGCGGGATGAGCGACAACCTACGCCCCGCCCTGTACGGCAGCCGCTACGAGGTGTTCCTGCCGCGCAGTCCGCACGCGCCGCGGCCCTGGCGGGCGCGGCTGGTCGGCAAGCACTGCGAGAGCGGCGACGTGATCGTCGACGACGCCGCCCTGCCCGCAGGGACGGTGGTCGGGGACGTCCTGGCCACGCCGGTCACCGGCGCCTACGGATACGCCATGGCGTCCAACTACAACAAGCTGCCGCGCCCCGCGGTCGTTTTCGTCCGCGACGCCGCGGTGCGCACCGTGGTGCGCCGCGAGACCGAGCGGGACCTGCTGCGCCTGGACGTCGACGAACCCGCGGGGTCCCTGGAGGCGTTCCGCGCCGGTACGGCCTAGTGTGAGCCGATGCTGAACAGCGCCCGACTGCTCGTCCTGCTGGAGATAGCCCGCACGGGGACCATCGTGGCCGCGGGCCGGGCCCTGCACCTGAGCCCGTCCGCCGTCTCGCACCAGCTCGCCCGGCTGGAACAGGAGGTCGGGACCGCCCTGGTGGAACGTCAGCCGCAGAGCCTGCGGCTGACGGCCGCCGGGGCGCGTCTGGCCGAGCACGCGCAGGCCGTGGCCGACCTGATGGCCGTCGCGCAGGACGACCTGCGCGCGCATGCCGAGGGCGAGGCCGGCGTCCTGCGTGTCGGCTTCTTCGCCTCCTCGGGCCTGGAACTGCTGCCGAGGGCGCTGTCCGCCTTCGCCGCCGAGCGGCCCCACGTCGAACTGGAGCTGATTCTCGGACAGCCGCACGAGACGGTGCCCGATCTGGAGGCCGGCCGGCTGGACGCGGCCGTTGTCTTCGAACACCCGCTGGATCCCTGGTGCCGGCACGCGGGCGTCGACGTCGAGATGTTCTTCGACGAACCCCACCTGGTGGTCCTCCCGCTGGGCCACCGCTTCGGCCGCCGCCCCACCGTCCGGCTCGCCGCCCTGGAGGGGGAGACCTGGATCGGGACGCACGGCGGCCGTACCGGCGAACCGGTCCTGGAACGCGCCTGCGCCACCGAAGGGTTCCGTCCCCGGATCCGCTGCCGCACCGACCACTACCAGGTCACGGTCAACCTGGCCCGGGCCGGGATGGGCATCGCGCTCGTCCCGGCCCTCGGCCTCGGCGACAGCACGGGCGTCCACGTCTGCCGGCTGGACCACCCCCGCCTGCACCGGCGGATCGGTGTCGCGACACGGCCCACCAACCGCAACCCGCTGCTGCGGATCTTCCTCGCGGAACTGAGGTCGGCGGCCGAGGAGATCAGGTCGCTGCTGGAGATGCAGTGGTCCTGAGGACTTGCCCGGCAGCCCTCAGGACGTCTCCGCCCCGTCAGGGGGCCGGGCGGTCGGCGCAGGCCGCGAGGGTGCGGCCGACATCCCGCACGGCGTGCACCGCGGCCCGCTCGGCGCCCGGCCCCAGCGCCGTGTCCCAGTGCGCCACCACCGCGTACGCGAGCCGCCGGGCCCCGACGACGAGCCCGGCGTCGGCGCGGACCCCCGTGTCGGTGCCGGTCTTGTTGGCCACCAGCAGGCCGCCCGGCAACGGCTCCGGGAAACCAGGCGCGTAGGGGGCATGGTCCACCAGGGCCGGGACCAGCCCGTGGTCCGTGTTGGCGCGCATCCACCCCAACAGCCGCAGGGAGGCCGCCGGGGAGACCATCGTGCCGCGCGCCGCGTGCGTCACCAGCCGCGCCAGGTCCCTCGCGGTGCCGGTGGCGAAGACGGGCGGCACGTCCGGGCCCCTCACGTCGCGGACCTTGTCGTGGAGCACGAGACGCTCCAGCCCGAGCCTTCGCGCCAGCCGGGCCGTGGACTCACGCCCCACCACGCGCAGCAGGGCGTTGGTCGCGGTGTTGTCGCTGACCGACGCGGTCAACCAGGCCAGGTCCTCCACACTCCAGCCGTCCCTGCTCATCCGCCGCAGCAGCCCCGTGCCGTCCGCGCGGTCCTCGTCGAGAATCTCGACGATCCGATCGGGCGACAGTTCCCCGTCGTCCAGACGGCGGGACACCTCCGCGAGCAACAGCAGCTTGGAGGCCGACGCGACCGGCAGCACCACGTCGTCGTCGACACCCACCGCGCCGCCACCGTCCACGTCGACGGCGCAGACGGCCAAAGTGAGCGGCAGCGCCGCCGACCGCCGCGCCGCCGCGGCCACCTGGGAAAGACTCATCGGACCCTCACCACCTCCCCCGCCCGCGCGGCGGTCGCACTGCCGTCCCTGACCGCGACCCGTCCCGCCACCACGACGGTACAGATGCCCTCGGGCGCCATCAGCGGACGCTCGAACGTGGCACGGTCGCGCACGGCCCCCGGGTCGAACACCACCAGGTCCGCCACGGCCCCGTCACGGACCACACCGCGACCGGCGAGGCCGAACCTCCGGGCAGGCAGCCCCGACATCTTGTGCACGGCCCGCTCCAGCGGCAGCAGCCGCTCGTCGCGGGCGTAGTGACCGAGCACGCGGGCGAAGCTCCCCGCCCAACGCGGGTGCGGGCGGCCGGGCTTGGGCACCCCGTCCGAGCCGATCATCGACAGGGGGCCGGCCAGCACCCGCCGGACGTCGTCCTCGCGCATGGAGTGGCTGATGATGGTCACCTCGCCCCGTTCCGCCAGCAGCAGATCGCACACGTAGTCGACCGGGGCGACGCCGCTCTCGGCGGCGAGGTCGGCGATCCGGCGCCCCTCGGCGGCCGGGCGGGTGCGCGCGGACGCCACCGTGATGAGGTCCCAGCCGCCGTTGCCCACGGTGTTCTCCCACCCCGCGAGGCCCGTGGCGATGTCCGCTCGGATGCGGTCGCGGACGTCGCCGCGGCGCAGCCGGTCCAGCAGCGCCCCGATCCCGCCCTCGCTCACCCACGGCGGCAGCATCGCGTGCAGCACCGTGCTGCCCGCGGTGTACGGGTACACGTCGCACAGCACGTCCACGCCCTCGGCCCGGGCCCGCTCCAGCCGGGGCAGGGTGCGCAGTGTGGCACCCCAGGCGTGCCGGCCCGCGGTCTTGTGGTGGGAGACCTGGAGCGCGGCGCCGGAACGCGCCGCGATCTCCAGCGCCTCCTCCAGAGCCGTTTCCACCTGCGCCATCTCGTCGCGCAGATGGGTGACATAGGGCTTTCCGTGGCGGGCGGCGACCGAGGCCAGGGCGACGATCTCGTCAGTGGCCGCGTAGGTGCCGGGCGGGTAGATCAGACCGGTGGACAGTCCCGCCGCGCCCTGAGTCAGCGCCCGATCGAGCAGCGCGCACATGGCGTCCAGTTCGTCGGGCCGGGGCGCCCGGTCCGCGAAGCCCATCACCCCGGCGCGTAGCGTGCCGTGCCCGACCAGCGAGGCGATGTGGTTGTGCCGCAGCGCCGGGTCCTGTCCGGCGGCGAACGCGTCGAAGTCCTCCGCGGGACGGACGGGACCGATCCCGAACGTCACCCGCAGATGGTCCGCCAGCGCGGGCAGCCGCTTGGGCAGCGACGGGAACAGACTGGTCCCGCAGTTGCCGCAGATCTCCGTGGTGACGCCCTGGAGCAGCGGGGCCAGGAGCAGTTCCGGGGCGGGTCCCGGCCATCGGTCGAGCGGCGCGGCCAGGGCGTCGGAATGGGTGTGCACGTCGATGAAGCCGGGGGCGACGACCCGGCCGGACACGTCCAGGACCTCGGCCGCCGCGGCCGGGACGCCCGGCGCGAGCACGGCGATCCGCCCGTCCGCCACTGCGACATCCGCCTCCCGGGCGGGCGCGCCGGAGCCGTCGACGAGCAGTCCGCCCCGCAGCAGCAGATCCAGGGGGCGGCCCATCACAGCACCGTCGACAGGAAGGCGCGGGTGCGCGCGTGGCGCGGGGCGGTGAACAGGAGGTCCGGGCTGCCGGACTCGACAACGGCACCGCGGTCCATGAACAGAACCCGGTCGGCGACCTCGCGCGCGAAGCCCATCTCGTGCGTGACCACGACCATGGTCATGCCCCGGCGGGCCAGGTCGCGCATGACGCCCAGCACTTCGCCGACGAGTTCGGGGTCGAGGGCGGAGGTCGGCTCGTCGAACAGCATCAGGGCGGGCTCCATGGCCAGCGCACGGGCGATCGCCACCCGCTGCTGCTGGCCACCCGACAACTGGGCCGGATAGTGGTCCGCCCGGTCCGCGAGGCCGACCTCGGTCAGCAGTTCCCGTGCCCGCTTCGCGGCCTGGGCGCGCGGGCGCCTCTGCACGGCGACCGGCGCCTCCATCACGTTCTGCAACGCCGTGCGGTGCGGGAAGAGGTGGAAGCGCTGGAACACCATGCCGATGCGCTCGCGCTGGCGCCGCACGTCGCGCGGGCGCCGCTCGCGCAGGACCCGGCCGGACGGGCCGTGCTGCTCGTAACCGATCAGTTCGCCGTCCATCCACACCCGTCCGGCGTCGATGCCTTCGAGATGGTTGAAGCAGCGCAGCAGTGTCGACTTGCCGGAGCCGGAGGGGCCGATCACGCACAGCACCTCACCGCTGCGGACGTCGAGGTCGATGCCCTTCAGCACCTCGGTGTCACCGAAGCTCTTGCGGACCCCTCGGGCCCGCAGGACCACGTCGCTCATGCTGTCGCTCCCTTCCCGGTGGTGCGTCCGGGCCGCAGATCGGCGAAGATCCTGCGTCGCAGTGACGGGGCGGACCCCGGGCTGTAGCGGCGTTCGACCGCGTGTTGTCCGATGCTGGCGAGCGTGGTGAGCGCCAGGTACCAGAAGGAGGCCACCAGCAGCAGCGCCACCACCTCGAAGTTGGCGAGGTAGAGGTGCTGGGAGACGGTCATCAGGTCGGAGCCCGCGATGACCGACACCAGCGAGGTCGTCTTGAGCATGGAGATGAACTGGTTGCCGAAAGGCGGGACGATGACCCGCATCGCCTGCGGCAGGACGACCCGGAACAGGATCTGGCGGTTCGACATCCCGAGGGAGGCTCCCGCCTCGCGCTGTCCGGGGTCCACGCTCCCGATGCCTGCCCGGACGATCTCGGCCATGTAGGCGCCCTCGTTGATGGAGAGCCCGAGCAGGGCCGCCACGAAACCGGTGATGACCTGGTTCGACTGCCAGCTGATCAGCTTCGGCCCGTCGAACGGCACACCGATGCTGATCACCGGGAACAGCAGGGCCAGGTTGAACCAGAAGATGAGCTGGACCAGCAACGGGGTGCCCCGGAAGAACCAGGTGTACGCACCGGCCGTGAACCGCAGCACCGGGCTGTCGGAGAGCTGCATCACCGCCACGACCACGCCGATGACGACGCCGACGGCCATCGAGACAAGGGTGAGCTGGACCGTCACCCACAGACCGCGGAGGATCACCGCGTCGAACTGGTACTGGGCGACGATGTCCCAGTGCAGATGGGGGTTGACGATGACGGTGTACGCCATCCACACCGCGAACAGCGCGGCGGCCAGCACCGCCAGCCAGCGCCCCGGCCGGGGGCGGCGGCTGAGCCGTAGGGCGAGTTCGTCGTCGGGCGCGGCCGCGTCGTCCACGGGCGCGGCGGATGTCTTCTGGTACGTCATGTCCGGTCTCACTGCCCGTCGTTGACCGTGGCCTCGGTGACGGCGCTGTCGCCGACGTCCCAGGTGTCGAGGATCTTGCGGTACTCACCGCTGTCGATGAGCTCCTGGAGTGCCGTGCGGACCGCGTCGCGCAGTCCGGTCTGGCTCTTGGAGACCGCGATGCCCCACGGAGCGGTGCCGTACTGCTTCGGCAGCACCTCGTACGCTCCGCTCTTCTTCTCGGAGAACATCCTGGCGACGGGGTAGTCGACGATCGTCGCGACGGCGCGTCCGCTGTCCAGTTGCAGCAGCCCGGTCGGGGCGTCCTCGCTCTGCGAGATCCGCATCTTCTCCTCGCACTCGGCATTCTGCTCCTCGCCGATGCGGAGGTTGGAGCTGCCCTTGGCGAGGACGACGTTCTTGCCGCACAGGTCCGCGAGCGAGGCGATGCCCTGCGGATTGCCCTTCTTCGTCATGATGACGCCGCCGGTGCGGAAGTAGTCGACGAAGTCGACCGCCCGCCGCCGCTGGGCGCTGTCCGTCATGGACGACATGACCAGGTCGAAGCGGCCGGACTCGAGTCCGGGTATCAGCCCGTCGAACGCGGCGTTGGTGAGTTCCACCCGGAGTTTCAGCCGGCCCGCGATGGCCTCTGCCAGAGCGGGGTCGACACCGGTGAGCTCGGTGGTTCCCGGCTTGTACATCTCCATCGGCGGGTATCCCACCGCGGTGGCCACCGTGAGCACCCCCTTCTTCCGGTACGGCTCGGGGAGCATCTCGGCGGCCGACCGGGAGTCGGAAGCCCTGGAGGAACTGCTGGACGGGGCATCGCCCCGGCCGGAACGCCCGCAGGCGGTGGCCGCGAGGGCGACCACGGCCAGGGCTGCAAGACAGCGCAAGGAAAGGGGACGCTTCATCTGATTTCTCCCTCAACGGGGTGGCGGTGCGCCGATGCTGGCAGCCGGGCCCCTGGGAATGGAAGATGATGAAGCCATTCATGCCTGACCATCGAAATCCGTACGGGTCCCTGCGGCCTTCGCCCTCGAGAGACGACGTACCCCCGCCCCGAGCCCGTCGGCCACCACCACGCGCGGCCGTGCGCCACCGGCCCGCAGTCGGCTCTCCGCACGTGCACGGCGACCGGTACGCCCTGGTCGATCTGCCCGGCGCGGGCAGGACGGTCGTACTGAGCGCCCTGCGCCCGGTCGTGCTCGAACGGCATCGCCCGCGCGGGTACCTCATGCCGCACGCCGGAGTCGTCTCGCCCCGCGGCTACACCGTCCTCCTCGACACCGACCCTCCCCGCCTCAAGCCCCGAGCCGACGACGGGCCCCTTTCTCGTACAGGGTGAGCCCGGACGATCCCGAGGTCTTCGAGCTGCTCGTCGTCGCCGAACGCTTCTACGTCGCCTGGACGTTGGAGCTCAACTGGATCTGCGAGGACCGACAGGGGACGACGCTGATCGACCTTGCGGGACACCCCTTCCGCACGATGGCCAGGCCGTCCCGCGGCACGGAATGGAGCGTGCGCTGATGCCGCCCACCCGCAGTCCGTCCGGCGCCACCGCACCCGACGACGGCATCCGGTTCGCCACCCGCGTGCTCGGACTGACACACATCAGCGTGCGACTGCTGCCCAGCTCCGAGGTCGGCCCCGAGCCACTGGACATCCCCTGCTCCGGCCACAACGTGTATGTCGATCTGCTGGCCGACGGTACGGTCCCCGTGGTCCCGCGCGCACTGCGCGCCGAGGTCGTCTCCCGCGAGGAGTTCCGGCCCGACGGAGTGGTGGTCGCTCCCCTGCCCGGCCCCTCCCTCTCCTTCGCCGAGGACCTGGCCGACGCCCGACGCCGCGGCCTGGAGAACTACCAGCCGATGCTGATGCCGGACCACGAGATCCTCTCGGACGAGACACCGCCCGTCGTCCGGACTGCCGTCGGCGACACGGGACGCCCGCTCAATCCGAGCTCCGCGCTGCCGCTGACCGTACCCGTGGGCGAGACCCGGCGGGTGGTCGTCGCCCCGCACACGGAGGACCGACGCCTGCTCACCTGGCGCCTCACGGCCGAGGTGACTTACGCCGGCAGCCACGCCGAGCCCGCTTGGACCCTGAAGACCACCGCCGAGACCACTATGCGGGTGTTCGCCCCGAACGATCCCGAGGGGCGCTTCATCCCCGCCCACGACGCCTCCGACCACTGGGCCCCGGTGGACCGGCGAGGCCGCCGAACTCACACCTGTGCCCGCACCCGCGGCCCAGTCGCCACAAGAGCTCACGTTCCGCACTCTCGGGCCAGCTCGCGCGGGTCGCCACCCTGACGCCGCCCGTGGCGGCTGCCTGGCGCTGCCGGTGCCTGCGCACCAGGGGCTGCCACCGCTGCCGCACTGCGTCATCGATCTTCGCGGCGACGGCGGCGCGAGCGTGCTTGCGGGCACCGCGCCGGTGCTTTGCGTGGCGAAGGCCGCTCGCCGAGATTCGTCGGGCAGGATGTCGAACACGTGCCACCGGCTCCGTCCCAGGGGCAACAGCGGCCACCACCGGCCGCACGGCGGAAGATGGAGAAACCAACATGGCGATTCAGCGGATGGACAACGTCGGCATCGTCGTCGAGGACATGGAGGCCGCCATCGCGTTCTTCGTGGAACTCGGTATGGAGCTGGAGGGCAGGACGGAGATCGAGGGGCTCGTCGCCGACCAGTGCACCGGGCTCGACGGCGTCCGTTGTGACATCGCGATGCTCCGGACTCCGGACGGTCACAGCCGGCTTGAGCTGGCGAAGTACCGCAGCCCCGCAGCACTCGGCGCCGGGCCGCGCGACAGGCCGCACAACATTCTGGGCACGCACCGCGTCATGTTCGCCGTCGACGACATCGAGGACACCGTTGCCCGCCTGGGCACTCACGGCGCCGAACTGGTCGGCGAGTTGGCACAGTACGAGGACACCTACCGCCTCTGTTATGTCCGCGGCCCCGAGGGCATCATCGTCGGACTGGCCGAGCAGCTCAACTGAAGGGTGACGGGAACGCGGTGCGCCCACAAGCCCTCCTGCCACCACCCGGGACGACCAAACCGCCGTGTCCCCAACCTCGTTGGCGCACTCTCAAGGTGCGCTGGCACCCCATCCAAAGCGGCCCGTGGAGCCCCGGTGACCGTTTTCAAGGACCTGGCGCCGGCCGCCGCCACGATCATGGGGATCAGTGACGCAGGGAGCCGCCGCCCGGTGGTGAAGCCGGCAGTGCAAAGGCACGAGGTGGCGGGCCGGGTCACACCCGGCCCGCCGCCTCGTCCCACAGGCCAGGCGCAGGGCAGACTGGCGGCCCTGCCTTCACGTGCCAGCGGCCGTTCGCCCGCGCGGTCGGGAAGCCCCCACGCGACACGCCCCTGAGGACGGCGGCTTCGTCGCTCACATGTCGGTGAGCTCTGCTCGCTGCGAGGGTGAGGGCTCTGTCGGGCCCGTCAGCAGTTGTTGGTCCAGCGGTGACTGGCGATGTTGTTGTTCATCGTCTGCCCCTGGCCGGCCTTGCCGTCCCACAGGAAGTAGATGCCCGTGAGGTTGTCGAGGTAGTAGCCGTTGGGCAGGCAGTTCCTGGAACCTCCCCAGGAGGGGCTGTAGAACAGGTCGACGTCCTCGTAGGCGCCGGCGTAGCCGCGGTTCTCGAGAGAGCTCGCCCGGTTTCTCATGCTGATGCCGGAGCAGGTGCCCCAGTCGGCGTCGTCCAGCTGCCAGCGGCACTGGGCTCCGCCACGAGCGAAGCCGTCCCACGCGTACAGGTAGCCGTCGGCAGCAGCGGCCACGGCGCCCTTCGGAGCCGCCGACGACGGCTCGGGCTGTGCGGAGGCGGTGGGTGCGGTCGCGGCCATGGCCGCGAGCGTGAGGGTGGTCAAGGCAATGCTGATCTTCTTCATGGTGTCCTGTTCCCTGGTCGGTTGCCATGCCGGTCCGTCACGAGGTACGGACAGCGGCTCGGGCGTGCGGAAGCGCTTCGTTCTCCAACCTGAGCCTGTGTCGCACCTCATCTGCATACTGGTGGCGCAGCTGCTTGTCGTACTGCGTGTCGAGACGGTGAACGGTGCGGGAGAGACCGGAACTCGCCGCGCAGCGTGCCTCGGTGACCGCTGCGCGTATTTCGCTCTTCCGGCTGATCTGGCGATCCGGGTTCAAGAATGCGCCACGAGCCTCCTGCGGGGTCTTGTAGGGGAGTCCACGAGCGCGCATGCACGCGGACCAGTCCTTGACCGAGCTCGCGAACTCGGCGTTGCCGGTGGTCATGCTGCTACGCAGCGTTCTGAGAGCATCCGTGACGGTCAGCACCCGGAACCATGTCTCGAGGTCCCCGTAGAGCTTCTTCTGGGCATCTGCGGCGCACCCGCCGTCCACACGGCTGACCGTCGTGCCGTTCGGGGATCGGACCGAGACGCGCTTCCCGGTCCTTTCTCCGTGGAGTGCGTCCAGCGCGCGCTGTCGCTCCGCCGGTGTCAGACCGGCGAAGTAGTTCCGGTTCGGGTCGGAGGCGCGCACCTCGGCTCGCCGAGCGAGGATGTCGCTTCCGTATCCATGCCTGGATGCCCACTCCACGTCATCGACGACGTAGGGGAAATCCCGGTCGTCGGGCACTGGCTGCCGGGGCACCACCCAGGTTCTGAAGCCCTTGCCCGCCATGCAGGAACGGGTCAGCGTCTCTTCGGCCTCGTGCAGCAGGTCCTTCTCTTCCTCGCTGAGTGCGTGAGGTCGCTGCGGCAAGGTCTGGGACCGTGTGTGCGTGAGGCCCATCACTCCGACTGTTGTCACGATGACCGCTACTGCGACGGCGGCTTTGTGGCGACGGCGCACTGGGTATCCTCCCCTGCGGTTCACAGCGCAACGAGTCGTACTGGCCGGCGGTTGGCCTATGTGATTGCTCGGCCGTTACAGCCTGCGTCGATCAGGTCCGTCATCGCGAGGTCTCGCGCCACTATTCGAGCAGGTTCGAATCGAACGGCAGCGGGACTGACGACCGGACAGTCGGGCCGGCGCCTGATGCTGCTGCCGGCCGCGCTGACGACCGGTCAACGATCACCGGGGCTGTGGTTCCTGACGACAGCCATGCGTCACCACAACATTTCCCTCCAGCTTCCTCACTTGATTCGGCGGGACCGTTCAGACCGAGACGGGATCCGAGAAGGTTCCCCGGGCCATGGATCAACGCAGCCCTGTTCCTCCTTGGCCAAGGGCGGTAAGGGCGCTCCCCCGCCTCGGCGACAGCACGGCGGCGCTCCGGGGCCCGACTCCCCTATGCCTCGCACACGCATCCTCTCGATGATGCGGTCCCCGCGGCGCTCCGGCATGCGCAGGTAGCCGACGGGCGCGGGCGCATGGCCGCCTGCTCACATGCCGTCGGCCGGAACGGCGGCGTGAGGCCGCGGGGAGGTCACCGGGTGCCCGGGGAGTACGCGCGAAAAGTTTTCGGCGCCCCGTGACATCCTTCCGGCCGGTCCGCTCCGTCGGTGTGGTCAGAGACGAAAGGAGGGCATGTGTTGCGCACCGGGGATCTGGAAGAGTTCCGTGGTTTCGCCGAGGAGCGGTTGCCGCATCTGCGACGCACCGCATACCTGATGTGCGGGGACTGGCACCACGCCGAGGACATCACACAGACGGCGTTGACCAAGCTCTATACCGTGTGGGGACGACGGCGACGGATACAGAACCTGGAGGCGTACGCCCACCGCGTGCTCACCCGGGCCTGCATCGACCATTCACGGCGGCGCTGGCGGCGGGAGTACCCCGCCCGGGATCTTCCCGACCATGCCGTGCCCGCCGCGGACCCGGCGCTCGAACTCCGGGTACGGGCGGCACTGGACGACCTGCCAGCACGCCAGCGTGCCGTGGTGGTCCTGCGCTACTGGGCCGACCTCGACATCGCCGCGACGGCCGCGGCCATGGGCTGCTCCGTCGGCACCGTGAAGAGCCACACGGCTCGGGCACTGGCCCGTCTGCGGGCCCTCCTGGGCGACGACCACCGTCCCGACGCGCTCGGGACGCTCGCCCGGTCCACCCACCACACCCAAGAGAAGGTCACTCTGCCATGAGCAATCAGGATGTCAGGAACCTGCTGCAGGCCGGGATCGGCGAGGAGCCACCCGTACGGACCACCGTGGACTCCGTGGTCGCGGCCGGACGGCGCACCAAGACCCGGCGGCGTCTCGCGCTCACCGGCGCGGGCGTCACCTCCGCGGCGGTGGTCGCCGTACTGGCCCTGGCCGCGCCTGGTGCCGGTCCCGCCGCGAACGTGTCCGCCGCCGACCCGCTCCTCGGCCCGCTGGTGCCGGCCGGTATGGGCACCGACGAGGCTCGCTCGTTGCGGCCCGACAGCTTCGGCCCCGGGGTCGAGCACGCGACACGCTGGAGCAGCAAGCGGCTTGCCGACACCCTCGCCACACTGCTCCCCGAGGGTCGGACGACCACTCATGACGGTGACATCAAGGGCCGGACCTTCCGCGTGACATGGGACAACGGCGGCCAGAAGGTCACGTTCATCGGCAGCGTGGGGTACACGGCCAAGGAGTCCCACGTGCCGTTCTGCGCGAAGATCCCGCTGCCGAAGATCACGCACAGGGACGGGACGACGCCGCAGGACGTCATGCCGAGGGAGCACTGCGAGACGGTCGAACTCGCCGATGGCGCACGGGCGGAGTCGCTGACCATGAGGTTCCCCGCCGACGGCCGTGAGTCCCAGTACGTACGGGTGGAACGCAAGGACGGACGGACCGTGGCCCTTCAGCAGTGGACGGATCGGCCGACGAAGCAGGTGCCGCTGGACACCGACGCGCTGCTGGACATCGTGAACAGCCCGTCCTGGCGGTTCTGACCGCATCGTGACGTGCGCCGCCCGCTGAAACCTGGGGCGGCGCGATCGTTGCAGCACGTCGTCGTTCACGGTCCGGCCGGGGGCCGCGCGGTCGAGGACCTCCACCGACACGCAGTCGGTCACGCCGCGGCCCCCGGCCGGCCTGGACCGCCAGGCAGAAGTTTCCCAGACCTCATCCACCCGTGCCCGAGTTCCCCATCCGAAGGACCACCCACGTGCCACCCACCCACGACGTGCTCCCCGCGGGCCATGACTTCGCCGCGTACGCCCGCACTCACTGGCCCCGGCTGGTCGCGACCGCTCGGCTGCTCACCGACGACCCCGGCGCGGCGGAGGAACTGGTGCGCACCACGCTGGTGCGGATGTGCGCGCGATGGCGCCGCGTCCCACGCGACGACGTGGACTTCCACGTGCTGCGTTGTCTGCTGCGGGGATACCTGCGTCCCTGGCGGCGCGGGCGGCGGACCGCGCGGCGGCGGGCCGTTCTGGTACTGCGCATCCGGGAGGGGCTGGCGGACGCGGAGATCGCCCAGGTGCTGGGCTGCTCGCCGGGCACGGTGCGTGCCCAGGCCCGGCACGGACTGCGGGCGGCCGGCCCGGACTCCGGCACCGCCACCGAGCAACTGCGCGAGGCGTACGCCCGTGCAGTCGGTGAGCTCGTCCCCTCCCCGGCGCCACTGGACGACCTCCAGGCACAGGGCCGCGCCAGTGGGCGACGCCGTATCGCCGTGGCTTCGGCCGCCTGCGCGGCACTGCTCACACCCGTCGCCCTCCTCTGCATCGATCGGCTCGAGGGTGGCGGTACGCGGGCAGGAGCGTCCGATGCCGGAGCCCGTGCCGGTTCGGCGACGAGCCCGGTCCGTGTCGTCGCACTGGGCGAGCGGGTGACCATCGGGCCCGGACTGCAGGTGTGGCTGTCGGCCGACGACGGGCACTGGTCGGCGCCCGTGGCCGCGGCAGGGGGCGGCATCCACCACGCGCTCGACGAACCGGGCGTCTCCATGCGGGTGGACACCGTGAGACAAGGCTTCTTCCTGTCAGGTCTCTTCCGCGGCCTCCATGGCGATCCGAGCCGCGTCGAGGTCAGAACCCGCGGCGGCAGCCTCACCGCGAAGGTGATCGTCCTGGCGGGCAGCCCGGGGTGGGGCCTTTGGTACACGAGCGCACCGCTGCCGGTGAAAGACATGACCCTTTCCATGGGCATGGGCGGGCTGAGCGTCACGGTGTACGACGCCTCGGGCAAGGCCGTGGCAGGCTCGAAGAGCACGCGGGGGCGGACATGAACCGGACGGAGACGCAGAAGTCCCGGCCGCGGGAAACGGCGCCGCAGGCCGGGAAGGTGGCTGGCGATCGTGGGCGCGCTCCGCTACGGACCCGGCTCCGGCGCACCCGGACTCGGCGGCTTCGCCGGCTGTGCTACGCGTTCCTCGCGCTGATCGCCGTGCTGTGCGCGGCGGCCGTCGTGGCGTACCACCTGACGCCCATTCCACAGCCGCACCCCGAGACCGTGGCCCAGAGCACCGTCTTCCTCGACGCGGACGGGGCCTATCTGGGCCGGCGCGGACCGGCCGACCGGCAGGACGTCCCCTTGTCCGCGGTCCCCCGGCATGTGCAGGACGCGGTGATCGCCGCGGAGAACCGCTCCTTCCGCACCGACAGCGGGGTCTCACCGCGGGCCGTCGCACGGGCTGCGCTCGCGACGATGACCGGCGGTGCCCCGCAGGGCGGCTCCACCATCACCCAGCAGTACGTGAAGAACGCGCTGCTGACCCCGGAGCACTCGTTGTCCCGCAAGGCCCGCGAGGCGCTCATCGCGATCAAGCTGGACCGCACCCGCGGCAAGGACGAGATCCTCCAGGGCTACCTCAACACCGTGTACTTCGGGCGGGGCGCCGCCGGCATCCAGTCCGCCGCGCGCAACTACTTCGGCGTGGACGCCAAGAACCTGACCCTCGCGCAGGGCGCCGCACTGGCGTCCATCATCAACATCCCGTCGTACTACGAGAAGGCGGGTTCGGATCCGAAGGTGACCGCGAAGCTCAAGCGCCGCTGGGAGTGGGTGCTCGACGCGATGGCCGCGAGCGGGAGCATCACGAAACGGCTGCGTGCCCAGGCCCGGTTCCCGGCGTTCCGGTTCTATCCGCCGGGCAGGACGGACGGCCAGCGGCAGTACCTGATCGACGTCGCCGCCAAGGAGGCCGCCGACCGGCTCGGCATCACCGAGGACCAGCTCGCGAGCGGCGGCTACAGCGTGAGGACCACCTTCGACCTGGCGCTGCAGGACATCACTGCCCAACTGGTTGAGAACCCCCCTACACGCAAGGGCGTCCGGGTGCACACCGCCGTCGTCGGCATGGTGCCCGGCGACGGAGCGGTACGGCTGCTGTACGGAGGCTCCGACTACGCACGCCGGCCGTTCAACGACGCCGTGAGCGGAGCCGTGGAGGCGGGGACCGCCCTGGAGCCGTTCAGTGGAATGAAGGCGGCGGAGCCGCTGCGCACACTGCTCAAGTCCGCGGCGCCGACTCCGGTGAGCCTGGCGTCCGCCTACGCGACGCTGGCCGCGGACGGCAGATACGCCGCTCCGTACACCGTCGCGCTCATCACCCGAGCAGGCCGCACCGTCTACCAGGCGCGTCCCAGCGCGCGGCGCGTGCTGGACGGGCACGCCGACCCGGCGAACCCACCGACCGGTGACTTCTTCACCGGCGGGGCGGGCGGTGGAACCACACGCCGGACCTTGTGGACCACCGGGTACGACGGCCGGCTCGCCCTGACAGTGGCGCTGTTCGCCGACCGGACAGGCGGCAGGAACGGCACGACGGTGCCCGCCCAACTGCCGAACCAGCCGTCCCCGGCCGACTTCACACGAAGTGTCGCCGATGGAATCCGGGGGGCAGCGACGGAGGACAACATCGAACGTGCCCCGCAGGGCAGCACCGAGCAGACTCCCCTGCCGCCCGCCGCACCACCGGCCGTGCAGTCGAGTCGCCGATGAGGGGAACGGGCGCAGGTGAACCACCGCGCCCGATCGCCTCTCGCGTGCGTCGTCAGAGGGCCAGGACGCGGGCGGCGTTCTCTTTGAGGATCAGGGGGTGGACCTCCGGTTCGATGTCGAGGGTGGCGAAGTCCGCCAGCCAGCGGTCGGGCGTGATGACGGGAAAGTCGGAGCCGAACAGCACCTTGTGCCGGAGGAAGGAACCGGCGGCCTTCACGAGCTGCGGCGGGAAGTACTTCGGCGACCACCCTGACAGGTCGATGTACACATTGGCCTTGTGCGTGGCGACGGAGATCGCTTCGTCCTGCCAGGGCACCGACGGGTGCGCCAAAACGATCGTCAGGCCGGGGAAGTCGGCGGCGACGTCGTCCAGGAGCATCGGGTCGGACCAGCGCAGCTTGATACCGCGCCCACCGGGCAGGCCCGCGCCGATCCCGGTCTGCCCGGTGTGGAACAGGGCGGGGACGCCCAGTTCCTGGATCGCCTCGTAGAGCGGGTAGTGCTGCCGGGCGTTGGGGGCGAACGCCTGGAGGCTCGGGTGGAACTTGAAGCCGCGGACGCCGTGGTCGAGGACGAGCGAGCGGGCCCGGGCGGCGGCGTCCGGCCGGTGCGGGTCGATGGAGCCGAACGGGATGAGGACATCGCGGTGGGCGGCCGCCGCCTCGGCGATCTCCTCGCTGGACAGGGCGGGATGGCCAAGGCCCGTGGTGGCGTCCACCGTGAAGATCACGGCGGCCATGCGGCGCTCACGGTAGTACGCGGCCAGGCGCTCCACAGTCGGCGTGCGGTCCTGGCCGGACTTGAAGTAGGCGGCCGAGGCGTCCATCAGCTCCGCGTCGAGCGCGAGATGGCCGTGGGCGTCCTGCTCCACGTGGACGTGGAAGTCGATGGCGATCGATTCGGCGGGGTTCATCCGTGTACTCACAGGTGGTCGGTCCGGTTCTTGGCGTCGAGGAGGAGGGAGAGGAGGGCATCGCGTTCCGCCACGAGGTCGGCCTTCGCGGTCCCGGCCAGTTCGTCGCTGACGCCTTCGGCGATCGCGCGCGTCAGCTCGGGCGTGAGGCGCGGTGAGCCGAGGTCGGCCCACCACTCCTCCATGGGTGGGCCGAGGTGCTCCAGCACGTGCGCGATGCCGCCCTCACCGCCCGAGAGGTGTTGGTTGAGGAAGGGCCCGAGCAGCGCCCAGCGCAGGCCGGGACCGTGGGAGATGGCCGCGTCGATGTCGGCGACGCTCGCCGCGCCGCGCTCGACGAGGGAGTACGCCTCCCGCCACAGCGCGGCCTGGAGCCGGTTCGCGACATGGCCGGGCAGTTCCCGGCGCAGCCGGATCGGATGGCGGCCCAGGCCGCGGTAGAAGCCCATGGCCGCTTCGACGGCAGCCTCGCCGGTCCGCTCGCCCGGCACGACCTCGACCAGCGGGATGAGGTGGGGCGGGTTGAACGGATGCCCCACGAGGACCCGTTCGGGATGGGCTGCGCAGGCCTGCTGGATCCGCGACGGCAGCAGGCCGGAGGAACTGCTGGCCAGGATCGTCGCCGGCGGGGACGCGGCGTCGAGGACGGCGAAGACGTCGTCCTTCAGCTCGAGACGCTCCGGGCCGTTCTCCTGGACGAAGCCGGCGTCCGCGACGGCCTCGGCGAGGTCCGGGGTGAACGACAGCCGGCCCTGGTCGGCGGTGACGGCCGCCCGGAGCCGCTCCTCCGCGGCGGGTGCGGGATCGGTCGCGACGACCTCGTGCCCGTGGGTCAGGAAGAGCGTGGTCCAGGAAGCCCCGATGACCCCGGTGCCGACGACGGCGACCCTCACGACGCGCTCCCTTGACCGGTGCCGGCGGGCCGCCCTGCGGCGTACGCGACGAAGGGGGCCAGGGAACGGGGATCGGCGAGGACGTCGGTGCTGACGACAGACTCGGGACGCGCGCCGAGGAGGATCCGCTTGACCGGCACCTCCAGCTTCTTGCCGGTGCGGTTGCGCGGGACGGCGGGCACCCGCTCGATGACGTCCGGCACGTGCCGCGGCGACAGCGCCGACCGCAGCGCGCGGACGATCCTCGTACGGACGGCGTCGTCCAGCTGCACGGGGCCCGCGACGAAGAGCAGCAGCTCCCCGTTGCCGCCCTCCGGGTCCTCGATGTGAACGACGAGACTGTCCTCGATCTCGGGCAGGTCCTCGACGACGGCATAGAACTCGGCGGTGCCGAGCCGGACCCCGCCCCGGTTGAGGGTGGCGTCGGAGCGTCCGGCGACGACGCAGTGGCCCTCGGGCGCGAACCGCACCCAGTCGCCGTGCCGCCACACGCCCGGGTACTCCTCGAAGTACGCGGCCCGGTAGCGGGAACCGTCGGCGTCGCCCCAGAAGCCGACGGGCATCGACGGCATGGGCTCGGTGATCACCAGCTCGCCCAGCTCGCCGACGACCCGCCGGCCCTCGCTGTCGTAGGCGTACGCGGCGACCCCGAGGCAGGGGCCGGAGATCTCTCCGGCACGGACGGTCTGGAGCGGGCTGCCCTGGAGGATGCCGGTACAGACGTCGGTACCGCCGCAGCCGACGTTCAGGAGCACCCGGTCCCCGAACTGCTCGGCCACCCAGCGGAAACCGTCGGCGGCGAGCGGGCTGCCCGCCGCGCCGAGCTGCCGCAGCCGCGACAGGTCGAACTCCTCGGCCGGCCGGATCCCGGCTTTGCGACAGGCCATGAGATAGCCGGGGCTCGCGCCCATCAGCGTCGCCCCCGTCTCCTCCGCGATCCGCCACTGCTCCCGCAGGTCGGGGTGGACCGGATTGCCGTCGATCATGACGATTGACGCGCGGACGAGCAGCGCCGAGACCAGGCTGTTCCACAGCATCCAGGCGGTCGTGCTGAACCAGAGCATCCGGTCACCCGGCTTCAGGTCCCAGCTCAGCGCGTGGTTCTTCAGGTGCTCCAGGAGGATCCCGCCGTGCCGGTGGACGATCGCCTTGGGGATGCCGGTGGTGCCGGAGGAGAAGAGCACGAACAGCGGATGGTCGAACGGCACGGGTTCGAAGGCCGGCTCGGCCGGCTCGGACAGCAGCTCCGTCCAGGCCAGCGCGTCGGGGAGTGCGTTCGGTCCGTACGGGACGTGGACGACCCGCTCCACGGTGGACAGCCGGGACACGATCTCCGCCACCTCGGTGCGGCGGTCGATGTCGCGGTCCCCGTAGCGGTAGCCGGCGACGGTCAGCAGCACCTTCGGTTCAAGCTGGGCGAACCGGTCCACCACGCTGCGCGGGCCGAACTCCGGCGCGCAGGCCGCCCAGACCGCGCCGATGCTCGCGGTGGCGAGGAAGGCCACCAGCGTCTCCGGGATGTTCGGCAGGTAGGCGACGACCCGGTCGCCCTTGCGGACGCCGAGGCGTAGCAGCCCGGCACGGGCCCGGGCGACCTGGTCGCGGAGTTCGCCGAAGGTCAGCTCGACCGGCGCCCGGGTCTGGGAGCGGGCGACCAGCGCGACGGCGTCGAGGTCCTCCTCGCGGCCGAGAGCGTGCTCGGCGTAGTTGAGTGTCGCGCCAGGGAACCACTCGGTGTCCGGCATCGACCTGCGGCCCAGGACCGCCGTGGGCGGGGTGTGCGGGCGGACGTCGAAGAAGGCCCAGACCGAGGACCAGAAGCCCTCCAGATCGGTGACGGACCACTGCCACAGGCTGTCGTAGTCCGGGAAGCTCAGCTGTCGCTCCGACTCCAGCCAGCGGAGGTAGCGGCCGATCTCCGACTCGTCCCTGACCGTCGGGCCGGGGGTGCTGAGGATCTCGCTCATCGGTCGCCCTTTCCGTGCGAGTCCTGTCCGGCGGCGATCTTCGCGGCGCGGCCCTCGAGGAACGCGCGCATCCGCTCTTGGGCGTCGCGGCTGCCGGCCGCGACGGCCGACATGAGGGATTCGAGCAGCAGGCCGCCGGCGGGCGAGGCCTCGGCGATCCGTGGGAGTGCCTGGAGGACGGCGAAGTTGGTCAGCGGGGCGTTGGCCGCGATCCGTTCCGCGATTTCCAGGGCCCTGGCGCGCGCCCCGCCCTCCTCGGTCAGGTAATGCGAGAGGCCGACGGCCTGGCCCTCGGCGGCGTCGAGTACGCGGCCGGTGAGCATCATGTCCGCCATCCGGTGTGCGCCGATCAGCCGGGGGATCCGGACCGAGCCGCCACCGCCTACGAAGAGTCCACGCTGTCCTTCGGGCAGCGCGTAGAAGGTGGACGGCTCGGCCACGCGGATGTGCGCGCAGGCCGCCAGCTCCAGACCGCCGCCGATCACGGCGCCCCTGAGCGCGGCCACCACGGGGACGCGCCCGCCCTCGATGGTGTCGAAGACGCGGTGCCACATGAGCGAGTGCTCCAGCGCCTCCTCGGCGCAGCGCTCGGTCAGCTCGCCGAGGTCGAGCCCGGCAGAGAAGTGATCACCCTCGGCGTCCAGGACGACGGCGCGGACGTCCGCGCCCGGCTTGCGGAAGAACTCCTCGACGCCGAGCACGGTGGCGTCGTCGAGGGCGTTGCGCTTGGCCGGGCGACGGAGCGTCAGGACCGCCACTCCGTCCACCCGGTCGATGGAAAGCGAGCTCAAGGGAAGGCTCCTCAACTGTCAGGAATCTGCATTACGTCAATTGCGCTGTCATGCGCTGGGGGGATGAGCGAACGCGTAGTGCCCGAGCCCCGGCGGCGCCGTCGGCGGCCGCCCAAGCAGGGAGTGGTGCTCTCCCACGAACTGATCGTCGACACGGCGCTACGGGGCTGGTCGGGCAGGACGGTGCGGAGGCGACGCTCACCGTCCGCCGGCTCGGCACCGCGCTGGGTGCCGATCCCGGCGCGGTCTACCGCTGCTTCCGCAGCACCGCCGATCCCACCCGCCCATCGCCGCCACCGGGCACCTGCTCGCCGCCGACGGCTTGGGGCGACGGGTGGGATCAGTCGGCGGCGTGGACCAGTTCGCCGCCGACGTACGTCCGCAGCACCCGGGCCGCGGCGATCTCCTCGGGCGGGCCGGTGAGGATGTCGCGGTCGAGGACGACCAGATCGGCCAACTGCCCGGGGGCGAGCACGCCGGCGTCGTCGTGGCCGTTCACGAACGCCGACCCGGCCGTGTAGACGGCGATCGCGGAGGCGAGGTCGAGCCGCTGCTCGGGCAGCAGGACCCGGCCGTCGTCGGCGTCGGGCCGGCGCCGGTTGACGGCCACGTGCAGGCCGGCCAGCGGGTCCGGGCTGCTCACCGGCCAGTCGCTGCCCGCCGCCAGAGTGGCGCCCGCCCGCTGGAGAGCGCCGAACGGGTACTGCCGGGCGGCGCGCTCCGGACCGAGGAACGGGATGGTCAGCTCGTCCATCTGCGGCTCGTGGGCTGCCCACAGCGGCTGGATGTTGGCGACGGCGCCGAGCCGGGCGAAGCGCGGCACGTCGTCCGGGTGGACCACCTGGAGGTGCGCGAGGTGGTGGCGAGTGTCGCGCCATCCGTTGGCGGCGCGAGCGGCCTCGATCGCGTCCAGCGCCTCGCGCACCGCCCGGTCGCCGAGCGCGTGGAAGTGCACTTGGAAGCCCAGCGCGTCGAGTTCGGTGACGTGGCCGCGCAGGGCGAGCGGATCGATGAAGCTGAGGCCGGAGTTGGCGGTGGCGCAGCCGCAGCCATCCAGGTAGGGGCTGGTCATGGCGGCGGTGAAGTTCTCCGCGATGCCGTCCTGCATGATCTTCACCGAGCCGGCCCGGAACCTGCCGTGCGTCAACTCCGCGCGACGTTCGACAAGTTCGGGGACCTGTTCGGCGCCTCGGTCGCGCTCCCACCAGAGCGCGCCGGTCACCCGGGCGGTCAGCGCGCCGGAGCGGGCGGCGGCCAGGTACGCGTGGGAGGGGTCGGGCATGCCGTTGAACTCGCCGAGCAGGGCGTCCTGCCAGCCGGTAATGCCGAGCGAGTGCAGCAGCCGCTGCGCGCGCAGCAGCCCGTCGAGGCGGTCGGCGGCGGTCACGGGCGGGATCAGCCGGGCGACCAGGGCGGTGGCGCCTTCTTGGAGCATGCCGCTGGGGGTGCCGTCCGGCTCCCGTTCGATCCGGCCGTCGGCTGGATCGCGGGTGGCGCGGTCGAGGCCCGCGAGCTCCAGGGCTCGGGTGTTGGCCCACGCGCCGTGGTGGTCGCGGTTGGTGAGAAAGACCGGGCGGTCGGGGACAGCGGTGTCGAGCAGCTGCCGGGTCGGCAGGCCGCCGTCGAAGCTCTCCATCGACCAGCCGCTGCCGGTGATCCACTCCTGGTCGGGGTGGGCCTCGGCGTAGGTGCGAATCCGTGCCATGCAGTCGGCGGCGCCCACGGTGCCGGTGAGGTCGCAGGCGGCCAGCTCGATGCCGCCGCCCACGGCGTGGATGTGCGCATCCTGGAAACCGGGAAGCAGCAGCTTTCCCGCGAGATCGACGACCTCGGTTCCCGGCCCGATCAGTTCGTGCACCTCGTCGTGCCCGACGGCGGTGATCCGCCCTCTGGTCACGGCCAGGGCGCTCGCGCGGGTGCGGGCGGCGTCGCCGGTGTGCACGGGGCCTCGGGTGAAGACCAGATCGGCCTTGGTCATGGGCGGTGCTCCGTTCTCGGGTAGTACTGGGTGATGCGAGGCGTCCGCGACTAGCGGATGTCGCCGAGGAAGTACGGTGAGCGGCGCCCCCAGCGGGCCCAGGCCGCTGCCGGCAGACCGCTGACGATCATCAGGATCACCACGGAGAGTTCGAACCAGCCGTTGCCGGCGGCGAGTTCGAAATGGTCGGCGGAGTCGTAGAAGGTCCAGGCGAGGTAGCCGCCGACGGCGAGCAGCGTCGCGGCGCCGAACAGCGGACCGACCACCGCGCGCAGACCCTCCAGGAGGCTGGTGCGCAGCAGGTGACGGAAGCGGACCGCGGCGGCGACGGCGGTGAGCGCGTAGTACAGCGCGACGATGATGCCGATCGCGTTGACGGCGGCGGAGATGAGGTCGTTGACGGTCGGGATGGCGACCGCGCACAGCGCCAGGGCGACCGCGACGCCGGTGATCAGCAGGGTGCCCGCGGCGGGCGTCCGGTGGCGGGGGTGCAGGCGGGTCCAGACCGGGCCGAGCACGCCGTCGCGGCCCATCGCGTACAGGCCGCGGGCAGTCGGGATCACCGAGGACTGCAGCGAGGCCACCGCGGAGAACATCAGCGCGATCAGCGGCAGCGCGGCCAGGGGCTGCGAGGCCAACCGGTCCCCGAAGTAGGTCAGTCCGTGCGCGCCGTTGTCCGCCAACTCGTCGAGCGGCAGCACCCGTTGGAAGGCGGTGCCGGCGAGCAGGAACAGCAGCAGCATCACCACCAGGGCGACCGTCCCGGCCCGGGAGGCGTCGCGCGGGTGGCGGACCTCCTCGCCGACGCTGAACACCGACTCGAAGCCCCAGTAGCAGAACACCGCGAGCACCATGCCCTGAGCCAGCGCCTCAAGGGACGGGATCGCGAAGGGGTTGTACCACTGGAGCGAGAACGGCTGGTCGCCGGCGAACAGACCGTACCCGCAAAAGCCCAGCAGCACGGCGTACTCGAACACCAGCAGCGCCTTCTGGAGCCGCGCGGCCAGGTCGAGCCCGTGCATCGCGACCAGCGCGGCGCCGACCAGGACGGCCAGACCGATCAGGGTGCACTGGACGGTCGAGTCAGCGTCCAGCCGCAGGCCGGCGACGCTGCGCAGGTGCACCAGGTCGAGGAATTGAACGATCGACGAGCCGGTGACGGTCGTGGTGTACGCCATGAACACCACCGTGCCGACGGTGTTCACCCAGCCGGTGAGAAAGCCGAGCCAGGGGTTGAGCGTGCGGCCCACCCAGCGGTAGCTGCTGCCGGCGTCCGGCTCGGCGGTGTTCAGCCGGCCGTAGCCGCCGGCTACGGCGAGCACCGGCAGGAACGCCAGCAGCATGATGGCGGGCAGGTGCAGCCCGACGACACCGGCCATCAGGCCCAGGCCGATCCCGATGCTGCTGGTCGCGGCGGTACTGGAGGCGGCGATCGCCACGCCGTCGAGGAGGCCGAGGGACCGGTGCATGGAGTGATGGGAGCCGCTCGCGCCGGTTCTCGGACCGCTGCCCGTGGCCTTCTCCGTCGATGCCAAGGGATCACCGCCTTGGGTGTGTGGGTGGGGAAAGTGCGAGCAATGAAACCGGGCGGCCCGAAACACGTCAATGCCGTTGTCATAAGGGCGGGACGGCGACCGCCCGGGAGCCCGGGTCCGCTGGTTCCCCCGGGCGTCTGGTCAGCCCCGCGGCCCGACCGCCCGCATGCCCCTGGCACGGGCGATCCCCGACGCCGCGTCGGATCCGAGGAGATCGACGACCTCACGGGCCCGGTCCGGTCGGGCGGACGACGCCAGGACACCCCCGCCGAGGACCGAGTCGATCGCGGTGCCGCCCGGCAATGGGGCGACGCCGACCCCAGGCAGGCCCGTCGGCTCGCTGCACTGCTGGAAGGCCAGGTCAGCCTTGTCGGCGTTCGATCGGGACCACGCATGCGGCTCGTCCACCGGTTGGGCACGAGCCACCCCGGCAACCGCTTTGATCAAGACTCGTCGCGAGCGACACCGTGCTGCACCGGCAGGTCGCACTCAAGGCCGTACGGTCGGACGCGCAGGCGTCGGACGTCTCGCGCGAGCGCGTTCTGCGCGGGGCACGGGCCCTGGCCCGGCTCAACCACCCCCACGTCGTGACCATCCATCTGCCAGGTGCTCCCCGATGGGCACCATGCTCTCGACCCACACCGCGTGCCGGCGGGGCGCGGCCGGACCTGGATGCGTACCGCTCGGGTTCCAGCGACAGAACCGTGAGGGGCTCCCCTTCGTTGATCGCGCGCCGTCCGGCGCGCCCCGCCGCCCGGCCTGACCGGGTCTCCAGACCGTCGACGGCTCACGCTCGGAGCTTTGGGCTCGTCACCGGCGTCGGGCCCTCCTGCATGTCCTCCAGTGAACGCCCCTTCGTCTCGGTGACGAAGAAGTACACGAGGAGCCACGAGAGCATGGCCATGAACGTGTAGACCGCGTAGCTCCCCGCGAGAGAGAGGCTGCGCAAGGCCGGGAACGAGAAGTTGAGCAGGACCCCCGCGAGCCAGTTGGCGCCGGCGCACACCGACAGGGCGACCCCGCGTATGCGGTTGGGGAACATCTCGCCGAGCAGGACCCAGACAGCCGGCCCCCAGGAGACCGCGAAAGCGACGACGAACACGTTCGCGCCGACGAGAGCGACCGGTCCCCAGACTGCGGACAGAGCGGGTTCGCCGTCCGCGGCAACGGTGGCGGTCGAGAATCCCACCGCAACGGCGACGAGGCTGACGACCATGCCGGCTGATCCGGCGAGCAGCAGCCGGCGACGGCCGACCCTGTCGATGAGGAGCATGGCGACCACCGTCGCGGCCACGTTCACGAGCGAACTCAGTACCGACAGGGCGAACGCCGCCGACTCGTCGAAGCCGACGGACTGCCACATGGAGGTGGAGTAGTAGAAGATGACGTCCACGCCGACGAGGGCCTGAAGGGCCGCCAGCCCGATCCCCACCCAGACGACGGGGAGGAGGACGCGTCGGCGGTCGAGGAGGTCCCGGAAGCGGGCGGGGCGGTCGGCCCGCACGGTCGCGGCCATGCGGTCGGTCAGCGCGGTGGCTTCTTCGTCCGTCAGGTCCTGGAGTTTGCGCAACACGTCGCGGGCCTCGGGGACCCGCCCGTGCGCGACGAGGAACCGCGGCGACTCGGGAACGGTGAACGCGACGGCCAGGTAGACGAGGGCCGGCACGACGCCGACGAGGAACATCCATCGCCACGCGGGCAGGCCGAGGAAGACCTGCGCGTCCGCGCCGCCGAGCGCGAATGCGACCGAGCTGTCGGAGACAAGAGCGGCGAAAATGCCGACGACGATCGCCAGTTGCTGCAGGGACGCGAGTCGGCCGCGCACAGTGGCCGGTGCGATCTCCGAGATGTAGAGCGGACCGATGACCGTCGCGAATCCGACCCCGTAGCCGGTGAGCAGGCGCCAGATTCCCAGGTCCCAGACGTTGTGCGAGAGTCCCGAACCGATCGCGGCGACGAGGAAGACGGCTCCCGCGGCCGCCATGGTGCGCGGGCGCCCGATGCGGTCGGCGAGCCGGCCGGCGCTGAACGAGCCGAGGGCGGCGCCCAGCAGCGTGACGGCGACAACGGCACCAAGCCCCACGGAGTCAAGCCCGAAGTTGGACTCGACAGCGTTCACGGCGCCGTTGATCACGGCGGTGTCGAATCCGAAGAGGAAGCCGCCGACGGCGGCTGCCGCCGCGATCAAGGCCACCCGGCGGGTCAGGTGGCCGCTCTCTCTGGGGCAGGAGGAGGACATCAGAGATCCTTGTCGATTGAAGATTGTCGACCAACTCAGTCACAGGGCAGAGGGGTAGGCGATGGTGGACATCAGGGCGTTCTCCGCCTGCCGGGAGTCGAGGCGGGTGTGCTGGACGACGATCGGCCGGTCGCTCCGGATCACCAGGCAGTAGTCGGTCCCCGCGGGTATCGGCTCAGGGCCGCGCAGGTCGTTGATCCGCTGATGGTGTGCACGGCGTGCGGGAACGGTGAGTTCGTACGGCCCGACCGGCTCCCTGTCGGTGTAGAAGACGTCCACGGCGACGCGTGCGGGGTCGTCGCCGGCATTGAGCATGCAGATGCTGTCGTGACTGGTCATCGCAGGGGCGGGTCCGGTGCTGCCCGGGGGGATGTAGCCGTCCGCGACTACCCACGTCGTGGTGCCGATGGCCTGGGTCGTCATGTGAGTTCTCTTTCCGTGAGGTCTTGCCGGTCAGAAGTCGTTCGCGCTCTTGGCCATGAGGCCGCCGTCGCACACCAAGTGGCTGCCCGTGACGTACGAGGCTTCGTCGGAGAGCAGCCAGAGGGCGGCACGCGCGACCTCGACGGGATCGGCCATCCGCCCGAGCGGGATCTGCCGTGCCGCCGCGTCCCGCAGGCGCGCACGCTCGGTTTCGAGCGCCTCACCGTCGAGGCCGAAGTAGAGCATGGGTGTGTCGGTGGCGCCGGGGACGACCGCGTTGACACGGATGCCGTGGGGGGCCAGATCGATGGCGGCCGCCCTGACGAACGCGGAGACCCCGCCCTTGGACGCCCCGTACGCGCTGTTCGAGCCGCCGGCGAAACCGACGAAGGCAGACGGGGACGACACGCACACGAGGGAGCCCGGCCTCCCGGCGTCCTGCAGGACTCGGGCGGCTGTGCGGACGGTCAGGAAGGTGCCGGTGAGGTTCACGTCGAGAACGCGGCGCCAGGTGTCGAGGGACATCTGCGCCAGGGGCGAGTTGAGCTCGATGCCCGCGCTCGCGGCCACCGCGTCCACGGGGCCCAGCGCCGTGTTCGCCGCCCTGAACGCGTCGACGAGTTCGCGTTCGTTGGTGACGTCCGACGCGGCCGACCAGACCTCGCGGGCGCCGGCGAGCAGAGCTTCGTCCGCCGCCCGCTCGGCGCTCCCGGCGTCACGGTCGAGAATGGCGACGGCCCAGCCGCGGCGTGCCGCTTCGAGCCCGGTGGCGCGTCCGATGCCGCTTCCGCCACCGGTGATCAGTACGGTTTTGGTCATTCCGAGGAGTCCTCAATGGCTCTGAAGTGTGTGTTGATGTGGGCGGCGACGGCACGGTCCAGCGCCTGCACGTCACCCCCGCGAAGCGCGTCGACGAGTTCCTGGTGCTGACTGGCGACCACGGTCGCGTCCGCGTAGTGGTTCGCGTCGCGACGGAAGTAGGCGCGCACGCGGGGCTGGATGGACCGCCAGATCTGCAGGCAGTGCTGTTGCCCCGACAAGGTCACGACCGCCTCGTGGAAGCGGATGTCCTCGTCGGCGAGCAGCGCGGCGTCGGAGGCGGCGGCCGCCGCCTCCATGTTGCGAACGAGTGACTCGAGGTGGGCGTAGTCCGCGTCAGTCAGACGGGGCATCGCCTTGCGGAAGGCGAACCTCTCCAGGGAGACGCGGACTGGCACGAGGACGTTCTCGATCTCCTCCTGAGAGACGCCGAGCACCTCCGTCCCGCGGTAGGGATAGGAGATCACGAGGCCTTCCTGTTCCAACTGGCGCAATGCCTCACGGACCGGCGCCCGGCTGGTCCCCAGTTGCTCGGCGACGCCCGACTCGGTGAGCTTCTGCCCCGCCTGGAGTTGTCCTGAGGTGATGGCCTCGCGCAGGACGTCTGCCACGGTTTCGCGGCGGGAGGCGAGGGAGGCGGAGGGGAGCGCGGGAAGCGACGGAAGTCCAGACATGGCCGGAGCGTAGCAGGATCGTACTTTGTCGACGATCCGTGCCGAGGCCAGCTGTTCGACTCCAGTGAATGTGCCCCCGGGGCCGCATGGCCCGGTGGGGGCGAGGGAGTGGCTTCGTCGTCCATGGATGCTCCGGGGATGGTGCGGCACTCTGAGCCGTTTCGGCGACTGTAGCTCAATGGTCGATTGTCGACAACCTCTCTCGTCGTCGGGTACGGTCCCGAGCACAGCCGCCGCCTCCTCGGCGCCCGCGGCGATGGCACCCGTTACGAGAGGCACTCATGCGTATCACCAGAGTCGAGACCTGCGGCCTTCGAGGGGCGACCCCCGAAGGCGGATGGTCGAACGAGCTGCGCCCGGACGACGTCGTGCACACGCTCGTCGCCGTCCACACCGACGAAGGGGTCACCGGCATCGGGAGCGCCTTCACCACCGAGAACCTCGTCCGCGGAGCAATCGATCTCCTGCGCCCGCACATCGTCGGCCAGGACCCCGTCGAGGTCGAGCGGATCACCGAGACACTGCACCAGACCGCGTTCTGGATGGGGCGGGGCGGCGCGCTCACCCACGCGACGAGCGCCATCGACATCGCCCTGTGGGACATCGCCGGCAAGGCGCTCGGCCAGCCGGTCGGCCGGCTGCTCGGCGGACGCCACCGCACCCGGGTACGCCCCTACGCGTCCGTACTCATGGACGAGGCCGGACCCATGACGGACAACCTCACCCAGCTCGTGGACCAGGGATACACGGCTTTCAAGATCGGCTGGTGGAAGTTCGGCCGGGTGGACGCCGCCACCGACGAACGCACCGTCGCCGCCGCCCGTGCCGCGATCGGCGACCGCCTGCTCGCTGTCGACGCCGGCGGCTCCGAAGCCTTCTTCCCCGGCGACCTGGCATGGGCGAAGCGCACCGCGCGCATGCTCGCCGACTACGGCATCGCCTGGTTCGAGGAGGCCCTCGCGCCGGACGACCTCGAAGGTTTCGCGGAACTGCGCGCAGCCTCACCCGTCCCCATCAGCGGAGGCGAGGTACTCACCCGCAGGCAGAGCTTCGCCCCCTACCTCCACCGCCGCGCCTTCGACATCGTCCAGCCCGACACGACGAAGGGCGGAGGCCTGAGCGAGTCGCGCCGGATCGGGTGGGACGCCCAGGACCTCGGCATCCGCCTGATCCCGCACGGATGGAACACGGCCATCGGGCTCGCCGCCGACCTGCAGCTCTCGTCCGCGCTCGTCTCCACCGACCTCGTCGAATACAAGACCGGGTCGGCCTACGTCGACGAACTGGTCACGGGCGGCTGGCAACTCGACGCCGACGGATACCTCGACATCCCGTCCACCCCCGGACTCGGAGTGTCCCTCGATCCGGACGCGGTCGGGCGATACGGCACGCGGCCCGCGTTCGCCGACCCGGAAGCGTGAACCCACCGCCCATCCAGGCGGGCTCGGTAGGCGCGCCACACCTTCGCGATGGGTACAAATCACCGCGATGAATCTCGGTGATGGCGCGCCTCCGGGCCTGCCAGTCGTGCCCGCCCGGGCCGCGGCTGCCGTCGCACCCGGAACAGCCGTCCTCGCCGTGGAAGTGGCCGGCCATCCAGGCGTTGACCGCCGGCGTCCGAGGTGACCGCGCTCGTGCGGACCTTCCTCGACACGGTCCTCGCCGCACCGGAACACCGGCTCTCCCCCGGCGAGGCCGCGGACGCGGGGTGACCGGCTCGGTGCGGCGTCACCGACGGCGGCGCGGGGGTCGGGCAGGGCTGCCAGAGCGGGGCCCATGGGCGGGAAGAGGGGCAGGTCGGCGGCCGTGCGGTAGTCCACCCACTCGATCACGCCGATCTCGTGGCTGCCGTCGGGCAGTTGGTCCCATTCCTGCTCGGCGAGGCCTGAGCGGACGTCGGGCGTGATGTGGAGGCGGTAGATCAGATGGAGCTTGCGCGGTGGCGGGGTCGGGCCCGGGGCGGGTTCGCTCCTCGCTCCCCCAGCATCAGAGATCGACCGCTTCGGCATCGCTGAGCCGCCGCAAGATGCCTGTCGTCGGACGCCTAGGCCGTGTTCTAGGCAGCGGGTGAGTCTTGGGCGGATAGTTCTTCGGCCAGTTCCATACAGCGCAG
Organism: Streptomyces sp. NPDC018947; assembly: GCF_044390505.1. Taxonomy (NCBI): domain Bacteria; kingdom Bacillati; phylum Actinomycetota; class Actinomycetes; order Kitasatosporales; family Streptomycetaceae; genus Streptomyces; species Streptomyces sp. NPDC018947. The sequence continues at coordinate 83,561 of NZ_JBIRZD010000006.1, forward strand.
GCGGGCTGGGGAGAAGTCGTAGGGCATCTTGCCGGTGGCTTCGAACACGCTCATAGTGTCAGCCTCCCGCCTGCCGGAGCTGAGGTCGGCCTCGTCCTCGCCGTCATCGGCGGTGGCAGGGTGCACAGTGTCCCAGGCGTCGAAGAGGGCATCGTCGTCCTTGCCCAGGCCGGACGCCTCGATGGCGGCCTGCAGGGCGCTTTCGAAGGCGTGCCGCTCGACGGCCACTTGAGTCACCCGTGGATCATCGACGGCGACGCTGTCATCGAGTGCCTCCTCGGCGTCGTCGATGCGGTCGGAATCCTCCCGCAGAGTGGGATGCGTGGCCAGGACGACGAAGCGGGTGGCCTGGACGGCCGCGCCGAGCGGGCCGAAGATCCGCTCAGTGACCAACAGACTGTCCAGGTCCGCCTGACGCAGGGAGCCCTCGGGCAGGCTCTTGAGGCGTTCGGTGACGAAGTCGGAGAGCAGACCCATCCGGCTGCCTTCGGTGCGCATCCGCTGCACGGCGGTCCGTTGCCGCCGCAATTCCGCCTCCTGCTCGGCGAGGGTTTCCTCCAACCGCTCCAGGATGCCCGCGATACCTTCTCCGCTGTCCGCACCGGCGGAAGCCGTGCCGGTGGTAAAGGCGTCACGGATGTCGTCCAGGGCGATTCCGGCGTCGGCCATCTTGCGAATCCACAGCAAGCGGATCATGTCCTCGTACCCGTAGCGGCGGCGGTCATCGCCGCCCCGCTCAGGCTCGGGGAGCAGGCCGATCTCGTGGTAATGGCGAATCGCCCGTGGCGTGCTGCCGACGAAGGCCGCCGCGTCACCGATCTTGACCTTACGGGGTGGCGTGAAAGACGAATGCATGAGCAGGGACCCTTCCTCGAGGCATCGGGACGTCAGTCCACCGGACCACATGCCGCTACGGAAGGTGCAACCCCATACACACCGCTCCGCGCCAACGTCAGCAGCCGGGCCCACACACCCCGACGCTGCCATCTCCGGAACAGTCCATACACCGTCTGCCACGGTCCGTACTCGAACGGCAGGTCCCGCTACGGTATGCGGCCGGGCTGATCTTCTGGGAGGTCAATGTCGACTCCACCATCTGCCGGGCACACCAGCATGCTCCCGGTGCCCGTCGGCGCAGTGCTGGGGCGAGGAAGGGCGCATTTCTGCGGCGCCTGGCGGCCTGGAACGAGGCCGGCGTCTGGGACCACCTGCACGCACTTCTGCTGAAGAAGCTGCGGTCCACACCTTGATCATCACCATGCAGGGCGCGCACAGGAAGCCGAACCCAAAACAGGGCCAGGAGCGAGCTGTGGCGAATCCTGCAGCAGATCGTCAGTCTTCACATGGAGTGCGTTCGCGAGGGAGTCCAGGTCTGGCGTCACATCCTGACGTTGGGCTCACGCCCACGCGCGCAGCTGTGCTCTGGACTCAACCTTCGTGATCGGCCGTCCTGCGCTGGGCGGTGACGTCAATCAGTTGGTCGAACGTACGGTTCAGCACCGACCGTCGCTCCTCCTTGAAGCCCGGCGAAGGCTCCAGATCGTCGATGGTCCGCTCCCAGACGGCCATGAACGTCTTCCTCCACTCCTCAACCACCCCGACCTCGGGCAGATTGCCGTGTGCGTAGCCGGCCTGGGCAAGGACATGCAGCAGCTCCAGGTTGCACGGCACGGCAACACCCCAGTACTCGTCGGGCTCGATGGCAACGAGATCGCCGGCCATTGCCTCGGTGACCTCGCTGACGAGCCGGTCAACGACGATCGACAGATGATCCAATGCAGTGTCGCTCTCGAAGTTCCCGCTGCCCCAAGTACCCACAAGGTCTCCTCTGGAGGGTGGTGCCGTGTCTTTGGGCCATCGAACCAGCCTGGAGTGATACCGCCAGCCAGAAGGATCCGGAACCGTACTGCGGTGACCGGGTCAAGAGGCTACCCGTTGGAATCAATCATCTAGAAGCTGTCCGGCGAGGTCGAACAGAACCAGCGACTTGTCCCTCCCCCAAGGGCAGAGGGCACAGTGGTTCCGTGCAAGAGGAATTGATCACCATCGGCGAACTCGCCACGAGGACCAGGCTCAGCCTCAAGGCCCTGCGGCTCTACGGGGACCGAGGGCTGCTGCCTCCGGCCCGGGTCGATCCGCGGACCGGCTTTCGCCGCTACGGTCCCGCCCAGGTTGAACGGGCTCGCCGTATCGCGCTGCTGCGCGCCACGGGCATGTCGCTGACGCGGATCGCGGAGGTGCTCGATTCGAGCGGTGAGGAGCCGGTGCGGCTGCTCGGCTCGTACTGGCGAGAGCAGGAGTCTGTGCACGTGGCTCGCAGGGCCGCGGTGAGCTATGCCCGCGAGGTTCTGACCGGAAGAAGCCCGACCCTGTACGAGGTTTCCGAGCGAGACGTGCCAGAGCAGAAAGTCCTGTTCATCCAGCGCCACGTGACCGCCGCAGACCTGCCCGGCTTCCTCGTGGACTCGAGCGAGCTGCTCTTCTCGCACCTGCGGCAGGCGGGAGCGGGCTTGTCCGGACCGCTCTTCGCCGTCTACCACGGCCTGGTGAGCGAGGACTCCGACGGCCCGGTCGAGATCTGCGCTCCAACCCAGAGCGCAGATGTCGAACCGGCCGGCCGGATCGGGGTACGCATCGAGCCCGCGCACCGCGAGGCGTACACCGCCTTGACGAAGCGGCACGAGGGCTACTCGGCGATGACTGCCGCCCATGACGCCGTCGGCGTATGGCTCGCCGAGCGCGGATACGCCGTCAGCGCCTCCAATCGAGAGGTGTACTACCCGAACTGGGCGACCGCCGAGCCGGGCGAGCACGTGGCCGACGTCGCCATACCCTTCCGCCCGGGCTCGATTGCCGACCTCGAGAAAGTCCACCGATGACAGGCGTCTACTCCGCAGAATGCCACCGCTGACCGGTAGCTGTTCCGGTTCGCAGACGGGTCAGAGCGTCCCCGTCGAGGCGAGATCCAACGCGCCCCTGAGGGAGGGCGAGCGATACTACCCGGCGGAGTTCGCTCCGAGCGACTTCGTCAACGGACGGGTCGGCCTGGTCGTGTCCCCCGCGGATCTGGACGAGTGGGAGCGCTGCCTCGACGGCCCGGAAGCCGATGAGGGAGCCAACTGGCCGGCCGGTGACCGCCTGCGGATCTACGCATGGCCACGCCTCGAGGTGCGGCCCTGGCACCGGCTTGATCGCCGTCACTGGGTGATCGCCCGCGGCAGCGTCGCCCGCCCGTAGGAGATCTCGATCAGGTGGCGCGGCGCGTCTGGGGAAAGCTGGTGAGGACAAGGCGCCCGGATCGGTCAAGGGCGGGGCATGTACGGGCCTCGCACGCTGTCGTTGCCGCCAGGGGGTGCACGGTGGCGTCGGCCAGGAGGTGTCCTTGAAAGCCCGCCCGCCCGGTCCGGCGCCGCGGACTGCGCGTTTGAGGTCGGTGAGGCGCAAGGAACACGTCCTTGGGTCGGCGTTCGTGTGGCCGTGTGGGTGGGTGTCAGGTGAGCAGTCTCAGAGCCTTGGGGACGCCCGTCGAAGTTGCCTGCGGGCTGGTACGTCACCTGCTGCATGTAGCCCAGGGCGCCGAGGTCTGCAACGCAGCGGTCGACCTGCTGCAGGGCGGCCGGTCTCGACTCGGTGCGCAGGCAGTCGGCGAACGACGACGGCACGTTGGCCGGCTGACCTGTCAGTCCGCCAGCCGTCATGGAGGCCGCCGCACCGAGGACGAGCTTGGTCGCCAGCCAGCATGTGCGGGTGACGCCCTGGTTCCACGCCAGGTAGTGAGTACGGGTCTCCAGTTCTCGAGAGATCGGCGGAGTGCCCCAGAACATCCCGATGACCGCCGGCACAGCGAGCAAGACCAGCAGTCCGGTGTAGATCTGCGGCGGGGCCGCCGTCACCGCGGCCTGATTCCCAGGAAGTTCACCGGGGCGATTCGAGGTGCGTCCCGACCTGTAGGAACGCCTGGACGAGCGGGGCGACCGGCACGTCCGGGGAGATGACCTGCGAGCCGAAGTGGACGGCGACGAGGTCGAGGCCGGGTGAGACGAAGAGCCGCTGGCCGTGGATGCCACTGGCGAGGTAGGAGCCGTACGGGTCGTTCGGGATCCACCACAGGTCGTGGTACGAGAGCGTGGCCGGCGAGTCGGGCGGTGCGGCCGGGAAGCGCACGCGCCGGGGATAGCCGTCGGGGACGCCGCTGGTGATCTTCGTCGCGACTTCCTCGGGTACGACCTGCTGGTCGCCGACCGCACCGCCGCAGCGGAGCATCTCTCCGAGCCGGGCGACGTCGCGTGCCGTGGCGCTGAAGCCGCCGCACGCCGCCTCGACGCCGTCGCCGTCGAGGATGTAGTAGGCGTCCTCCTCGGCGCCGATCTTCGACCAGATCATCTCGCTGAGCAGCGCGGAGGTGGTCAGGCCGGTGACCCTGCGCAGGACCTCGGCCAGCGTCTCGACGTTGCCGTTCTCATAGCGGAACTCGGTGCCGGGTCGGCCGGTGGCGCGGGCGGTCAGGAGGTGTTCGCGGATGGTGGTGGGGCCGTTGTAGCCGTAGGGCCGCAGTTGCGGGGCGATGACGGCGAAGTACCTCTGGGCCTCGATCGCCTTGTCGAAGGGCCGGCCCGCGTAGCTGACCTGGGTGCCCATGTGCAGCAGGTCCTCGATCGTGGCGTCGCCGAACGCCGTACCGGCGAGTTCGGGAGCGATTGCGGATGCCCGGGCCGATCGGTGCAGTTGGCCCTGGTGCGCCAGGGTGGCCGTCATCAGGCCAATGTAGGACTTGGCGGCCGAGGCGTTGAAGTGCGGGGTATGTGCCTCGGTGCCGTGCCGGTAGGTCTCGTGGACGACGGTGCCGCGGTGCATCACGAGGAACGCGTCCGTCTGGGCCGTGGCGAAGAGATCCTCCAGTTTGACGGTGGTGCCGCCGAGCTCGATGTCGAGTGCGTCGAGGTCTGCGGGCCGGGCGGGCAGGGCCCGGGCGGGCTCGGGGCCGCGCCACACGCGTCGGCTGGGGGTGAGTTCGCGGCCCGCGGAGGTGAAGCGGCGGATCCAGGCGGGGTCCGTGTAGCCGCGGGTCCACGAGAGATCACCGAGTCGGGTCAGGTCGGTCATAGGTCACTCCATTACCGCAGAGGTATTGAACATCGACCGCGTTAACGTACAACCTGTTCAGCAGCAGGCGACAGACCTCGACGTCGATCGCCCTCCGCCTGCCATGCGCGTTTTCGCGTGAACCGTCGACCGCCCCACCGGATCGGCCCGTTCGCTCCGCCTCCGCGCCCTTCCCCTCCGAGCCGCAGGAGTTCCCCATGGTCGAACCGTCCCCGCCCGCACCGCCCCGCGAGACCGCCGGAGTGCCACCGCATCCGGGGTTCGACCGGCGGCGGGCCTGGCTGATCGCCGCGCTGATCGTGACCTTCATGCTCGTCAACTACGCGGACAAGGCCGTCCTGGGACTCGCGGCCGTACCGATCATGGACGAGCTGGGCATCAGCAACAGCACGTACGGGTTGATCTCCAGTTCATTCGCGCTGCTGTTCAGCCTGTCCGGGCTGATCGTCGGCTTCGTCTCCGCGAAGGTCTCCAGCAGGGTTCTGCTCTTCTCGATGGCCACCCTGTGGGCGGTGGCCCAGCTGCCGGTGCTGTTCGTGGCATCGGTTCCGGCCCTGATCGCGGGGCGGATGCTGCTCGGGGCCGCCGAAGGACCGGCGGCGTCGATGTCGATGCACGCCCTGTACAAGTGGTTCCCCGAGGACCGGCGCGGCCTGCCGTCCGCCCTGCAGATCAGCGGTGCCGCCCTGGGCATGCTGATCGCGGCACCGGTCCTGACATGGCTGATCACCGGCTTCGGCTGGCGCTCCGCGTTCGCGGCACTCGCGGTGGCCAGCCTTGCCTGGAGCCTGGCGTGGTGGCGGACGGGGCACGACGGCCCGTACGGCGGGGAGCGCGCCCGGGGCGCCCACCCGCCCGCCGGCACCGCCGGCTCTTCCGCCGGACAGCGGCTCCCGTACCGGCGCCTGCTGCTGAACGGCACGGTGCTCGGGAGCATCGCCGGCGCGTTCGGCGCCTCTTGGGCGATGGCGTTGAGTCACGCCTGGCTGCCCGTCTACCTGCGTACGCAACTCGGCATGACGCCCGGTACGGCGGCCACGCTCATCAGCGTCGTCTCCGCGTTCAGCCTCGTCCTGCTGCTCTCGGTTCCCCCGCTCCTCGATCTCCTGCACCGGCGCGGCCTCTCACGCCGGTGGTCGAGCGGCGCCCCGCAGGGCATCGCCGTCACTGTCGCGGCGCTGGCCATGGCCGCCTTCCCGTTCACGGAGGGCGGGATCCGGCTGACGCTGCTCGCCCTCGCCTTCGGCGGGCACGCCATCACGTTCCCCCTGCACTACATGACGGCCTCCGCCGTGGTGCCTCCGCTCCAGCGCGGGGCGGTCTTCGGCATCGTGGCGGCGACAGGCACCCTGCCCGGGCTGATCGCCCCGTACCTGACCGGGCATCTATTGGACTCCGCTTCTTCGCAGAGCGACGGGTACACCCGGTCGTTCCTCCTGTCCGCCGTCGTCATGGCGGCATGCGGGCTCGCAGCGCTGGTCGCCATCCGGCCGGAGCGTGACGCACGGCGACTGCCTCCGACCCCCGCGGCGGACCCCGGACGATGAGGTCGGCACGGCCGCCCGGCGGGCCGCTGCACGCCGCCCGCCGTCCGGCTCAGACCACCGGCTCGAAGCCGCTGGCCCAGCACCGCCCGTGCAGCGCCAGGTCGAGAAGCATGCGTACGACCTCCTCGGCAGGCAGAGACGGGGACCCCTGAAGGTGGCGCGCGCCACGTCCGCCCGCCCGGTGATGTCCTCCACGGTCAGCGCGGTGAAACCGCACTCAAGCACCAGCTCGACCAGGGCGGCCCCCAGGGCACGGCGTGACCGTCTCGTCCGTCTGCCCTCGGCCATCGGACGCCTCCTCGATCGCCGCTCCGCGTGCGGGCCCAGTCCAGAGACCCTTGACACGTCACACGTTACTGAACAAGCTGTCTTTAATTGAGCAGAAAGTTCACTCCTCTGCTGGGCCAGCCGCCATGCTGCCCCAGCGCTCTTTCCCCCTTCCGCTCGGAAGCAGGTCACTTGATGAACCTCGGCATCTACCTGTCGCGCAGCGCCCGCTACTGGCCCCAGGCCCCCGCCCTCGTGTGCGGCGAACGGTCATGGACCTTCTCGCAACTCGACCGCGCAACCGACCGCCTTGCCTCAGCGCTGTTCGCTCGGGGCCTGCGGCCCGGTGACGCCGTGGCGTCGCTCGCGTGGAATCGCGGCGAGCTCGTGGAGGTCGAATTCGCCCTGTACAAGGCCGGCCTGACGCGCGCCCCGATCAACGCCCGCCTCGGGCGCGGCGAGATCGAGCACGTCCTGCGCTACGCCCCCGTACGGGCCCTGGTCTTCGACGCGGCGCACCGCGAGGACGCGCTCGCCTCCATCGCCGCCGCGGGCACCGACTGCCTTCCCGTCCCGCTCAACACCCCGCACGAGTCCGGTCCGGGCGAGGTGTCCTACGACGCGCTGCTCGCCGAGGGCGCCGAGGGACCGTTCCTCGTCGAGGTCGACGAGTCCGAGCCGTGCGTCCTGAACTTCACCTCCGGATCCACCGGAGCCCTGAAGGCCGCGGTCCAGACGGTGGGCAACCGGCTCGCGAACATGCGCAAGCTGCTGATGGCCGACGAGTCCCGGCCCCGCCCCGGGACCCGCTATCTGGCCTGCGGCCCCATCACCCACGCCGCCGGAATGGGCCTGCTGGCCGGCGTGTTCGGCGGCTCGACCACGTACGTCCTGCCCACGTGGAGCCCGCAGAGCTTCCTGGAGACCGTGGAGAAGGAACGCATCACCACCACCTTCCTGGTGCCGGCCATGCTGAACATGGTGCTCGCCCACCCGGAGGCCGAACGGTACGACCTCTCCTCCCTGACGAGTGTGCGGATCGGCGGCGCGCCCATCTCGCCGCAGCGCCTGCGCGACGCCGTCACCTTCTTCGGACCCGTTGTCGCCCAGGGCTACGGCCTCGGCGAGACCACCAGCGTGGTCGCGGGCCTGAGCGGTGAGGAGATTGCCCACGCGGTGAACGACGACGCCGAACTGCTCCAGTCGTGCGGGCGGGCCACGTACGACACCGAGATACGCGTCGTCGACGAGGCGGGCCGCGAACTCCCCCCGCGCGAGATCGGCGAGGTCATCGTGCGCGGCCCCGACTGCGTACGGGAGTACTGGAAGGAGCCGGAGCTGTCGGCCGAGTCCTTCCGCGACGGCTGGGTGTACACCGGTGACCTGGCGTGGATGCGGGAGGACGGCTACCTGTTCCTCGTCGACCGCAAGAAGGACATGATCATCTCGGGCGGCTTCAACATCTACTGCACCGAGGTCGAGGCCGCCCTGTACGAGCATCCGGCCGTCCAGGAGGCGTGTGTCGTCGGCGTGCCCGACGAGCAGTGGGGCGAGGCCGTCAAGGCCGTCGTCGTCCCGCATTCCGGGGCCGCCGTCACTGCGGACGATCTGATCGCCTTCTGCGCGGACCGGCTCGACCGCTTCAAGAAACCACGCTCCGTCGACTTCGTGACCGAGCTCCCCCACAACCGCAACGGCAAGCTCGACCGCAAGGCCGTCCGCGAACCGTACTGGGCGAACACCGACCGCCGCGTCAACTGACCCACCTGCTCCGGAGCACCTGATGACCTTCTCTCTGCATCCCACGTACGACGACCCGCGCACCGCCGAACTGGTCGAGCGCCTGCGCGACTACCTCGACGGCGAACTCGCCGACTACGAACGCGAGCGCGGTATCACCCCGGCCACCCGCCTCAGGCGCGCCGACCTCGAACCGGTCTGGCACCGCAGCCGCGAACTCGGCTTCTACGGGATCCACCTGCCCGAGGAGTACGGCGGCCATGACCTCACCTACACCCAACTCGCCGCCCTGAAGGAAGAGATCGGTGCCAGCGGGCGCGTCCTGGCCCACTGCGTCCTGGGCGACATGGGCGGACCGCTGCGCGCCGGCGACATCCTCAAGCACGCCACCCCCCAGCAGCTGGACACGTACCTGCTGCCGCTGATCCGCGGCGAGCGGGCCTGCTGCTTCTCCCTCACCGAGACCGACGCCGGCTCCGATGTCCGCTCCATGCGAACCGTCGCCGTGCCGGACGGGAACGGCTACCGGCTCACCGGGCACAAGGTGTTCTCCTCGGCCGGCCCCTTCGCCGACTTCGCGATCGTCGTCGCCCGCATGGCCGGCACGGGGGAAGCGGAAGGCGACAAGCCGCTGTTCTCCGCCTTCCTGGTCGACCTCGACAGCCCCGGCTGCCGCGTCGAGGACGGAGCGACCCCGATGTCCGGCGAGCACATCGAGAGCGACATCATCCTGCACGACTGCTACGTCCCCGCCGCCAACCTCCTCGGCGAGGAGGGCGAGGGCTTGCGCATCGCGCTCGGCCGCGTGACCACCAACCGGCTGCTGCACTGCCCCACCGTCCTCGGCGCCACCCGCCGCGCCATCGCCCTGACCCTGGACCGGACCCGCACCCGGAAGGTCGCCGGCGGACAGCCCCTGCTGATGATGCAGGCCATCCAGCACAAGGTCGCCGACATGGCCACCGACTTTTACGCCGCGCGCTCCATGACGTACACCGCGCTGGCGGCGCTGGACGAGAGCCGCGAGGTCCACGCGGAGGCCCTCATGTGCAAGCTGTTCGTCGCCGAGTCCGCCTTCCGCATCCTCGACGAAGCTGTTCAGATCCACGGCAAGGAGGGACTCACGCAGGGCAACGAGATCGAGTACCTCTTCCGCAAGATCCGCATGTTCCGCGTCCTCACCGGCACCTCCGAGATCCAGCGCAACGGCATCGCCAAGCTCCTGGCGTTCAACCACTGATCCGCGCCGTCTCGTCCGGGAGGCGTCCTCCACCATCACCGCCGTCGGGCCGCCTGCAGGTGGCCGTCGCTGCCGCCCGGGACAGTGCGCGCGACTTTCGGTTCGCGTCCGCGCAGATGTTGCCGGGTGGGGTCTCCGCCCTTGTGCGGTTTGTTTCCGCTGCGCTCTTCGAGATGCACGACGAACGGATCTCCTTACTTGCCGCCACCCCCTCCGAGGCGATATGGGTGATATCTGCCGTAAGCTCTCTTTTGACTCCCCCGTGCTACCCAACGCACCGAAACGCAATCGCCAGTTGATCACCAACGCCACGATGAGGGACACTGCCTGGCGGATGCGTGTTCCCGACCGAGCGGCACTCGCTTCACCATCCTCCCGCGCAGGTCGCCTGGGGCCAATTAGCCAAGGATTGCTGGGCAGTTGACCTCAGCGTTTCGTGGTAGCGTCCTCGTTCGGAGGGACAGTGCAACCTGAAAGGGAAATCGTGAACACGGAGAAGATCGCCGCTCGCCGCCTCTCGCTGGAAGAGGTGACGAAGCTCGGTGTGAAGGACAGGATCCTCGTTTCCGCCGACACGGCAGAACTCAAGCTTCCCGACTGCTATGTCCCTGCTTTTCTGACCAAGTCCGGTGAGGAATTCGAGGGCGGCTCGATCACGGCGAGAACCGTATTCCAGGAAGAGGTCACCTGCCTTCCCGACGACGAGAACGAAGCCGGAATCTACTTGGCCGACGAGAACGGCTCGGTGACCATCGAGGTCCTCCAGTCCGCCGGTGTCGTGATGGACCTGGCGCTTTTCGTCCCCGGTGGGGACAAGGGGTCCCTCACGGCCCTTTACGCTGCGGTCCGACAGGCGTTCGGCGCCGACATCGTGCAGATCTGGCGCCAGGGCCTCAAGGAGGTTCCCGACGTGAAGGTCGACATCTTCGAGGAGCAGATTCCCAGGGGGCGCAAGGGGAGCGACAGCCCCAAGCGTGACCGTCGCGCGATCGACACCTACCCCACCCGTGCGGACTTCATCGAATTCTCCGCGGGGTGGAAGCCGGTCATTGAGATTCACAAGCCGATTGTTGACGACACCCCGACCATCTGAGGCGGCGACACCTCTCGGTCTAGGCCTGAGAGAACGCCGAGAACGCATGCGCCGGAACCGGGCCGGCCCCTGAGCGGCCCGGGGAGCCGTCGAACAGCAACTCACGACCGCCGAAGCGCCATTCCACTCGATGTCGTGAGACAGACCGCCTGTCACACCTCAGCGCCTCGCCCACCGGCGCCTGAACACCGCACCGCTCCGCCTCGGCACCGCACCCCTGGCACACAGCGGAGTACCTCGCTCGGCGAGGGTACGTCCCCAGCGAAGACGTCCCGTCGCCGCGGGGCGCCGAGGGCGACCGTCAGCGCAGACGCGTGACGAAGACCTGTCGGTCGCCGGCGGTGGACGACTCCCCCAGCAGGTCGCGCGGTACCGCGTCGTACGCCACCGTGCGGCCGTGCGCGTCCACGGTCGGGTCGGACGCCGGCCTCTGGTTGACGGTGCCGTCGGGCCGGGCGGTGACCATGTCCGTGCGGCCGGTGCGCAGGTCCAGCAGGTAGATCACCTGGAGCGGACCGCGCGGCTCCCTCTCCTCGGCCGCCACGAAGACGATGTGGCGGCCGTCCGCGCTGAGGCGGCCGGTATGCGTGGCGAACTGCGGCTTGGGGCCCAGGACATGACGCAGCGCTCCGCTCCTGAGGTCCTTGAGGAAGACGTCACCGGTGTCGTTGGTGCCTCTGGGCTGCAAGGTGCGGCACTTGAAGCGGAACACGACGTGGCGGCCGTCCCGGCCCATCACCGGGTCACCGACCCCGTACTCGGCCGGATCGTCCTCGCACCCCGGGTCGATCCGTACCCTCTTGTCCGTGCGCCGGTCGAGGGCGTAGACGTGCGTCTTGCTGTCCTCGGGGGCGCCCGTCCCGGGGTCCGAGGCCAGGTAGGCGATATGCCTGCCGTCGTGACTCAGAGACGGCGCCGCGACCCGCTGCTCAGCGCCGGCCGAGGGATCGTCGATCCACTCGCCGGTGCCCCGCGCGAGGTCGCGCAAACGGATGGCAGGGAGTGCTCCCGTGTCCTGCGTCGGCCGGGCCGTGAAGGTCACATACCTGCCGTTGCCGCTGATGGCCGGGGCGTTGGCACTGCTGAACCCGGCATAAGTGCCGTCACTGACCAGTTCGGTACGGCCCGTGCGCACGTCGTACACATGGGCGCCGGCCCTGTCCAGCGTCGGGAAGGCCACCCGCATGCCGTCGGCGCTGATGGACGGGGCGGTGTACGGCGCGCCCTTGTCCATGCCGTCGGCGAGGTCACTGGCCCAGTGCACCTTCCCGGTCCGCAGGTCCTTCACATAGACGTCGCTGACGTCGTCGGTGTCACCCGGCGCCAGGTTCGAGGCGCGCGACCAGAAGGCCACGTAGCGGCCGTTGGCACTGATCGCTGCGTACTGGCTTTGTCCGTTGCCCATCACATCGTCGGACGTGACGTTCGCGTAGTCCGTACCCGGCTTGAGTTCCAACGCCCCTGCGGGCGTCGTCTGCACGGTTGCGCACACCGCTGCCGCAGCGGCAGCCGCTCTCCACCCATGACGCATTCTTTCCCCCCGGCCGGCATGTCTCCCCCGGCCTGCGGCCAGGGACCATGTTCATGCAAACGTCCTGCAGGTGCCCAGTCAATGCGCTCTTTGCCGTACAACCCGGAGGTCTGATCGACTGTCCGCGCCGCACGAGGACCGGCCCCGCTTCACGGGCCAGGACCGCTGCGGCAAGTCCGTCATCGAGGTCAGTCCCTCGTCGGTCGCAGGACGAGGCAGACGAAGCCCAGCACGTCCCGGTAGTTGCGCAGCCACTGGTCGCGGTGGGTGGTGGCTGCCTCGAGTGCCTGGACGCTGTCCGGATCGGTGGGATGGTCCAGGGCCCAGGAGGCCAGCGACCCGGTCCAGGCCCACTCGTAGGCGTCGAGCTCCCGGCGGGTGCTGATATGCCCCTGGACGGGCGTCCACCCGTCGGCGACGACCCGGTCCAGCGTGGTCGGCAGGTCGGTGAGCTCCCCGAGCAGCTCGGCAGCCTCGGGAGAGGGGTCGCGGTCCCAGAATCCGTCACCGACCAGAACGCGCCCCCCAGGCGCCAGGTGCTCACGCGACGCCGCGAGAGTGGGGAGCAGGCCGCCGAAGGCGTGCGTGGCTCCCACGCAGAGGACCAGGTCGAAGGCGTGGGAGGCGACGAAACGGGCAGCGTCCTGATGGTGGAGGACCAGGCGGTCCTCCACGCCGAGCCGCCGCGCGTCCTGACGCGCGTGCGCCAGGGAGCCCTCGGAGATGTCGACGCCCTCGGCGCGCAGCTGCGGATCCATGGTCAGGGCCCGAAGGAGCCACTCTCCGCCGCCGCAGCCGAGGTCGAGTACGCGCTCACCACTGCGTGACAGACCACGTTCCAGCAGTCGACGCACCGAGTCGTCGTCGAGCGGGGCTGCGATCGGATGATCTGCATGAGCATGCCGGGAGATCTGTTCACGGTCCACCGGCGGAGCCTGACACGCCCGGCGATGCGCACGCACCTGATTTCCGGCGGGGCCACCCGGGCCGGAAGCCTGATTCGACCGGTTCCACACAAGAGGCCGGGCACGTCCGCACCTGATCGAACGGCACTGGGAGGACATCGTGCGAGGCATCAGCTCCCTCCACACCGGCGCCGTCCGCGTCCACGACGTGATCCGGATGCTGTCCCGCGGCGGCCGCCGAGTCGTGACGGCTGCGCGGACCCCTTCGAGCGCCTTCCGACGGCCCAGGATTTCCGACTGTGTCGCGCATCACACCCGGCCCATGTCACGTCCAGGCCATCCGCTCCCATCTGGTGGGCGTCAGTGAGCGAGCCGAGGAGGACGAACGATGAGCGCACGGCAGGAGAGCAGCACGGCGACCACGCACCGCGTGGTGATTCTGGGGGCGGGATACGCAGGCATGGCCGCGGCCGTCCAGCTCGCGGCCCGGGGCTACCGGCACGAGGGCGTACAGGTGACCGTGGTGAACGCGCAGGAACGGTTCACCGAGCGCATGCGGCTGCACATGACGGCGACCGGCCGGCAACTCGCCGAGCTGAGCATCCCGGAGATGCTGGAGGGCACGCGCGCCCGGTTCGTGCGCGGCTGGGTCACCGCGGTGGACGCGGACGCCAGGACCGTGCGGATCGACGACGACCGGGTCCTGCACTACGACACGCTGGTGTACGGGCTGGGCGGGGTGGCCGACACGTCCGCGGTGCCGGGAGCCGAGGACCACGCGTACACACTGAGCAGTGCGCAGGACGCCGAGCTGCTGGCCGACCGGCTGGGGCGGCTCGGCATCGGCACCGTGGTGGTCGCCGGCAGCGGGCTGACCGGCATCGAGTCGGCCGCGGAGATCGCCGAGCGGCACCCGGAGCTGAACGTCGTGCTGCTGGGCCGGGCCGAGCCCGGTGCGACCATGAACCCCAAGGCCAAGGCGTACGTGCAGGCCGCGCTCGACCGGCTGGGCGTCCGCGTGCGCGCCGGGGTCGAGGTGGCCAAGGTGCTGCCCGACACGGTCGAACTGGCAGGCGGGGAGAGCATCGCCGCCGATGCGGTCCTGTGGACGAGCGGCACGCGCGTGTCGCCGCTGGCGGCCGCCGCCGGGCTGGCCGTCGACAACCGCGGACGCATCGTCACCGACGCCGCGCTGCGGTCGGTGTCCCACCCCGACGTGTACGCGATCGGCGACGCGGCCGCAATCCGCCAGGGCTACGGCGTCATGCACGGCACCTGCCAGGGTGGCATGCCGACCGGAGTGCACGCCGCACTGTCGATCGACCGAGTGCTCAAGGGCAAGCAGCCCAAGCCGTTCCGCTTCGGCTACTACCACACGCCGGTAAGCCTGGGGCGCGGCGACGCAGTGGTGCAGTTCACCCGACCCGACGACAGCCCGCGCCGGATCTGCCTGACCGGACGCATGGCCGTCCGGTACAAGGAGACGGTGACTGCCTCACCTTGGCCGACCTACGGCCGTATGAAGAAGATGCCCGCCTCAGGCGCGTTCTGGCCCCGCGGGGGCCGCTTCACTCGGGTCCGGGAGGCCCGGTGACCAACGCGACCGCCCACCCCGACCATCAGGTCTTCCACGAGCACCGGCGGCTGCTGTTCTCCGTGGCCTACCGCCTCCTCGGCACCGCGGCCGACGCCGAGGACGTGGTTCAGGACGCCTGGATCAAGTGGTCCGTCGCGGACCGCTCGCAGGTGGCCGACCCCAAGGCGTACCTGACGCGGATCGTGTCGAACCTTGCGCTGGAACGGCTGCGCTCGACCCGGCACAAGCGGGAGACCTACGTGGGGCCGTGGCTGCCGGAGCCCATCCTCACCGGCGGGGACGCCTCCGAGGCCGTGTCGGAGGCCGAGTCGGTGTCGATGGCCATGCTGGTGGTGCTGGAGACGCTGAGCCCGCTGGAGCGCGCGGTGTTCGTGCTGAAGGAGGTCTTCGCCTTCAGCCACGCCGAGATCGCCGAGGCGGTGGAGCGTTCGGAAGCCGCGGTGCGGCAGGCCGCGCACCGAGCCCGCGAGCACGTACGGGCCCGGCGGCCGCGTTTCGCCACAGACCGGGCGCGGCAGCGCGAGGCCACCGAGCGTTTCTTCGCCGCCGCGACCGGCGGGGACGTCAACGCCCTGATGGAGCTGCTCTCCCCGGACGTCACCCTGTGGACCGACGGCGGCGGCAAGGTCCGTCAGGCCCTGCGCCCGGTTGTGGGCGCGGCCACGGTTGCCGCCTGGTTCGCGGCGATCGGAACCGTTACCTACCAGGGCGTCGAGCCCGCCGACATGAAAGCCGAACTCGTTGAGATAAACGGTGGGGCGGGCATGGTGTTCAGCGGGCCGGGAGGTGTGGTCGCCACCGTCACCTTCGACTTCGACGCCGACGGCCGTATCATTGCCATCCATAACGTGGCCAACCCGGACAAACTCCAGGCCGTCGCCGACGGCACCACTTACGATATCGGCACGCAGTGAGCGTCGTCCGGTTTCTTGTTCCGGGACGTCGCCAGTGAGCATCAGCAGCGAGGCGCCCTGCTCGCCGAGGCGGGGCAGGGCGGAGTGGCGGTACTCGTGCAGATCTCAGCCCGTTCCGGGCCCGCGCACCGCGGTGTGCTCGTCCAGCAGGGCACGGGCCTCTCGGAAAGGGGCTGCGCGGGGCCGGGCTCAAGACCCATGGGGCGATCGACCTGGGGACTGCGGCCTTGAAGGCCGTCGGTCTCAAGCTGGATGAGTGTGCGACTCGGGAGCGTGGCGATGGATGAGTTGGTGGTGTGGCTGCGTGACCAGCTCGACAGGGATGAGCAGATCGCCTACGCGGTGGACGACTCACTCGGCGAGGTAGACCTGACCTGGAAGTATGAGCCAGAGGACGAGCTCGGCGGCAAGGTCGTGACGACACGCGGCGCGGACGTCATCTACGACGTGACGACCGGAGTGGGCGAGCACGTAGCGGAGCACTCTCCGCGCCGGGTGCTGTGCGAGATCCAGAATGACCGCGAGATGCTACGCCAGTACGAACGGCTCCTGCGGGCCCAGGCTCGGCATGCGGAGGCTCAGGCTGAGCTGGCTGCCGATTTCGAACGCCACGAGCACACGGGGAGCTGGGAAGGTCCAGGCGATCCGGAGTCTCGGGCAAGGGCGCTGCGCCGCGAGGCCGACTATCTGCCGGCGATGCTGGTGGTCATGGAGGGGTGGGTCAGGCGGAAGGCGGCCGTCTACGCGGACCGGCCCGGCTACAGCGAGGACTGGCGGCCGTAGCCCTCACGGACCGATGCTCCCGCCTCTGTGGGCCGAGGCGGGAGCATCGTCCTGTCGTCGTCGTACGACCGGAAGACGCGGTCCACGCCTTGGAAGAAATCGTGGGGATGCAGCGCGCGGCCGACCAGGCGCACGCCCAGGTGGAGCTGCTCCGCGACCAGTACGGGCCGCCTACCGCCGCGGCGTGGGGTGAGCAGCAGTCCGCTGCGCGAGCGGGCGGGCCTTCTGCTTCGGCGGGCGCGTCACCTTCGCGGCGATCCGGTGACACTTCGAAGTCAGGACTGATCACGCTCCCGGAGAGGACATGCGCAACCTCCCTCGGAGCTGCGAGGCTTCTTGGAGGCGGATCCGCTGGGACGGTCCAAGGTGACCGACCGCTCGCTCCACCAGGTACAGCCCGTGCCCACCAACACCCCGACGGCAGGGCCGGGTTGGAAAGGGTTTATCTTCTCGGGCATGGATCATCAGGGAGAGTTTCGTCGGGCAGCGGTTGCGTTGGGCGTCTCGAGCGACGAGATCAGCAGATTCAGCCAGCACCTTCGTTTGTCGATCGGATTGTCCGTGGGCGGTGGTTCTCCGGTCGGGCAGTTCGGTGGGTTGCCCCGACTGCCGGTGGGCATGACGTGGCCGTCCGCCGGGGACGTTCCGTTACCGTTGCTCCTTTCCGTCGATTGCGGGGCTCTGCCGAGAGTCGACGGCTTCGCCCTGCCGGCGGACGGGACGCTGCTCTTCTTCGTGAACCAGGAGTTGGACTGTGCGGACAGTTCCGGGAGGTACGCGCGAGTCGTGTATGTACCGGACGGCACCGAAACCGCGGTCGCGGAAGCCCCCAGTTCCATGCGTGTCCGCGAGCAGCTCGACGTCAGCGCAGAGCTCGGAGCCGAACTGCCCCTTTGGCTCCAGGAGGGCGACGAGGACGAGGACTGGCACGAGTTCTGGGAGGATCTCGACTGGGAGGACATGTCGCCCTTCCAGCAGCAGTTGGCCCGGTACATGGAGCGTGACCTGCCGCACCTGGACGAGCTCCGTGCTCTGGCCCACGACCTCTGGCCGTCTGGTGCCGGCGTTGCCATCGGCGGGTACGCCGACGACGAGGTGATCAACAGCATTGCGGAGCAGACCCTCGCGGGACGCGAGAAGGCAGGCGAGATCTCAGCCATCCCGACAGCGAAATGGTATTCCCACGTGGAGAAGGAGAAGCACCGACTGACGAGCGAATGGATATCGCTCGTCAGTGAAGCCCGGGTATACGAGGAGTACTGCACGAGTTTCGTGATCCGTCACGACGACTTGGCCGCCGCCCGTGTGGACAAGGCGCTGGCCGTGACCAATTTCGAGGCCCCGTGACCAGACTGAACAGCCGATCCGCCGGCACCGTCCCATCGACCACGCGCTGAAGCACCGGTGAGTCGTCGCTCCCGACGGGCCGAACGAAGCGGGACTGCAGCTGCTGCCAAGCGCAGCCCGACGTCGCCACGACCCCCATCGCGCCCGGAACTTCCCGGTCACCACGCCGAGGCCGACCGCCGTCTTGAGGACGGAGGTGTGGGCCAGGCTGCACCGTCTGGTCCTTGACGAGCTCGGTTCTCGCGGGAGCTGGACTGGACCGCTGCGCGAGCGACCGGTATGCCCCGCACGACGCGCTGTCGGTACCTTGGCTCGCCGCGGGGCGGGCCTCACCACGAACTCCGGCCGCGGCGCGAAACGTCAGGCCGGTGAGAAGACGTGGTCGCTGATCAACCGGGCGGCACCGACGACGCCGGCGACCTGCCCGAGTTCGCCGAGCACGATCGGCAGGTTGCCGGTCGCCAACGGCAGCGACTGGCGGTAGACCTGGGTGCGGATGCTCGCCAGAAGATTGTGGCCCAGTCCGGTGAGCCCTCCTCCGACGACCACCAGGCCGGGGTTGAAGAAGCTGACCAGGCCGGCGATGACCTGACCGGTACGTTGCCCTCCGCAGCGGATCAGGTCCAGGGCCGCGGCGTCTCCGGCGGCCGCTGCGGCCGACACGTCCTCGGCGGTCAGCCTCCCCGCCGATTCGAGACGTCCGGCCAGTTCCGCCGAGCGGCCGGACTGGGCGAAGGCGGTCGCGTCGCGTACCAGGGCGTTGCCGCCGAAGTACGCCTCCAGGCAACCGTCGTTGCCGCAGGAGCACCGTGGCCCCTCCGGGTCCACCTGGATGTGGCCGATGTCGCCGGCACTGCCCGTGACGCCGCGGTGGACCTCGCCCCCGACGACGATGCCGCAACCGATGCCGGTCCCGAGCTTCAGGCACAAGAAGTCTCGTACGGACCGGGCGACGCCGGCTTGCTGCTCGCCCAGGGCCATCAGGTTCACGTCGTTGTCGACGAGGACGGGGCAGCCGAGCTCCTGACTCATGGCCTCGCGGACGGGGAAGCCGTTCCACCCGGGCATGATCGGCGGCGCGACGGGGACGCCTTCGGGGAACCGGACGGGTCCTGGCACGCCGATCCCGGCGCCGTCGAAGTGTTCCGCCGGCACCGTCTCGCGCAGCTTGCCGACCAACGCCAGCACCCGCTCGAAGACCGCGACCGGACCCTCGCGCACGTCCAACGGCTCGGCGAGATGGCCAAGGACGTCCAGCTCGGCGTTGGTGACCGCGACGTCCACGGAGGTGGCTCCGATGTCCACGCCGAGGAACCGCAGCGACGGGGCGATCCGGACGGTGTGCGAGCGGCGTCCGCCGCGGGAGGCGGCGAGGCCGTCCGGCACGACCAGGCCGGTTTCCAGCAGCCGGTCGACCTCGAACGCGAGCTTGGAGCGCGACAGCTCGACCTGGCCCCCCAGGGCGACCCGGGACTGCGGACCGAGGTCGCGCAGGAGGCGGAGCAGCCTGGCCTGATGGACATTGGCAGGTCGAGCCGTCGTACTCCTCACGCCGCCCCCGTCGTGGTCAGTGTCGTTCGCACGCCCGGCACTTGGGGGCACGCCTCCCACCAGGACCGTAGCATCGCGCCGTCGAAGGTAAAAGAAACTTGTGCATCGATTAACAGTACTTTCATCTACTGATGGACAAAGCCGCTTCGAGGCAGCACGGCGTCGTTGCCGCCTCCGCTGTTGCGGAGGCGGCCGGCCCGATGGGGTGGAGCCAGTCGGCCTCCGCCCCATCGGGCCGCCCTGGTGTGCGCTGTACGAGCCACGTGGCTCAGGGGGCGTCACCGCCCCCGGCCGTGACTCAGCGACCGGCGGAGTCGCGGCTCGGCCTGCCGACGTCGGACTGACCGGCAGCCTTCTTGATCGCGGCGGCCTCCCTCTGGTCGAGGACTCCCTCCTTCCGCAGCGTCGTGACGATCTCCTCGACGTGCGAGACGAACGCGCCGTGGTTCTTCCAGGTCCGGTGATCCTGGATCAGCTCGTTGATCGTGCAGCCGTTGGTCGTGACGCGGTTCGGGACACCGGTGTTGATCGTGCCGGTGAACACGGTTGAGCGGTTGTCCGCTTCAGGACAGTCGCTCGGCGGCGTGCTGTCGACGACGGTGAGGGACAGCGACTGCGGCGTGGACGTGTTGCCTGCCTTGTCGCCGGCCCGGTAGAGCATGGTGTGGCTCCCCGCCCTGTCGATCACCACCGGGGCGGAGTACTGCAGGTAGGGACCACCGTCGAGGGAGTACTCGATCCTCGCCACACCCGACTCCGTGTCCGAAGCCGTCACCGTCACCGTCGCACTGCCGACGTACTCACCGGCGTCGTTCTTCGTACCGGAGACGGAGGCCGACACCTGCGGCGGCGTCCTGTCCTGCGGCGGAGCCGCCACGACGGTGAACTTCACCGACTGCGCCGGTGAGGTGTTGCCGGCCTTGTCGGTGGCTCGGTAGGTGAGAGTGTGCTGGCCGACGGTGTCGATGTTCACGGGTGCGGTGTAGCTCCGGTACGCCCCACCGTCGAGCGAGTACTCGATAGTGCCGACGCCCGACTCGGCGTCCGAAGCGGACACGGTGACGGTGGCACTGGAGACGTAATTCCCGGCACTGTCCTTCGTTCCGGTCACAGTCGCCGACGTATCCGGAGCAGTAGTGTCCTTCGGCGGTTCAGCCGCCA
>NZ_JBIRZD010000006.1:104436-371049 GCF_044390505.1 Streptomyces sp. NPDC018947
GGCGTCCGAAGCGGACAGTGCGACGCTGGCGCTGCCGACGTAGTTCCCGGCATCGTCCTTCGTCCCCGACACCGTCGCTGAAGTGTCCGGGGCAGTGGTGTCGTCGCCGGGCGCGGCCGTGACGATGAGCTCGCCCGCCATCATCTGATGGCCTGGCATCGCACAGAAGTAACGGTAGACGCCAGGTGTGAGGGTGACTTCGGCCGTGTGCCTGCCTCCCTGGGAGTCGAAGGGGCTCGCCAGGATGTTGAGGCTGACGTCGTTGTTGTAGTCGGGGTTCGAGGTGTCGAACGTCAGGGTGTGCGTCAACCCCGTCGTGTTGCCGGCCGCCGTGCTGTTGTCGAACACGATGGTCGCCTTGCCCGCCACCGCGGTGGTGGGGGCCGACGTGTACTTCATGTAGTCGTCGCCGGCCGTCCAGGTGAGCACCTGGTCCGCTGCGGTCTCCTCCGCGCTCTTCACCGTCGCGTACGCGGCCGGAACGGCCAGGGCGAAAGCCGTGAAGACAACGGCCAAGAGCGCCATCAGCACCGGATGCGCGCGGAATCGTTCACGTGGCGCGGATCTTGAAGAGGGCGGATCCGTCTGGGTATGGAGCAGTCTTCCGAACACCGCTGCACCTTTCGGGAATTCGCTTGTGCGGCACCGCGCAGGACCCGCGGTCCCGCCGGGTGGACGATCGGCCGCCGGGATGAGACACGAGTCCTCCGCTCACCCGACCGGCGCCCTGGACGGAACGGGGGCGGGCGCCGCGCTTCGGTTGATCGCCCGCGCGCGACGACGGCGGGGGCGCCGTCACTCACGCGCAGGCGGCATCCGCCCCTGTCTCTGCGAGGCCGCTGGCACCGCGAACCCGAGGGCGGGGTTCACGCAACCTCTTTCCATGCGGCAACGCTGGGAAGTTAGCGGGTCTTTTGACGGTCCGCCAAGACCTATGACCGGAATCCAACCAACTTTGACCTGAGTCTGGAAAAACTGGAGGCGTGCCCGCTACGGTGTCCAGCGCCCCGAAGTGAATCCTGTCCGCCCAGCCGATCCGATCCCGGATGCAGCCGGCACACCGAGCCAAGCTCGACCGCTTCCACCGGAGTCCGGTCCGACGACCGCTCCGCCTGCCTGGCGGGGCCGAACACCCGGCGCACCACCGCGTACCGCCGTGACGGGACAGCTGCCGTCGGCGGCGGCTCATACCACGACCACGAAACACCTTCGGGCACGCACGCGTTTCGAGGATTGGAGAACGATGACCGACTCAGGCGCAGGCACGAGACGCCTCTTCTCCCGGCGAGCGTTCGCCACCGGCGCGGCCGCCGCGGCGGTCGTGCCCACGGTGCTCGGCACCGCCGCCGCCACCGGCCCGAAGGACGAGCCCGGTGAAGGAAACGGTCGAGGAAAGGACAAGGGCACCGTCCGCGAACTGACGCTGTACATGGAGAAATTGTCGAACGGGGAGATGGGCTACGGCCTGGAGCCCGGCAAGGCGACCATTCCCGGCCCCCTCATCGAGATGACCGAGGGCGACACCATGCACATCGAGGTCGTCAACAACCTCGATGTCGCCGCGAGTCTGCACGTGCACGGAGTGGACTACGACGTCGCCAGCGACGGCACGGCGATGAACAACAGCGTCGTCGAGCCGGGCGGCCGGCGGACCTACGTCTGGCGCACCCACGCCCCGGGACGGAACAAGGACGGGACCTGGGATGCCGGCAGCGCCGGATACTGGCACTACCACGATCACAACGTGGGGACCCCACACGGCACGGGCGGCCTCAAGAAGGGCCTGTACGGACCCGTGATCGTGCGCCGCAAGGGCGACGTGCTGCCCGACAAGCAGTTCACGGTCGTGTTCAACGACATGACGATCAACAACAAGGCCCACCACGACACTCCCACCTTCAAGGCCGTCCGCGGCGAGCGCGTGGAGTTCATCGTCATCACCCACGGGGAGTTCTTCCACACCTTCCACGTGCACGGCCATCGCTGGGTGGACAACCGCACCGGGATCCTGCAGGGCCCGCAGGACGTGAGCCGGGTCATCGACACCAAGACCGTCGGCCCCGCGGACTCCTTCGGGTTCCAGGTGATCGCGGGCGACCATGTCGGCGCCGGCAACTGGATGTACCACTGCCACGTTCAGAGCCACTCGGACATGGGCATGGCCGGCCTCTTCGTCGTGACCGAGGCCGACGGCACGGTCCCCGGCGGCACGCCCCACCACTAGAAGGCAGCGGGCGGGGGCCTGATTCGGGCTCCACCCCCGAAACCACGCCCGTCCGGCCTGCCTGACGGCCTGGCGGGCGTGCACCAAACCTGCCGCTGGTCGGTCCTCGCCCGCCGGGACCCGGGGCGACCCCGACCTCCCTGCTCCGGCACCCCGTCCTTCCCGGGCGTCGTGACCGCCTGCCCGGACACACCGGGCGGGGTCCCTGCGGCAGCCCTCGCTCCATCCCCTGACCACTCTTCCGTTGCCGGATCGAGTCAAGGAGCAAACATGGGCAAGAGAGACCGGTTCGTCGCCCTGTCAAGACGAAGAGGATCGCCGCCGTCACGTCCTGGGCGCTCCTCTCGGCACGCGTGGTCCTTGCGCCACGCGGTCGTTCTGCTGTCCAGCGTCGCGCTGACCGCGGGGCTGACCGCGCTGCCTGCCGTGCAGGCGCAGGCGCAGGCGCAGGCGCAGGCGCAGCCGACCGTCGAACGCGGCGGCCAGGACGCCGCCACCGACACCAAGGTGAACGTCCTGGTATTCCACGGACCGGCCGCCAAGCAGGACGACCCCGTCAAGAAGGCCACGGCGGCGATCGCGGACCTCGGGGAGAAGAACGGGTTCAAGGTCGTCGAGTCCGAGGACGCGAGGGTGTTCAACACCGCCGACCTCGCCAAGTACCGAGGGGTGGTGTTCCTGTCGGCCGACGGCGTGACGCTCAGCGCCGAGCAGGAAGCCGCGTTCCAGTCGTACATCAACAACGGCGGCGGCTTCGTCGGCGTCCACGACGCCGCCCGCGCCCAGGCCGACTCCTCCTGGTTCACCGGGCTCATCGGCACCCGTCCGGCCCTGGGCCTCCCCGACGCCGAGAAGGTCGTCGAGAGCGCGGCCAACGGGGAGAATCCGCCGAACGAGACCAAGGACAAGTTGTTCGACGGCAAGGACGACACCAAGTGGCTGACCTTCACGCCGACCGGCTGGGTCAGCGCGAAGCTGGACAAGCCCGTCGCGGTGGTCAACTACGCGCTGACCTCGGCCAACGACTCCTCGGGACGGGACCCCAAGGACTGGAAGCTGCAGGGCTCGCAGGACGGTGAGACCTGGAAGACCCTGGACACCCGTACCGGCGAGACCTTCCCGTCGCGGTTCCAGACCAGGCAGTTCCAGTTCACCAACAGCACGGCCTACCAGCACTACCGGCTGGAGATCACCGCCAACAGCGGTGAGCCGCTGACCCAGCTGGCCGAGCTGCGGCTCTTCAGCGCCAACCCGACGCCTCCGCAGGACTCCAAGGTCCAGGAGGCCGTCGTCGACGTGACGGACCGACAGCACCCGGCCAACAAGGGACTGCCGCTCAACTGGACCCGCTCCGACCAGTGGATCAACTGGGAGCCCAACCCGATCGGCAAGGTCCACACCCTCGCCCAGGTCGAGGAGTGGAAGTACAAGCCGGGAGCCGGCGCCAACGGTGCGTTTCACCCGATCTCGTGGTGCCGCGACTACGACGGCGGCAGGTCCTTCTACACGGGCATGGGCCGCACGGAGGAGAGCTACACCACCGACACCAAGTTCCAGAGCCACCTCCTCGGCGCCATCCAGTGGACCACCGGCATGGTCCGCGGGGACTGTCAGGCGACCATCGCGTCCAACTACAAGACCGAGCGGCTGACGGCCCAGAACCAGCCGGGGCAGCTCGACCAGATCGGTGAGCCGCACGGCCTCACCATGGCACCTGACGGCAAGGCCTTCTACATCGGGAAGGCCGCCTGTCCGTCCGGCCCGATCAGCTCCTGGAACGACCCCAAGGTCGGCCTGGGCTGTGGCACCATCCACCAGTGGGACCCCAAGACCAAGAAGGTCAAGCTGCTCACCACACTCGATGTGATGGGCAACCGGGGCAGCGGTGACGAACTGGTCAAGAACGAGGAAGGCCTGGTCGGCATCACCCTCGACCCGAAGTTCGAGAAGAACGGGTGGGTCTACATCTACTGGATGCCGCACGAGTCGATCGACCGCGACAAGCGGATCGGCCAGCGGACGGTCTCCCGGCTCACCTACGACTTCGCGACCGAGTCCATCGACAAGGGCACCCGCAAGGACCTGCTGCACTGGGACACCCAGATCCACAGTTGCTGCCACGCCGGCGGCGGCATGTCCTTCGACAAGGACGGCAACCTCTACATCGGCTCCGGTGACAGCAACTCCTCCGGCGGCTCCAGCGGCTACTCCGGGAACAACTGGACCCAGGACTACAAGGGCACGTCCTTCCAGGACGCCCGCCGCACCTCCGGGAACACCAACGACCTGAACGGCAAGATCATCCGCATCCACCCCGAGCCCGACGGCACGTACACCATTCCCAAGGGCAACCTCTTCCCGCCGGGTACCGCCAAGACCCGCCCCGAGATCTACGTGATGGGTGTCCGCAACATCGCGCGGCTCTCCGTCGACCCGGTGCACAACTGGCTGAACGCCGGCTGGGTCGGGCCGGACGCGGGCGCTCCGGATCCCGAGCTGGGCCCGGCCAAGTACGAGACGGCCACGATCATCACCTCCGCGGGCAACCAGGGCTGGCCGTACTGCATGGGCAACCGGCAGCCGTACCGCGACCGCAGCAACACCGACGCCGGCAAGCTCACCGGCTGGTACGACTGCGACAACCTCAAGAACGAGTCGCCGCGCAACACCGGCCTGGTGGACATCCCGCCGGCCCGTGACAACATGATCTGGTACTCGCCCCAGGGCGGCGGCCCGGTCTTCCCCGAGCGCCCCGACGGCAGCGGTGTGCCGTCCTACAAGTCGAGCGAGGCCACCTACACCCAGCCGTACCTCCGGGGTGGCGGCCAGGCCATCATGTCCGGTCCGACGTACCACCGCTCCCAGGTGGACACCAAGAGCGGTGTCGCCTGGCCGGAGTACTGGAACGACAAGTGGTTCATCGGTGACCAGTCCAACGCCGGCAACCGCGTCGCGGTGACCGTCGACCCGGACAAGGTCAAGGACGCGGGCGCGCCGGCCTTCGGCGAGGACCTGCGCAGCATCATTCCGTCCGGCGGCGGCTCCACCCAGCTGCAGAGCTGGATGGACGCCAAGTTCGGTCCCGACGGTGCGCTGTACATGCTCGACTACGCGGGCGGCTTCTTCAGCCTGCATCCCAACCAGAAGCTCATCCGCATCACCTACCAGGGTGGCCCGGCCACCCCGAAGCCGCAGGACGCCGGGGCTCGCGTGATCAAGCAGAGCGAGCCCAGGACGGTGGCGTTCTCCAGCGCCAAGGCCGGCGGTGTCGCCTGGGAGTGGGACTTCGGTGACGGCAGCAAGCCGTCGCACGAGGCCAACCCCACGCACACCTACGCCGACTACGGCACGTACAAGGCGAAGCTGACGGTCACCTACGCCGACGGCGAGAAGGCCACCGCGACGTTCGACGCCGAGGCCGGCTGCCCCGCGCCCGACGCCCGGAAGACCGTCAAGCTGCTCGACACCGACACCGGCGTGGCCAACCACCGTGCGGGCGGTGGCTGCACCGTCAACGACCTGATCGACGACGAGGCGTCCTGGCCGAACCACGGCGAGTTCGTCAGTCACGTCAGCGGCGTCGTCAACGACCTCCGCAAGGAGGGCGTCCTCGACAACCGGGAGTCGTCGGCGATCCAGAAGGCGGCGGCCAAGAGCGAGATCGGCAAGGTCGCCGGGTACGAGCCGATCTTCGACGGGACCGCGGCGAGCCTGGCGGACTGGCGGCAGGCCGGCCCCGGGAAGTTCTCACTGCTGCCCGACGGCACCATGCGGAGCTCCGGCGGCATGGGCATGCTGTGGTACGCCAAGCAGGAGCTCGGGGACTTCTCGGTCAGGCTTCAGTTCCGGGACGTGGCTCCGGGTACCGGAAACGCCAACACCGGTGTCTTCATCCGGTTCCCCGATCCGCGGACGCCGCTGGCCGAACGCCCGGCCGGCAGTTGCGGGACGGTCGGCTCGGCCCGCACCGCACCCGAGTGGGTCGCGATCTTCTGCGGTCAGGAGATCCAGATCTACGACGGGGCCACGGGCGAGGCCCAGAAGACCGGCTCGGTGTACAACTTCAAGCCGGTCGGACTGGACAAGGCGGGGGTGACCCCGAAGGGCCAGTGGAACGACTACGAGATCCGCGCGGTCGGACAGCACTACACGATCATCCGCAACGGCGTGGTGATCAACGAGTTCGACAACACGCCCGGCAAGTCGTCGTCCCGGGCGGGTGACCCGCCCACGGACCTGCGTCAGTTCCTCAGCGGGTACATCGGGTTGCAGAACCACGGCAACAACGACCTGATCGAGTACCGCAACATCCGGGTACGGAGCCTGTAGTCGCACAGCGCCGGTGCCGGGCCCGGGGCAACAGCCCCGGGCCCGGCACCGGTGCGAGCGGTCGCCCCGCAGCGTGACCTTGTGGCAGGCCCGCTGGTGGAGCTCGCAGCCGTAGCCGACCCTCCCCACCCACACCCTCACACCCTGCACCCCGGTGGCGCATCTCCCCCCAGCCAGCAGGAAACCCCAGCTCACGCCCACCTGCGGCGGAACCGCCGATGGCGCAACACTTCAGCAACACCACGAACCCCACCACATAGGTATGGTTCCCGCCATGCCCCCCACCGACCGCATGCGAGACCACGCCGGCCAGGGCGCGACCACCGTCGCCGCCCACCGCGCGCGGCGCCGGCTGCGCGCCGACAGGGCCCGCCAACTCGCCGATCTGCTCCGCCGCCAGATCCTCACGGAGGTCTTCCCCGACGCCACGCTTCCCCACGAGGACGCCCTCGCCACCGAGTACGGCGCCTCCCGCAACACCGTCCGCGAGGCACTGGACCTGCTCCGCGCCGAAGGGCTCGTCGCCCGCCAGCCCGGCGTCGGCACCGTGGTCGTGGCCCGCAAGTACGCCCACGGCCTGGACCGCCTGATGGGCCTTGCCGAAACCCTCCACGAACACGGCCGGGTCACCAACGAGGTCCGCACGACCGTCCCGGTCCGCGCTCCCGCCCCGGTCGCCGAACGTCTCCACGTCCCACCCGGCACCGACGTCCTCTACGTCGAGCGCCTGCGCCGTCTGAACGGCATCCCCCTCTCCCTCGACCTGACCTACCTGCCCCTCGACATCGGCACCGCCCTGCTCGGCGCCGACCTGGAGAACACCGACGTCTTCCGCCTCCTGGAGTCCGTCACGGGCCGGCCTCTCGGTCATGCCGAGATCACCCTGGAAGCGGTCGCTGCGGACGCGCACTGTTCCGCGGTGCTCGAGGCCCCGCGCGGCACGGCGGTCCTCATGCTGGAACGCCTCACCCACCTCGCGGACGGCCGCCCCGTTGACCTGGAGTTCATCCGCTTCCGCGGTGACCGCATCGCGATGAGCGGCCTCCTGCACCGCTCCCGGTAACCCCCCTTCTTCGCACATTCCTGGAGACAGCCATGCCCTTGGCGCCCCAGCGGGCCGACGTGCCCGTGACCATCGACGAGTCGAAGTGCATCGACGGCTGCACGCTCTGCGTGGACATGTGCCCGCTGGACTCCCTCGCCATCGACGAGAGCAACGGCAAGGCATACATGCACGTCGACGAGTGCTGGTACTGCGGCCCGTGCGCCGCCCGCTGCCCCACCGGGGCCGTCACGGTCAACATGCCCTACCTGCTGCGGTGAGAGGCCGACTCCCATGAAACCCGAACGTTCCGCCGTCCTGGCCACCACGGCCCTCGCCACCCTGCTGCTCCCCCTCACCGCCTGCGGCGGCACCGCGTCGGCCGACGGCGACGGCTCGACGGTCACCGTGACGGTCGGCTACCAGTCCCGGACGATCAACACGGTCACGGCCGGCACCCTCCTGCGCTCCCTCGGCTACTTCGAGAAGCACCTCAACGCCCTCGGCGACGGCGTCACCTACAAGGTGGACTGGCAGGACTACGCGACCGGCGCGCCCATCACCGCGCAGATGACCGCCGGAAAGATCGACATCGGCTCGATGGGCGACTTCCCGCTGCTCATCAACGCGGCCCGCGGCGAGCGGCTCGGCGAGCCGACCCACCTGGTCTCGGTCACCGGCTACAACCTCCGCGGCGGCCTCAACACCATCGTCACCGCGCCCGACTCCTCACTCAGTTCCCTCAAGGACCTCAAGGGCAAGAAGGTCTCGACCAGCGTCGGCTCGGCTGCCGACGGCACGCTGGTACGGGCGCTCCAGCGGGCCGGCCTCGACCCGGACAAGGACGTCGAGAAGCTGAACCAGCAGCCGGCCGTGGGTGCTTCCGCCCTGTCCTCGGGCAGCGCGGACGCCCTGTCGCAGTTCGTCGCCTGGCCCGGCCTGCTCGCCCAGCAGGGCAAGGCGAAGGCCCTGTACGACGGTGCGCAGCTGAACCTGCCCACCTTCCACGGAGTCGCCGCCCGCGAGGACTTCGCGAAGAAGCGCCCGGCCGTGCTGGACGCCTTCCTGAAGGCCCAGGCCCAGGCGACCGACTATCTGAACGCGCACCCGGTGGACGCCGCCGAGACGGTCGCCGAGGCCACCGGCCTGCCCGCCGAGACGGTCTACCTCTACAACGGCGCCCAGGGCATCGCCACCTTCGACCCGGCGATCAAGCCCCAGCTCGTCGCGGCCCTGAAGGAGGACGTGTCGGTCCTCAAGGACGCGAAGCTCACCGGCGACGTGGACGTGGACGCCTTCGTCGACGACCGCTACGTGCGCAAGGCACTCGGTCCGGCGCAGTACGCCGAGCGGCTCTCCACCACGCCCCCCGAGCCGGCCGGCGAGGTCTGGCCCGAGGGCGCACGCAAGACCGTCTCCTTCACGTCCCCCAGCGCCCTGCTGCGGCACGTCGCCACGCACCGCGACGCCGTCCGGGCCGCCTACGTACCCGACACCACGACCGGCACCCTGTGGTTCGCCGACCGGTCGGTGTGGGTGGCCGACGGCGACGAGCTGCTGCCCTTCGTCACACCGGCGACCGCCGAGGCGTACCTCGCCGGGCACCGCGGAGCACGCGTCGTCACGTACGCCGAGGCGCTGGAGCGAGCGTCGTGACCCGGTACGCGCTGCGCGTCGCCTCGCTCGCCGCCGCCCTCGGCCTGTGGCAGCTGCTGACCAGCCGGGACGTCGACCTCTGGCTGCGCTTCTCGCAGTTCCCCACCACCACGGACGTGGCCCGCACATTCGCCGACCGGCTGGCCGGCCCCGACTACTGGACGGACCTCACCGACAGCCTCACCCGGATCCTCACCGGCTTCCTGCTCGCCGCCGTCCTGGGTGTGGCCACCGGTGTGCTCGTGGCCCGCTCGCGGCTCGCCGAAGACCTCCTCGGCCCGGTGCTGGAAGTGATCCGCCCGATCCCGGCCATCGCCCTCGTCCCCGTAGCGATCCTCCTCTTCCCCTCCAACGAACAAGGCATCGTCTTCATCACCTGCACCGCCGCCTTCTTCCCCGTCCTGGTCTCCACCCGGCACGCGGTCCGCGCGCTGACCCCCGTGTGGGAGGAGGCGGTGCGCACGATGGGCGGCGGCCGGTGGCGGGTGCTCGGCTCGGTCGTCCTGCCGGGCGCGCTGCCCGGCGTCTTCGGCGGCCTGTCGGTCGGGATCGGCGTGTCATGGATCTGCGTGATCTCCGCCGAGATGATCTCCGGTCAGTACGGCGTCGGGTACCGCACCTGGCAGGACTACACCGTCGTCGACTATCCGGGCGTGTTCGTCGGCATGGTCACCATCGGCGTGCTGGGCTGGCTGACCTCCACGGCCGTGGAGCTGCTGGGCCGCCGTCTGACCCACTGGCTGCCGCGCGCGTCGTACGGCCCCGGCCCCGCCCGCGCCACGTCCGCGCGGGCCGGCACGGCCGCGCCCGTCGTCCGCACCGCCCTACCCGCCGTACGCAAGGGCACCGAGCCCGAGGAGGCACGCGATGACTACCTCGTCCGAGACTGAGCTGCGCCAGGCGGCCGGCCCGCGGACCTCCTCGCGTGGCGCCCGTCTCGCTCTGCGCGGCGCCGTTCTCGGCCGCCCAGGAGCCCCCACGCTGACCGGTGTGGACGTCGACGTCCCCCCGGGCGGGATCCTCACCGTGGTCGGCCCGTCGGGCTGCGGCAAGTCCACGCTGCTGCGCACCCTGGCCGGGCTGCTGCCTCCGCTGGCCGGGACCGCCGAGCAGGACGGCCGGCGCATCGAGGGACCGGGGGCCGACCGCGCGCTGGTCTTCCAGGAGGACGCCCTCCTGCCCTGGCGCTCGCTGCGCGCCAACGTCGAACTCCCCCTCGCCATCCAGGGCCTGTCCCGCGTCGATCGCCGGGAACAGGCGGCCACCTGGCTGGACCGGGTCAAACTCTCCGCGCACGCCCGGCAGTTGCCGCAGCGCGTCTCCGGGGGCCAGCGCCAGCGCGCCCAGTTGGCCAGGGCGCTCGCCGCGCGTCCCCGTGCCGTCCTGATGGACGAGCCCTTCGGCGCCCTCGACGCCCAGACCCGCGCCGGCATGCAGGACCTGCTGGTCGAGGTGCTGCACGGCACCGGCGCGACCGTCGTCTTCGTCACCCACGACGTGGACGAGGCCCTTTTCCTCGGCGACCGCGTCGCCCTGCTCGGCTCCGGCCGGCTCACGGCCGTCCGCGACGTGCCCCGCCCACGGGACCGCGCCGCGCACGACGACCCGACCCGTGTGGCGCTGCGACGCGACGTCCTGACATCCCTCAGCACCTGAAAGGCCCCCCTGGTGGAGATCCCCGCCCTCACCGACGCCGAAGAACTCTCCTGCGACGTACTCGTCATCGGCGCAGGCACCGCCGGCACCATGGCCGCGCTGACCGCCGCCGAACACGGCGCGGACGTACTGCTGCTGGAGAAGGCCCACGTCCGCCACTCCGGCGCCCTCGCCATGGGCATGGACGGCGTCAACAACGCCGTCATCCCGGGCCGTGCCGAACCCGACGACTACGTCGCCGAGATCACACGCGCCAATGACGGCATCGTCGACCAGTCCACCGTCCGCCAGACCGCCACCCGCGGCTTCGACATGGTCCGGCGACTGGAGTCGTACGGGGTCAAGTTCGAGAAGGACGAGCACGGCGACTACGCCGTCCGCCAGGTGCACCGCTCGGGCTCCTACGTGCTGCCGATGCCGGAGGGCAAGGACGTCAAGAAGGTGCTGTACCGGCAGCTTCGGCGGCGCGAGATGCGGGAGAGGATCCGCATCGAGAACCGCGTGATGCCGGTACGGGTCCTGACGGCGGAGGGCCGTGCCGTGGGCGCGGCCGGCTTCAACACCCGCACCGGACAGTTCGTGACCGTCCGCGCCGGCGCCGTGATCCTCACGACCGGCGCCGCCGGCCGGCTCGGCCTGCCCGCCTCCGGCTATCTCTACGGCACCTACGAGAACCCCACCAACGCGGGCGACGGCTATGCCATGGCCTACCACGCGGGCGCCGAACTGACCGGCATCGAGTGCTTCCAGATCAACCCGCTGATCAAGGACTACAACGGCCCCGCCTGCGCCTACGTCGCCAACCCCTTCGGGGGCTACCAGGTCAACCGGCACGGCGAACGCTTCGTCGACTCCGACTACTGGTCGGGCCGGATGATGGCCGAGTTCGCGGCGGAGGTCGCCAGCGACCGCGGCCCGGTGTACCTGAAGCTCAGCCACCTCCCGGAGGAGTCGGTCTCCGCCCTGGAGTCGATCCTGCATTCCACCGAGCGCCCCACCCGCGGCACCTTCCACGCGGGCCGCGGCCACGACTACCGCACCCACGACGTCGAGATGCACATCTCCGAGATCGGCCTGTGCGGCGGCCACTCGGCCTCCGGCGTCCGCGTCGACGACCACGCCCGCACCACCGTGCCACGCCTCTACGCCGCCGGCGACCTGGCCTGCGTGCCGCACAACTACATGATCGGCGCGTTCGTCTTCGGCGACCTGGCGGGCAAGGACGCCGCCCGGTACCGGCCGTACGCAGGAGAGTTGCCGGCCGACCAGGTGCACGCCGCGCACGAACTGGTCTACCGCCCGCTGCGCAACCCCGACGGCCCGCCGCAGCCGCAGGTCGAGTACAAACTGCGACGTTTCGTGAACGACTACGTGGCCCCGCCCAAGTCCGGGGCGCGGCTGTCGCTCGCCCTGGAAGCGTTCGAGCGGATGCGCGCGGACATCGCGGCGATGGGCGCGCGCACCCCGCACGAGCTGATGCGCTGCGCCGAGGTCACCTTCATCCGCGACTGCGCGGAAATGGCCGCCCGGGCCTCCCTGGCCCGCACGGAGTCCCGCTGGGGTCTCTACCACCAGCGCGTCGACATCCCCCAGCGCGACGACGCGTCCTGGTTCCACCATCTCGATCTGCGCAAGTCCCCTTCGGGTGCGATGGAGTTCACGGCCCGTCCCGTGGCTCCCTATCTCGTGCCGGTGGAGGAGTTCACGCCGATCGGCGGGCCCTCTCGGCACCTCGGCGAGGTGCACCCGGAGCAGGTGGCGACGGCCGGCGCCCGCGATGCCGCACCCCGCGCCGCGGCGGCGCTGCCCACGGTGGCCCCGGACGACGGCGGTCGCCCGGCCGGCGAGCCGCCGGCCACGGCCCCGCCCCGGCTGCTGGAACTGCTGAACCTGGCCGAGAACGAGCCCGAACTGTCCGCCCTCTGGCCGTACTTGTCCGACCCCGAGCCCGCCGTCCGGCGCACAGCGGTCACCGTGCTGACCGAGACCGTGCCCGCAGGCACAGGTCCGGCACTCGCCGCCGCCCTGTCCGACCCGGACGGCAAGGTACGCGCGGCCGCCGCGGCCTCGCTGCGCGAGCTGGCCGAGACGCTGGCACCCGAACCGGCGCTGGGCGAGCCCCTGGACCGGGCGCTGGACCAGCCCGACCCCCTGGTCCGCGCCACCGCTCTCGACCTGCTGCGCGTCCTGCGGCTGGGCGACCCCGGTACGTTCGCCGGGGCCCTGGGCGATGCGGACACCTCCGTGCGCATCGAGGCCGTACGCGGGCTGGTCTCCGTGGACGCCGCGCAGTCGCTGGCACCGGCCGTCGAGGACCCGTCCCGCGAGGTCCGGGTAGCCGTCGCCAAGGCGCTCGGCACGCTGCGGGTGACCCCCCGGGCGGGCGGCGCTCACGACCGGCTCACGGAGGACCCCGACGGGCTGGTCCGCGGCGCGGCCTTCGCGGCGCTGGCGGAGACGGGCTGCCCGGCTCCGCTGGCGGCACGGGCGGTCGCCGCGCTGTCCGACCCCGACTGGCGCGTACGGGCGGGCGCGGCCACCGCGCTGTCCGCCGCCGCCTCCGACACCGCGGTCCCCTTCCTCGCCAAGGTCCTCGCCGACCAGAACGCCGATGTCCGCAAGGCGGCCGTCCTGGCCCTGACCCGGCACACCGAGGCATCGCCGGATGCCCGGTCGGCACTCGCCACGGTCACCACCGACAGCGACGCCGACGTCAGGGCCTACGCGGCGCGAGCCCTGTGACACGGCAGCGCCCGCGGTGCCCCTCATATCCAGTCGTCGGGCTCCGGCTCCGGTGCCCTGCTCGCGGGCCTGTTGCACATGCCGGACCCCAGCCCCCCCGACGGCGGGAGCAGCTCGGCGGGCTTGCGGCTTCCCCCGGAGCAGCCCGTGCTCCATGCCTGCCGGCCCGGCAGCAGGAGCCCGCAGCGGGCCTCGGCGGGCTCCTCAGCTCGGGCGCGGTGCCGGCGAGGCGGTAGGAGACGGTGCGGTCTCGACGATGCTGAGGGGATCGACTCGGCCGTAGGGCGGCGTCGTGCCGGTTGCCCCCGCCTCCCGGCTCAGTCCTTGACGCGGTGCAGTTGTATCTGATGATTGGCGAAGAGGTGCACGAAGCCGCAACGCAGGCAGATCAGCCCAGTAGCGGTCTCGTCCGCCCACGCCAGATTGAACAACTCCCCGCCTGTGCTGTTGAGTTTCACACCTCGTTCGCGGAAGACATCGCTCTTGCAGACCTGACACGTGATCCATGTCTCTCCGAGCGAGGCCCGCACCGCTTTGGCCATTGCATCCCCTTTGCATACCCGCCACCGTGGCACTGGGCCATCAGTACTCAGTCGCTCATGTTCGGCTTGTCTTTGATCATCGTCGGGCAATCCGTCGTTCGGGAGGGCATTTGAGCAAGAACTGAGCACGAGGACCGAACACGGCAGCGTTCACCGTCCTGGCACCATGCGCGACCAGGCCGCGCCCAGGCCGTGAAACGGCCCGTATCACCGGGCGCGCACGCCTGTCAGTCGTGTGGCGGCGGTGCCTGCGCCTTGGGCAGTTGCGTCGCGATGGCGGTGAGGCGTTCGGCCGGCGCGCCGGGGTTGGATCTCGTCATAGCGGTGAGACGGATTGTCGCCGTCGTGTGACGGAGCGGTCCGAACCGGACGGCGGGGGTGACGCGGACGCCGCGGCGGGCCCGCGCCCGCCGAGCCGATACCCGTGGCGGGCGGTGCCGGGACCGGGGGTGAGTCGCAGAATGCCGCCAGACGGGGACGGAGCCGGTCCGCGACCAGCGTTTTACCTTCCCTGGGCGTGAGGGGGCCCGCATGATCCACCTCATGGGCGCGGTGATCGGCGGGTCCGCACCGCCCGTTCCTCGACGAAAGGCAGAACTGCCATGGCCACCGGCACAGTGAAATGGTTCAACCCGGAAAAGGGCTTCGGTTTCATCGAACAGGACGGTGGGGGCCCGGACGTGTTCGTCCACTACTCGGCGATCACCGGTAGCGGTTACCGGGAGCTCAGCGAAGGCCAGAAGGTCCGCTTCGACGTCACTCAAGGGGTCAAGGGCCTGCAGGCCGAGAACGTCACCCCGACCTGACGGGAGCCGGGCCAGGCCGGGGTAGACGTGGCGTTCACGTGACGGCCGGGCCGACGAGGAGCCGGACCGGGCCATCGGCGCGGATCACGACCGGGCCGCCTGGCCGGTCCGTCGTGACGAGGTCCGGTTCAGCTCACCCCGAGCGCCGAGCTCATCAAGCACGCCCCGTTGCAGCCCGGGCCACACGTGGCCCGATGTCGGGGGGCCTGCTCGTCGGCGTCATCGAGGCCGCCGGCGAGATGGCACGGCAGCCGCCGACAGGGATCAGTCGTCGAGGACGTCCATGACCTTGCCGAGGTCGACGAACTTGAAGTTGGTCGAGTCGCGGTCGCCGTCACCGGGGGCGTCGTGCCCGTCCTGGACGACGAGGAGACCGTTGGGGTACTTGGAGCCGAGCGGGGCGTTCAGGACCGCGGCGCCGTCGCACTCCTCGGAACCGTCGAGGGTGTCGTTCGCGGCGGCGACCCGGAAGCCGCCCTCGTACTCGTTGGCGTCTTCCAGCCCGCGGTCGTAGGCGGCGAAGGTGTTGTCGCCCTGGCTGGAGGCGAGGACGTAGCCGTCGCCGCCGGACTCGGTGAGCAGGGTCAGACCCTCGACGTCCGCGGAGATCTTCGTGCCGCCGAAACCGGGGTCGGCGCCCGGCGTGCACTCCTCGGTCGCCTCGTCGTAGACGCCGGGGACACCGTACTCGCGGACCTTGTCGATCAGCTGCGGCGTGCCGGCGAGGTCGGCGCGCATCCGCCAGACCCCGATGTCCTCCTGGCCGGCGTAGAGCATGCCGTTGGCCGGGTCGACGACCATGCCCTCGACCTGCGGCAGTTCGCCGGGTTCGCCGCAGGGGGACCACGAGGTGCCGTCGGGCAGCCCGAAGGAGGAGGGTAGGTCAAGGGTGCGGACCTTGCGGTACGTGACCTTGCCGTCGGCGGTCGGCAGCAGCTCCAGGAGGGCGATGCTGGTGCGCTCGCGACGGCTGACCAGGGCGTAGGACTTCCCGGTCGCCCGGTCCGTCCAGGTCGCCAGGCCGTAGGCGGTCCGCTGGTCGTTGATCTCGGCCTGGTCCTGCGAGAACACGGGCGGCGCGGCGGGGTCGGTGATGTCGGTCAGCGGGCCGCCGGTGCGGTCGCGGTCGATGCGGTAGAAGCGCAGCCGGTCGTGGCCGCGGTCGCTGGTGACGGCCAGGTCGGCCTTCCCCGAGGAGAGCCGCAGGCCGTGGACGAGGTCCACGTTGTTGAACCGGCCCGGGGCGTCGTCCTCGCCGGCGGCGGGGGGCGCGGCTATCGACTGCACCGGACGCGCGTCCAGGTCGTAGACGCACAGCCCGCCCTCCTTCGCGGTTGCGACGACGAGGCTGCGGCCGGGGGCCGCGGCGTTGCGCCAGATGGCGGGGTCGTCCGCGTCGGCGTTGCCGCCCTCGTCGTCGTCGTGCAGGACCGGCGTCTCCGCCCGGGGGGTGACAGCCGGCAGGAAGTCACCAAAGACGCGGTGGCGGCCGTCGGCCTGGGCAGGCACGGCCAGGGCCGCCGCCGTGAGGGCCGTGGCCACGGCCAGTACGGCCGACCTGACGATCGTGGAGCGAGTCACGCGGTTCTCCTCCGAGAGGGGTAACAGGTCTCGCGAGAGCATGATCGGCCTTCGTGTCGGCACGGCATCGCCGACCGTCTCCTCGCATGTCCACGAGGTAACGACGCGTCGGACGGCGGACGGTACGTCGGGAGCGATCGCTCGACGAGTTGAGTCATGCGCGGCTCACCAGACGATCATTCCGGGGAGCGCCGTCCCCTCGCCGGGAGTCGTTCAGGCCCAGCAGGTCGGCTCTTCTCCCGGATCGGCCGGGTCCGCGGCGGGCGGCGTGTCCGTGCTGGGAGAGGGACTCGGCAAGCCGGAGGGGCAGTCCTGCGGCGTGGAGGGTTCGGAGGTCGGTGTGGGCGGGTCGGAGGGGTCCGGTGTGGGCGAAGGAGCCGGTGGCGTCGGACCGGTCGGGGACGGGTCCGGTGACGGCGAGGGGGCGGGTGTCGTCGGGGACGGGGACGGCCGGGGTGAGGGCGGTGCCGGTACCGGGAGTGAGGGGGCTGGGGTGGGCGAGCCGGGATCGGGGCCGACGATGATGCCGCCCTCGTGGCCCTGGTCGCTTCCCCCCTCCCCGCCGGCGCTTCCACGGCCGCCCCTGTCGACCGCTTCGGTCGCCGGGGTGTCGCCGCCGGCTCCGGGGGACCGCGGGATCACGCCCTCGCCGTCCGGCACGCCGTGCACGCCGCCGCGGTAGAAGGCCAGCCAGCGGCGGACCAACGCCAGGTAGGAACGGGAGTGGTTGTAGCTGAGAACCGCTCGGTCGAGGTCGGCGGCCCGGCTCAGGTCACGGTCCCCGGCGCACAGGTAGTGCCCGGCGGCCAGGGCCGCGTCGAAGATGTTGTTGGGGTCCTCGCGGCCGTCACTGTTACCGTCGGCGCCCCAGCGCGCCCAGGTCGACGGCAGGAACTGCATCGGCCCCACCGCCCGGTCGTACACCGTGTCACCGTCGTGGGCGCCGTCGTCGCTGTCCAGGATCAGGGCGAAGCCGCGCCCGTCGAGGGGCGGGCCGGTGATCCGGCCGAGCGTGGTGCCGTGCCGGTCGACCCGGCCGCCGCGCGCCTGCCCCGACTCGACCTTGCCGATGGCCGCGAGCAGTTCCCAGGGCAGCGCGCACCCGGGGTCGGTCCGGCCGACGGCCGTCTCCGCGGCGCGGTAGGCGCGCAGGACCGTGGCCGGGATGCCGGACTCGGCGCGCGCCCGGGTCACCTGGGCGGGGCGTGCCGGGACATCCGGAGTGACCAGCGGCGGGAGTTCGGTGTGGTAGGAGCTGTCGTCGGGCGGGGCGAGTTCGCTGTACGGGAGGTCAGGGGCCGGAGCGGGCCGACGGTCGTCGGCGGCGGGACGGGCGCTCTTCTCCTGCGGGAGGCCGGGGGCCTGGGAGGCGGTGAGCGCCGCCACCGCGGTGACGGCGACGGCCGTGGCCCGCAGACCTCGCCGGGTCCGGACGGGCACGCGTCGGTCACGGTGTGCGGGCATGGTCGGTCCCTCCTTGGGGAGTGAGGCGCGTGCGGGGGTCAGCGGCCGAAGGTGTCGATGCCCGAGACGAGCCACCGACCGTCGCGCCGCTCGACGTCGACGGCGAACATCGCGCCGGCGTAGGCGCCGTCCTCACCGGCCTTCTTGTCACCGGCGGTGCTGACGCTGCTCTGATCGGCATAGACCAGGACGCGGGCCCGGTCCCCGTCGATGCGCTCGACCGCGCTGTCGGTGACCGTCGTGGTGATCACCGCCTTCTGCTCGTCGGCCCGGGCGCGGATGTCGCCGAACAGGTCCCGGTGCTGGGCGACGGCCCGTCCCGTCAGCCATTCCTTCGCGGCCCTGTCGAAACTGCCGGGGTCGGCGTGGTCGTACGAGAAGAGGGCGGCGACCGCCTTCGTCGACTGCCCCTTGATCTCACTGGTGCGGGCGGTGTCGGAGAGGGCGGTGTTGCTCGCGGCCGGAGTGTCGCGGATGGCCTGCGCGCGGGAATGGGCCCAGCCGGCGAAACCGCCGAGGACCACGGTCAGCAGGCACAGGACGGCGAGCACGCGGCGGTTGCGCCGGAGCCGGGGCGGGCGTTCGGACGTCGCGTCCGGTCGGTCCGGGCGCTCGTCCCGTGCGACGGGGGCCCGGCGCGCGGTCGCCCTTCCGGCGTGGGGCGTGTGCTGGGTGCGGGCGGGTCGAGGCGGGTAACGCGGTTCTCCGCGCCCGGGGAGGGTGTCGGTGCCAGCCGGGGCCCGCAGGGCCTCGCGGGCCTGGCGGCGGCGGAGGTTGTTC
This sequence comes from Streptomyces sp. NPDC018947, assembly GCF_044390505.1. Classification (NCBI taxonomy): domain Bacteria; kingdom Bacillati; phylum Actinomycetota; class Actinomycetes; order Kitasatosporales; family Streptomycetaceae; genus Streptomyces; species Streptomyces sp. NPDC018947. The sequence goes on from NZ_JBIRZD010000006.1 coordinate 123,259, forward strand.
AGGTGGTGCCGGGTTGTCGGCATCGTGTGTCGTCCTCTCCTGAGGCCGGGTCAGCCGGCCGGCGTGCCGCCGACGGGAGCCTGGCCCAGGGCGCTGAGCTTCCAGTGGCCGCCGGTGCGGGTCAGTTCGCCGAGCATGCGGCTGTCCTTGTCGGTGCTCGCCTCGCCGGGCGCCTTCACCGTCACCCTGAGGGCGACGAGCACCCGGGCGCGGCCGGCCCGGTCGTCGAGTTCGGTGACGGCACCGGACAGCACACGTGCCGTGGTGACCGTCTTGGCGGCCTTCACACGCGTGGCGAACTCCGCCCGCCCGGCGCTCAGTTGCTCGTGGAGGTCCCCTGTCGTCGAGGACTCCCACAGGTCGAGGCCCCGGTCGACGCGCCGGTGATCGAGGGTGTTGAGGTTTTGCACGGCTTGTTCGCCGGCGGCCAGGGCCTCGTCGCGCTGCACGGCGTAGGCCCTCGTGTCGTCGTGCGCCGCCTCGTACCAGTCCCAGCCCGTCCACGCCGCGAAGCCCCCCGCCACCAGGGTGAGGGCGAGGGCGAGTCCGGTGACCGGAAGGGTCCGGACTGCGGCCGGCAGGCTCACGATGCGCCTCACGCGTGCTCCCCTCACCCGCCGCGGTGTCAGTGGGTCCTGATGTCGACGATCCGCCACTGGTCCTCCTCCCATCGCGCGGTGACCGTGAGCTGAGCTGCCGCGGCGGTCGTGCCCGCCTTGCCGCGGTGGGACATCTGGTCGAGGAAGACCAGCAGTCGGGCGCTGTCGCCGTCGAGTTCGATCACCCCGGTGCGCACGGCCTGGGTGCTCAGGGTGACGCGCTGCTCGGCGACGTCCCTGCGGATGCGGTCCATCAGTTCCGTGTACTGGCGTTGCGCGCGCCCCGCGAGGACGGACCGCGCCGCGCGCTCGGTGGCCTCCAGTCCGTCCGGTGCGTACGAGAAGACGCGGGCGAGGGAGTTGCCGACGTCACCGGCGACGCGGCTGGTCGCCCCGGCGTCGGTCAGCGCCCGGTTCTCGGCGGACGGGGTGGTCCTGAGCTGGTGGGCGCCGTGGAAGAAGGCGCAGCCGCCGAGGACGAGCAGCGCGGCGCCCACCGAGGGGACCAGGCGTCTCGAGAGGGCACCCGCACGCCGGTCGCCGCGGCGGGCCTTCGTGAGGTCCTGCTCGGGGGTCTCGTCACCGGGGGTCTGCTGCCCGGGTCCGGCATCCGCGTCGGTGCCCGACTGCCGGCCGGCGGCGGGGGGCGCGTCCGTGCGGTCACCGTGGTGTCCGGCGACCGTGTCGTCCCGCGTCGCGTCACCCGAGGGTGCGGGGTTCCGGGACCGTACGAGGTGCGTCAGCCTGGTCATCTGTTCTCGTCCTCCTCCGCCGTCCGAGCGAGCGGGACCGCGCTCAGCGCCTTGACCTTCCACTCCCCCTCGCCGGTGCGGGCGAGGACGGCTTCCAGCCGCTTGCGGTCCGTGGTCGGCGTCTTCGCTCCGACGGGCGTGACCTCGACGCGCACGGTCGCCACGAGCTTGGCGGTGCCCGCTCGGGTGTCGAGGGCGGTGAGCGCGGCCTCCGTGACCGTGCCCCGCGCCGAGGCGCCCTCGGCGGGAGCCGTGTTGCCCAGTTCGTCCCGCAGGGGCCCGGTCGTAGCGGCACGCCAGTCCTCGATGCCCGCCCGTGCCCGCCGCGCGGACGAGGCGTCGAGGGTGTTCAGCACGGCGAGCCGCTCGCGTCCGTCGGCCAGCGCCTCGTCGCGCTCACGGCTGTACGCGAGGGATTCGTCGCCCCGCGCCTGTGCGTACGTCCACGCCCCGGCGCCGCAGAACGCCAGCGCCACGGCCAGGCCCACCCCGGTGAGAACCCCCGCCCGCCTCACCGGCCGGTCTCCGCGTCCGCGCCGAGGAGCCCCGGCAGGCCCCTCGCCTCGCTCCCGCCCGTGTTCGGCAGCGCCAACGCGCCCGGCAGGGACGCGGAGGCCCCGGTCGGGGCGGCGCCGCCCTTACCGCCCTTGCCGCCCGAGGGCAGGGATCCGGGCTTGGCCGGGTCGGGTACCGTGCCGCCCCGGGGGGCGTTGGCGGAGCCTCGTACGTTGACCCCGCTCGCGGCCGGTGCCGTGCAGGAGGCACCGGTGTTGAGGGCGGGAGCGGTGCCGAGGTCCAGGCCGGTGCGGTACCGGGTGGCGCCGTACCCGTCGGTGCAGGGCAGGGGCTGGAAGAAGGTGACGGCCAGGCCGAGCTTCATCGTTCCTCCGTCGACGGCGGTGGCCCCGGCGGAGACGGCCGCCGGGTACTTCACCAGGAGCTCCTCGATGCCGCGCTGCCGAGTGACGGCGACCTCGGAGGTGGTGAGCAAGTTGGCGAGGACGACGCCCAGACTGGGGTCGAGGTCCCGCAGCAGCCCGCTGACCTGGGTTGCGGCTCCCGGTGTGACGGCGAGGAGCCGACGCAGGTCGGCGTCGGAACCCTTGAGGGAACGGGCGAGTCGCGTGGCTCCGTCGGCGAAGCCGCGGATGGCCTCCGCCTCCTCGGCCTGGGTGCGCAGCACGGTCTCGCCGTCGGCGAGCAGGCGGGTGGTGACGGGCAGGTTGCGGTCGGCGGCCTCGATGAAGGCGCTCCCGTTGTCGAGGAGGACCTGGAGGTCGTCGCCGTGCCCTTCGAAGGCTTTGCCGAACTCGTCGACGACCGTGCGCAGGTCCTCCAGCGGCACGGACCGGGTGAGGGCGTTTACGCTGGTGAGGACGTCGGTCACGGGTGCGGGGACCTCGGTGTCGGGTTGCTCGATCAGGGCGCCGTCGGCGAGGTAGGGTCCGGTGTCGCTCTCGGGCCGCAGGTCGATGTACTGCTCGCCGACCGCGGAGAGCCCGGCCACCACCGCGCGGGTGTCGGCGGGGATGTCGGGGGCGGACTTCTGGATGCGCAGTTCCGCCACCACCCCGTCCGCGGTCAGCTCGATCGGGCCTACCCGGCCCACCGACACGCCTCGGTAGGTGACGTCGGAGTGGGTGAACAGGCCTCCTGTGCGCGGGAGTTCGACCTTCACGGTGTAGTGGTCCGCGATGCCGACGTACCGGCCGAGATCCGCGTAGCGGATGCCGAGGAAGCCGAGGACCAGAACCGCGATGACGAGGAAGGCGAGGTTCTTCAGGCGTACGGCCGGGGTGATCACCGCTGTGCACCTCCGTCCCCGGTGTTCGTGTCGGGCGTGGGCACGGAGGGCAGGGGCAGCGGCGCCGGCGGCGAGGCCGTGGCCGCGGCGCCGGACCGCTTCCCGGGCGCGGCGTCCCGCCGGCTCTGCGTCGTGGGGGTGGGGCCGCCGGTGGGCGAGGGGGTGCCCTGCGGGACGAGGGGCGGGACGATCCGGGTGCCGGGGGCGGCGGTCATCCTCAGGTACACGTTGAGGTAGTCGCCCTTGACGCCGTTCAGGACCTCGTCGGTGAACGGGTAGGTGAGGAGCACCTGGAGTGAGTCGGGCAGGTCGGCGCCCGCGTCGGCGAGGGCCTTGAGGGTGGGGGCGATGGCTTTCAGGTCGGCGACCATGTCGTCCTTGCTCGCTTCGACGGTGGTGACGGCGACCCCGGACAGCGTGTCCAGGGAGCGCAGCATGGTCAGCAGGGAGCCGCGCTGTTCGTGCAGGGTCTTCAGGCCGGGTGACAGGTCGGTCAGGACGGTGCGTACGTCCTCCTGCCGGCCGGCGAGCGTCGCGGCGAGCCGGTTGACGGCGTCGAGGGCGTCGGTGATGTCACCGCGGTGGTCGTCGAGGTTCGCCACGAGTTTCTCGACCCGTCTCAGCATGGAACGGACCTCGGGTTCGCGTCCGTCGAGGGCCTTGTTCAGTTCCTGCGTGATGGTCTTGAGCTGGTTGACGCCGCCGCCGTTGAGCAGCATGGACAGCGCGCCGAACACCTCCTCGACCTCGGTGTTGCGCCCGGTGCGGGCGAGCGGGATGACAGCGCCGTCACCGAGCCGCCCCGCGCCGGCCGGTTCGGCGGGCGCGACGAGCTGGACGTACTTCTCGCCGAGCAGGCTCGACTGTTCCAGGCGGGCGCCGGCGTCGCGGGGCAGCCGGACGTCGCCGTTGATCTTCATGGTGACGCGGGCCGACCAGTCCTCGCCGTCGAGGCGGATGTCGGTGACCCGGCCCACGGCGACGTCGTTGACCTTCACCGCGGCCTGCGGCACCAGGCTGAGGGCGTCGTCGAGTTCGGCGGTGACGGTGTAGGGGTGGGAGCCGAGGTCGGCGCCGCCCGGCAGGGGCAGGTCCTCGATGCCGTCGAAGCGGGGAGCGGTGACGGAGAACGCGCCGAGGGCGAGCGCGAAGCCGAGGCCGAGGGCGAGGAGTCCGCCGATGCCGGCGCCGGTCACGGCGCCGGTGGTGAGCACCCGGCGTCGTACGGTGCCGTCCGGAACCTCGACGCGCTCCGCCTCGGCGGTCTCCACCTGGTCCGCGCCCGTGGAGTCCACCGGTTCCGACGCTGGTGCGGCGCGTCGCACGACGCGTTTCACTGTTCCCCCTTCCCAGCGCCCGCGGTCGACGAGGTCGCGGTGCCGCCGGTCGCCGGCAGGGGCAGCAGCGGGCCGCCCGTGCTGATCTCGTTGAGGTTGGCGCGGCCGTGGATCCTGCCGGTCCCGGGGTCGTAGGCGCGGACGAAGTTGTCCGCGGCGAGGGGTGCGACGTCCAGGGTCTCGGCGAGCGAAGCGCGCTGACGGACCAGTGTCCGGGTGATGGGGATCAGCCGTTCGACGTTCTTCTTCAGTTCTCCCCGGTTGTCCTCGATGAAGGTCTTCACCTGGCCCAGGGCGGTGCCGAGTTCCTCCAGCGCGCCCGCGAGGTCGTCCTTGTTGTCGGCGAAGTAGCCGACGACGGTGTCCAGTCGCTCCTGTGCGGTGCGGACGTCGGTGTCCTTGTCCTTCAGCATGGTGGTGAAGTCCTGGAGGCTGCTGAGGGTGGCGAAGAGGTCGTCGCTGGAGCCGTCGAGGGTCTTGGCGGCCTTGCCGAACTCCTCGATGCCCTCGCCGATGGCCTCTCCGTTGCCGTCCAGGTTGGCGGCGCCTGTCTTCAGCAGTTCGGACAGGGCGCCGGAGGAGTTGGCGCCGTCCGGTCCGAGTGCCTCGCTGAGGTCGGTGATCGATGCGTAGAGCTGGTCGATCTCGACCGGTGTGCGGTTGCGGGAGGCGGGCAGTACGGCGCCGTCGGGCAGGGCGGGTCCGGAGCGGTAGGCCGGGGTGAGCTGGACGTAGCGGTCGGCGACGATGCTGGGCGCGACCACCAGGGCCCGCGCCGACTTCGGTACGCGCACGCCGTCGTCCAGGGCCAGTTCGACCCGCACGCGGGTGCCCTGGGGGCTGACCGACTCCACCTCACCGACCCGGACGCCGAGGACGCGCAGGTCGGAGCCGGCGTAGATGCCGACGGCTCGGTCGAAGTAGGCGGTGATGCGGGTGCCGGTGGAGTCCAGCGCGCGGACGGTGGCGAGTCCGGCGGCGACCACGGCGAGGGCGATCGCGGCCGAGAGGAGTTTTCTGCGCTTGCTCATCGCTCACCGCTCCCCCGGGCCGCCGCCGGCTGTTTGGGCGGCATGCACGATGTCTTGGGCTGGGACTGGGCGGGCAGGTAGTCGCGGGGCACCACCCCGCACAGATAGCTGTCGAACCAGCGGCCGTTGCCCAGGGTGTTGCCGACCAGGCGGTAGTACGGGCCGACCAGGGCGAGCGTGCGGTCCAGCTGGGAACTGTTCTCCTCCAGGACCGTGGTGACGCGGCCGAGCGCCTTCAGTGTCGGGCCGAGCTGCTTCTCGTTGTCGTCCACGAGGCCGGACAGTTCGGTGCCGAGGTCGCGGCTGCCCTCCAGCAGGGCGGTGATGGCGTCCCGCCGGTCCTGGAGCTCTCCGAGCAGCGGTCCGGCGTCCTCGACGAGGGTCTCGAAGCTGGACTTCTTGTCCTTCAGCGTCTTGGTGAACCGGGCGCTTCCCTTGAGCAGTTCGGCCAGTTCACGGTCACGTCCGGAGACGGAACGTGACAGGTCGGCCAGCCCGGTGGCCGCCTTGCGGACGTGTGGCGGCGACTTCTCGAAGGTCTGCGAGATGGTCTCGAAACTCTCGGCGAGCTGCCGGGTGTCGATGGCGTCGACGGTGGAGCCGAGGTCCTGGAACGCCTGGGTGACGTCGTACGGCGAGGTGGTCCGGGACCGCGGGATGCGGTCGCCGGGGTCCTGTTCCGCGGTGCCGAGGGGGTCGAGGGCGAGGTACTTGTCGCCGAGCAGGGTCTTGATGGCGATGGCTGCGGTGGTCCGGTCGCCGATCCAGGCGTCCTCGACCTCGAAGGTGACCTTCACCCGGTCGCCGTCGAGGGCGACCGCGGTGACCTCACCGACCTTGACGCCGGCCACTCGGACCTCGTCACCCTCGTCCAGACCCGCGGCCTCGGTGAAGTCGGCGCTGTAGGTGGTGCCGCCGCCGGTGACGGAGAGCCGGTCGGCGTTGTAGGCGAAGACGGTGAGCAGGGCCAGCAGGACCAGGCCGACCACGGCCACGGCGATCGGGTTGCGGTCCTTGACCGGCTTCAGGCGCGGGCGGCGGGGGCGGCTCGGCGCGGTGGCGGGAGTGTCGCGGCGTTCCGGCCGCTGCGGCGGGGTCATGCGCCGCACCTCGCTTCGGTGACCGCGATGCCGGTGGGCGGTTTCGCGCCGGTGGAGGTGGTCACGCCGTCCACTCGGGCCTCGCAGAGGTAGAGGTTGAACCAGGAGCCGTAGGAGGACAGGCGGCCGAGGGCCGTCAGCTTGGCGGGGGTCCGTTCGAGGAAGTCCTCGATCTGCGGGGTGGCGTCGCCGAGGTTGCCGGAGAGACGGCCCAGTTCGCGGATGTCCTTCTTCAGGGGCTCGCGTGCTTCTTCGAGGAGGCCGGCGGTCACGGTGGTCAGGTCGCCCATGGCAGCGACCGCCTTGCCCAGGGGCTTGCGGTCGTCCTTGAAGCCGGTGACCAGCTTCTGGAGGGTGTCCACCAGGTCGTCGAAGTCGGCCTCGCGGTCGTTGAGGGTGGTCAGAACGGTGTTGAGATTCTTCACCACCTCTCCGACGACCTTGTCCTTGGCGGCGACGGTCGTACTGAGGGAGCCGATGTGCCGGATGAGGCTGTCGACCGTGCCGCCCTCACCCTGGAGGACCTGCACGATGGACCCGGCGAGTTCGTTGACGTCCTTCGGGGAGAGACCTTCGAAGAGTGGCTTGAAGCCGTTGAAGAGCAGGGTCAGGTCGAGTGCGGGGGTGGTGCGGTCGACCGGGATGGTGTCACCCGCGTCGAGTGTGCCGGTGAGGTCGCCGCTGCCCCGGTCCAGGGCGATGTAGCGCTGCCCGACCATGTTGAGGTACTTCACCGCGGCGGTGGTCGACGCGGGCAGGGTGCGGTCGTCGCGGACAGTGAAGGTCACCTGGGCGGTACGCCGGTCGACGACGCGGACGTCGGTGACCTCTCCGACCTCGACGCCGGAGATCCGCACGCTGTCTCCGTCCGTGACTCCCGTGACGTCGGTGAACATCGCCTTGTAGGAGACGCCGTCGTCGCCGACGCCGGAGCCGGACACGCTGAGCCCGAGCACAGTCGTGGCCAGCGCGGTGACCACCAGGAAGGCCAGGGACTTCAGGAGCGGGCCGGTCAGCGGGCGGCGTCGCGTGGGGGCGGTGCTCCGGTTCGTCATCGCAGGGTCACCTCCGTGCCGCGCAGGGCCGGTCCCGCGAGGAGGCTGCTCCACTCGGGAAGGTCGGCGGGGGCCTTGCCGGTGGCGGGTGCGAGGAGTTCGTTGACGAGGTCGTTCTCCTGCGGAGAGTTGGCCGGCCCAAGGTCCTGTCCGGCCGCCCCGGGTACCTGTGCGGCGGGCTTCGCGCTGACTCCGAGGTACGGCACGGGATAGCAGCGGGGGCCGCCGCCTGCGCCGTAGGCCGGGGTGTCGCGGCCCGGCCGGTAGGCGCCGCGGGAGGGCACGGTGGTGACGGCGACGCGCAGGCCGGGCCGGCCGGTGTCCTTGCCGAGGGCCTTGTCCATGGCCGGGACGAAGTCAGCGAGGGTGCGCAGGGTGCAGGGGAAGGCGGAGGAGTACTCGGCGAGGAGTTCCAGCGTGGGGCGGGAGGTGGCGGAGAGCCGGATGATGGTGTCCTTGTTCTGCCGCAGGAAGGCGGTCATGTCCTCGGCCGTCCTGGTGGTGGCGCCGAGGGTGCCGGCCAGCTCGCTCTCCTTCTCCGCCAGGGTGCCGCTGGTGGTGGTGAAGTCGGTGAGGGCCGTGATGATGTCGGGAGCGGTGTCGGCGTAGACATGGCTGACCTTCACCAGCTCCTTCAGGTCGCGGTTGAGGGTGGGGAGTTGGGGGTTGAACTTCTTGAGGTGGGAGTCGAGGAGGCTGAGGGTGTCGCCGAGCCGGTCGCCGCGTCCCTCCAGCGCCCGGGAGACGGCGGACAGGGTGGCGGAGAGCTTCTGCGGCTGGACGGCGGTGAGCATGGGCAGTACGTCGTCCAGCACCCGCTGGAGTTCGACGGCGCTGGTGGAGCGGTCCTGCGGGATGACGGCCCCGGCTTGCAGCGGGCGGGAGGACGGCGACGCCGGCGGCACGAGGGCGACGAACCGTTCGCCGAACAGGGTGGTCGGCAGCATCTGGGCGCGCACGTCGGCCGGTATGTCGTCGAGGGCTCCGGGCCGCAGGGCGAGGGTCAGCCGGGCACCGTCCTCGGTGGCGTCGATCTCGCGGACCTCGCCGACGACGACGCCGCGCAGCTTCACCTCGGCACCCCGGTGCATCTCGTTCCCGACGCTGCCGGTCTCCACGACCACCGGGTCGGAGTCGGTGAACCGCTTGTCGTAGGCGGCGACCGCGAGCCACACCAGCAGGGCGGGGGCCACCAGGAAGACGACTCCGGCGAGCCGGCGGCGCACGGTCGCGCCTCGTGCGGTGAGCGTTGCGGTCATGTCAGCCCGCCACCTTCACGGTCGTGGTGGCGCCCCACAGGGCCAGCGACAGAAAGAAGTCGGTGACGCTGATCAGCACGATGGCGTTGCGCACCGACCGGCCGACGGCCACGCCGACGCCGGCCGGGCCGCCTGAGGCGCGGTAGCCGTAGTAGCAGTGGGCGACGATCACCATCACGCTGAAGATGAGCACCTTCAGGACGGAGAGCAGCACGTCCGTAGGCGAGAGGAAGAGGTTGAAGTAGTGGTCGTACGTCCCTCGGGACTGGCCGTTGAAGAGGACCGTGACGTACCGGGAGGCGAGGTAGGAGGAGAGCAGCCCGATCGCGTAGAGGGGGACGATGGCGACGACGCCGGCGATGATGCGGGTGGTGACCAGGTAGGGCAGGGAGCGGATGCCCATGCCCTCGAGGGCGTCGACCTCCTCGTTGATGCGCATGGCCCCGAGCTGGGCGGTGAAGCCGGCGCCGACGGTGGCGGAGAGGGCCAGGCCGGCGACCAGCGGGGCGATCTCGCGGGTGTTGAAGTAGGCGGAGACGAACCCGGTGAAGGCGGCGGTGCCGATCTGGTCGAGGGCCGCGTATCCCTGGAGTCCCACGACGGTTCCCGTGAAGAGGGTCATCGCGATCATCACGCCGATGGTGCCGCCGACGACCCCGAGGCCGCCGGTTCCGAAGGCGACCTCGGCGAGGAGCCGCTGCACCTCTCGGAGGTAGCGGTGCAGGGTGCGCGGGATCCAGAACAGCGAGCGCGCGTAGAACAGCAGTTGGTCGCCGGAGCGGTCGAGCCAGACGAGCGGGGAGGCCATGGACCTCAGCCTCCCTTCGGCGGGACGAGTTGGAGGTAGACGCCCGTCATCACCATGTTGACGAAGAAGAGCAGCAGGAAGGTGATGACGACGGACTGGTTGACGGCGTCGCCGACGCCCTTGGGGCCTCCTCGCGGGTTCAGGCCCCGGTAGGCGGCCACGACGCCCGCGATGAACCCGAAGACGAGGGCCTTGAGTTCGCTGATGTAGAGGTCGGGCAGCTGGGCGAGGGCAGAGAAGCTGGAGAGGTAGGCGCCGGGGGTGCCGTCCTGGAGGAAGACGTTGAAGGCGTATCCGCCGAGGATGCCGACCACGGAGACGAGGCCGTTGAGCAGGACCGCGACGCCCATGGTGGCCAGGACGCGGGGCACCACGAGGCGTTGGACGGGTGAGACGCCCATGACCTCCATGGCGTCCAGCTCCTCGCGGATGGTGCGCGAGCCGAGGTCGGCGCAGATCGCGGAGCCCGCCGCGCCTGCGATCAGCAGAGCGACGATCAGCGGGCCGGCCTGCTGCACGACGGCCAGCACACTGGCGCCGCCGGTGAAGGACTGCGCGCCGAGTTGCTGGGTGAGCGAGCCGACCTGGAGGGCGATGACGGCACCGAACGGGATGGAGACCAGGGCCGCGGGCAGGATCGTGACGCCGGCGATGAACCAGAACTGCTCGACGAACTCCCGGAACTGGAAGGGACGTCGGAAGATCGCACGGGCCACCTCGGCGGCGAGCGCGAAGAGCAGACCGGTCTGACGGAGGGCCCCGCCGATCATGTTCCGCTCCCGGTGGCCGGCATCGGGAGCGTCGGACTGGAAGTGGCGCCGGGCGCGTCGCCGGCGGCGTACGTACGCTCGATGGCGGTGCGGGCGGCGGGCGGCAGCCGGTCGAGCATGCCGAGGACCCTCTCCCGGCGCCGGGTGACGGCGCGGCGCGGCGGAAGGCCCGGGGACGGCTCCAGTTGCGGAACGATCTCGCGCGGACCGTCGGCGTCCGCCGCGCGCGATTCCGCGGCCTCGGCGGCGAGGGTGGCGGCGTCCTTCTCCTCCGACATCCCGATCGGGCCCGCCCGGCGACCTGCCAGGAACTGCGCCACGACCGGTTCCTCGCTGGTGAGGAGCACCTCGCGCGGGCCGAAGGTGACCAGTTCGCGCCGGAAGAGCATGCCCATGTTGTCGGGGACCGTGGCGGCGATGTCGAGGTTGTGGGTGACGATGAGCATCGTCGCGTCGATCTGCGCGTTCAGGTCGATCAGCAGCTGGGAGAGGTAGGCGGTGCGCACGGGGTCGAGCCCGGAGTCGGGTTCGTCGCACAGGATGATCTCGGGGTCGAGGACGAGCGCGCGGGCGAGACCGGCCCGCTTGCGCATGCCGCCGCTGATCTCCCCCGGCAGTTTGCCCTCGGCGCCCAGGAGTCCGACGACCTCGATCCGCTCCATGACGATGCGCCGGATCTCCGCCTCCTTCTTCCTGGTGTGCTCACGCAGGGGAAAGGCGATGTTGTCGAAGAGGGACATGGAACCGAAAAGAGCGCCGTCCTGGAACATGAGCCCGAACTTCTTCCGGGTTTCGTAAATGTCCCGTTCCGGACTGTTCACCATGTCGATGCCGTCGATGAGGACACGACCGCGCTCCGGTTTCAGCAATCCGATGAGCGACTTGAGAAACACGGTCTTTCCGGTTCCGGACGGCCCCAGCATGACGCTGACCTCTCCGGCCGGCAGGGTGAGGCTCACGTCCTGCCAGATCTTCTGTCTGCCGAAGGACTTGGTGAGGCCTTCGACCACCACTTCGATTCCCATATCACCTCCAAAGAGGGTGCGGCCGGTGTGCGCGACGCACACGCCGGCCGGTGCGTGGTGCGCCGACAACGGGCCGGCCCTGCGGTCCGCGCCGCCCTTCCGTTGTTTTGTCACCGCTGTTTTGTCACCGCGCAGACACATCACGCCGTGGGCCTGTCTTCTTCGTGCGAGGCAGGGTCGCGCGGTTCCCGGGGGGACGGGTTCCGTGCGGCCCTGCCGACGGATGTCCGCCCCCGAAGGGAGGGCAGGGCCGGAAAGTCATCCGTCGCGCCTCCTCGGCATGGGGGGCACCCACCAGGGGATCAGCGCCGTGACCGGCACGCTACGGCCGAGTAACCAGGGGAGGCAAGAGAAGGGTTCGACTTTCCCTGAGGAATCGGTTGGCCCCACTCGACTTTGTCAGCGCGATAACAAAGCCACCCCTTCCTCTTGTCACTCGATGAGCAAATCGGGCCTTGCTGGAGGCCGGCCGTAATCCCCACGCCTGCACGGTGGGTCCCACGCCGATCCGCGACACGACGCCTTCCTTAGCAGCGGATGACTAAGCCGGACTCCGGACTGCTCACCTGGGGAACAGGTATTGACACTTCTCAAAGAATCATGGTCCGCAGGCATTGTTCGCCTAAGTTTCCCGCAAGTAACGTCATGGCTCGCGGTCGATAATTACCGGGCCGCGGACCGCCCGTTCTCCCACCTCACGAATACGGGCGCGATCCATCTCTGCCGGTCAATCCGCAAGGGAGTCCCCAGCTCATGAAGAAGCCCCTGACGAGAATCGCCGTCGTGGCGGGCGCGGGCGTCGCCGCTCTCACCATGGCCGTCGCCCCCGCCTCGGCCGTCCCGTCCACGGTCTGGACCGTCAACCCGTCGCCGGCCAACTTCTCGGCGATCAACAGCGGCAACATCGTGCTGACCGCCAACATCCCGATGACGTGCACGACGTCCAGCGCCTCGGGCACGATGGGCAGCACCACCGGCAACCCCGCGACGGTGGCCACCATCAACGCCATCAACTTCGGCACCAGCACGTCGCCGTGCACCAGCGTCCTGGGCAACGTCACGACCGTGGCGACCACCCCCTGGACCGTCGTCGCCCAGGACTACACCGCCTCCACCGGTGTGACCAAGGGCTACATCGGCAACGTCAAGGCGAAGGTGACCGCCGGCGCCTGCGTGTTCAACGTGCAGGGCAAGGCCACCGCCACCTACACCAACTCCACCGGCATCCTCGCGGTCACCAGCGTCAGCGGGGACCTGGCCGTCACCTCGGCCTCCGGCTGCGGCACGGTGGTCACCACCGCCACCAAGCCCACCTTCAAGGGCAACTACGCGGTCAAGGTCTCGGGGACCAGCACCATCCCGACGATCGTCGGCAGCAACCCGTAAGCAGGGCATGGCCCGCCGCCCGGCCGGGGACCCCGGCCGGGCGTGCGGGCGCCCGCACGCCCGGCCGGCCGGCCATGCGGACCGTGGAACGACCCGAGCGGAGAGACAGATGACAAGGCCCCGTACCGCCGTCCGAGGGACGGCCCGCCGCCGCGTCCGGAGCGCGGCGATCGCCGCGTTCGTCGTGCTGGCGGCCACCGTGCCGGCCGCGGCCGGGGCCGCCGGCACGCAGGAGGTCGACGTCGCGCTGCCCTACGTGTGCCTGTTCCCCTCCGGGGAGCAGTCCGCGACGGTACGGGTCTCGGCGGGCCTTCCCGAGCGGGTGGCGACCGGTGAGCCGATCGAAACCGGGGACGTGACCGCGACCGTCGAACTGCCGGAGCCGGCGGTGGCGGACCTCGCCGCGCTCGGTGCGGCGGACGTACGGGCCGCGACCCGGCTCGAGGTCGGTATCGCACAGGGCGAGGCCACCGCCGAGGCGACCTGGCGCGGCGAGACGGAGCCCACTGCCCTGCCCGGGACGGGACCGCTGACGCTGACCGCGACGGGGGACGTCCCCTCGGTGACCGGGCAGAGCGCCGGCGAACTGACCATGACCGCCGGTGACTTCAGCCTGGACCTGTCCCTGACCGCGGCGGACGGCAACCCGACGGACCCCGCCGCCGTGACCGTCGACTGTGCCCGCGGCGAAGCGGCCCCGGACGGGGGGCGGCTGGCCGCCGTCCGGGTCGGGACGGACGGCGGCACCGACGCCCCGACCGGTGCCCCGTCCGGCACGCCTTCTCCCTCCGACACCTCGGGGCGGCAACCGGACGAAGACACGCAGGGGAACTCGGCCGACCGGCAGGGCGAGCGCGCGCCGAAGGTCACCGAATCCGCACCGGAAGGCTCCGCCGGCGAGCGTGCCGCACCGACCTGCAAGTACGACGAGAAGTACCCGGCCGGGCCGATGTCGCTGAACGCGTACATCACCGGCTACGCCAACGTGAACAAGCTCGACGGGGCCGCTCTGGTCCCGCCGTTCTGCACCCTCATCACCCAGGGCGAGCCGCAGTTCGAGTTCTTCCCGGACTTCAGCGGCGCGACCATCACCCAGCACTCCACCGCGGACCTCTACTACCAGCAGCGCAAGCAGACCCCGCCCTTCCGGGCGACCTTCCTGACATTCGACTTCACCCCCACGACGGCCACGATGGTGCTGGAGCAGACCGGGCCGATGACCATCGACTCGCACGGCACCACCGACTTCTTGTTCACCAGCACCGACACCTACGTCCGGGCACCGGTCGTGCTCCGGGTGACCTCCCTCGAGGTCAACGGCACCCCGCTGAACGTGGGAAAGAACTGCCGGACGAGGACCTCCCTCACGTCCCCGGAACCGGATCCGAAGAAGTTCCCCGGCGACCACCTGGTCCTGCACGGCAGAGGGGAACAGACCACCGGCCAGCCGGCCACGGGCTACCTGCTGCTGTCCGGCGGTCCGCTGACCGGCGAGGTCACCGTCCCCGCCTTCACGGGCTGCTCCACCGCGAGCGGCGAGAACCTCGACCGCCTGCTCACCGCCTCGGTCTCCGGCCCCGGCAACTACGTCAAGCAGATCCAGGGCCAGGCGTGCTTCGTCTCGGCCGACGTGCTCAACCCCGACGAGTGCACGGAGGACGCCCAGCCCCGCAAGATACCCGTAGCCGAACGCTGATCCCCTCCCCTCGCTCCCCGACCCGGAAGGCAACACGATGCGGTTCTCTCTCGGCGCCAGAGTCGCCACCACCGCCACCGCCCTCGGCACCGCGCTCGGCGCGTTCGCTTCCATGGGCACCGCCACCGCGGCGGCCGCCGTACCGAACGGCGAGTGGGCCCCCTTCACCCGCTGCCCCGTGGACGCCCCGGCGATGCTGGCCGCCGACGGCCTGACCCGCACCCCGCAGTGCGTGGTCTCCAGCTCGCCGAGCGGCTCCATCAAGCTGGGCAAGACCACCGTGACCACGGGCAGGACCAACCTCCAGATCGGGGTCGTGCAGAACTCCGACGGGACCAGCTCGGTCGTGGCCCCGGCCGGCGGCGCCCTCGTCGCCGACTCCGCGACCGTCCCCGGCGGACTGCTGGGACTGATGTGCCCGAGCAACATCCCCGTGGTCACGGCCATCTGCGAACAGCTCGACGACAGCTCCCTCAACAAAATCACGGCAACGGTGGAGTCCGTCGGCACCCCGTACGCCTTCGACCAGACCGCCGGCATCCTCACCGACCAGCCGATCGTGGCCATTCCGGTCCGCATCCACCTGGAGAACCCGTTCCTCGGCAGCAAGTGCTACATCGGCACAGCGGACAACCCCGTCGTGCTGCGTCCGGAGAACCGGCAGTTCCCGGAGTTCGGCATGTCGTTCTTCCGGGGCGACGGCACGGCCGCCGACGACGGCGAGATGAGCCGCATCAGCCTCACCGGGGCCACCCAGAACGACAGCACCTTCACCGTGCCGGGCGCCGGCGGATGCGGGCTGGGCCTGTTCGGCCTGATCGACGCGGCGGTCAACGCCAAGACCGGGCTGCCGTCCGCCTCCGGGAACAACAGCCTGACGCTCAACGACACCAGGACCTACCTCGCCGGCCTGAACGCCCCTGGCACCTTCGCCCCCGACGCCGGCAAGCGCCTGTCGCAGAACTGGCACTCCGCCGTCGACTAATGGCCGTCGGACGGCGATTCTCGGCCGTCCCGGCGGTGTCGTCACGTCGCTCGCCACCGAAATGTGCACGGACTGTGTACGTCCCACAGAAGATGACCTAGCTTCACCTTCAGCAGCCCAGACACACGGCACATCACGTCCGGTCGTGTGCCCCTTCTGTGAAGGACCGGGGCCCACGGCCGGTGCACCGTGGGCCCCGGAAAGCGAGGGACGGCACTCATGCCTTCAACTACACGACCGTCTGAAGTCGGTGAACCGCTGGAGCCCCTCCCCAAGGAGTTCGCCGCCTTCATGAGACCCGAGTTACCGGGCCTCCTGAAGGAGATCGGCGCGGAGGTGACCCGGGCCTACCCGGTGTACGGGAAGCTGCTCAACGGCCCCAACGCCGCCGCCGTCCGACAGGGCGTCGAGCAGGCGCTCTACGCCTTCGTGGACCGCGTCGCCGACCCCGGCAAGAACGCCGT
Organism: Streptomyces sp. NPDC018947; assembly: GCF_044390505.1. Taxonomy (NCBI): domain Bacteria; kingdom Bacillati; phylum Actinomycetota; class Actinomycetes; order Kitasatosporales; family Streptomycetaceae; genus Streptomyces; species Streptomyces sp. NPDC018947. Next base: position 139,330 of record NZ_JBIRZD010000006.1, read on the forward strand.
GCTCCGTGACGAACTGCTGCGCAAGTTCGGTCGCGTGGAAGCCTACGAGGGCCGCGAACTCGACACCCTCCAGGGCGCCTACCGGCTCGGTGCCCGCATCGCGTTGCGCCGTGCCAAGGCCCTGGGACGTCAGTACCGGCTCTCCCCCACGGTGATCCTCGCCTTCGCCGACGCCCTGTTCGCCTACGTCGAGGAACTGGAGCGGATCTCCCGCGAGGGCTACGTGGAGGTGCAGTCACGGGCCTTCTCCGAGGTGCCGGCGCAGCGCAGACGGCTACTCCACCTCATCCTCGCCGCTCCCCCGCTGCCCCAGGCGCTGAACGGACTCTGCGAGGCCGCCGCCTGGCGCCTGCCCGCCGACGTCACCATGGTCGCCCTGCGCTCCCCGCTCCCCGAGCACCTGGAGGCGGGACTGGCCGACGACGTGCTCTTCGACCTGGACGTCCCCCAGCCGCACCTGCTGGTACCCGGGGCCCTCACCCCGGAGCGGCAGGCGATGCTCGACGCGGCCCTGGCCGGATCCCATGCCGTGGTGGGGCTGACCGTGCCGCCGGCCCAGGCGGCCGACTCGATCCGCTGGGCCCGCCGTGTGCTGCAACTCATCGACGAGGGCGTGGTGGCCGACGCTCCCGTGGTGCGCTGCGAGGATCACCTGGTGACGCTGTGGCTGCTGACGGACCCGTCCCTGATGAACCACCTCGCGGCCAGGGAGTTGGCCGCCCTCGACGCGCTGCCGGCCGGCCGTCGCGACCGGCTGGTCGAGACCCTGCGGGTGCACGTCTCGACGCGGGCGCCGGCGGAGCAGGTCGGCGAGATGCTGGGCGTGCACGCGCAGACGGTCCGCTACCGTCTGCGGAACCTGGACGCCCTGCTGGGCGACCGCCTCACCGATCCCGACCGCCGCTTCGCCCTGGAGGCCTCGTTGCGCGCCCTGCACCTGTCCTCCCGCGGCAGCGGGGGGTAGGGGCCGGCAGGGGGCACCGGCGTTCACGCGCTGCGGTGGCTGACGTGGGAGTGACGGGTCCTCCGCCTGCGCGGTGGTCGGCCAGGGGCAGTCGTCGCACAGGGACCACACCCCTCACGTACGCCCCTCCGCGCGCACACCCACACGCGGTCCTCGCCGGGCCTCCGTTCAGTCGGCGACCGGCGCGGGAGCCGGCCTCCACGAGGACCTTCTCGCCCGGCTCGACCTGCGCCCGGCGAAAGAGCGGGAGTGCCGTGCGACCGTCGGCGAGCAGGGCGACCGCGTCCTCGACGGCGGGGCCGGCCGGAACCGGTACCACCTCGTCGGCCCGGGCGAGAGCGCGTTCGGCGTAGCCGCCCTGGCCGCCGGTCGTGGTGACCACGACCGTGCCGGTCAGGGCGGGGTCCACGTCGGGGCGACGGCGACGACGCGACCGACCACACCGTTGCCCGGCACGCGGGAGAGCTCGGGGCGGCCGAGGGGTCCGTCACCTGAGCGCACCTGGGTCGCGACGAAGGTGACGCTTGCTGCCGTCGGAGGCGCAGCAGCCCACAGATCGTCTTCCGCGTCCACGACCAGAGCCGGATCCGTCCGACTCTTATCGTGGAAGTTGCGGACGGTACCGAGCGCTGGGCAGGCAGTCGTGGCGGAGACGGGAATCGACTACGCGGCGGTGTTCCAGGCGCTGCCTGGCATGGTGGCCCTGCTGACCCCGGATCTGGTGTACGCGGACGTGAACGAGGAGTTTGCGCGCCTGTCCGGCCGTACGCGGGAGCAGCTGGTGGGCCGGTACCTGTTCGACGTGTTTCCCGACAACCCCGGCGACCCGGCCGCCACGGGTGCGCGGAACCTGGAGGCGTCTCTCAGGCGGGTGCTGGCCACGGGTGAGCGGGACACGATGGCGCTGCAGCGCTACGACGTGCAGTCGCCGGAGCGGCCCGGTGAGTGGGAGGAGCGGTACTGGAGTCCGGTCAATGCTCCCATCGTCGGCCCGGACGGCCGGGTGGAGCTGCTGGTCCACCGGGTGGAGGAGGTGACCGAGCTGATCAGGGCCCGCGGCGGGCCGCAGGGCAGCCGTGCACGGGTCTTGGAGGCCGAGCTGTACACCCGCGCCCGGGAACTGCAGGAAGTCAACGAGCGGCTACGCAAGGCGCACGCCCGTGAACGAGAGGTCGCCCTCGCCCTCCAGGAAGCGATGCTCCCCGCCCCCGAACCCGTTGGCCACCACCGCGCAGCCGTGCGTTACCGGCCCGCAGTCGGTTCTCTGAACGTGTGCGGCGACTGGTACGACCTGGTCGATCTGCCCGGCGACCGCATCGGCGTCGCCGTCGGTGACGTCGTCGGTCACGGCCTGCGCGCAGCGGGCGTCATGGGCCTGCTCCGCAGCGCCCTGTCCGCCGCGTCCCGCGTGGCAGACGGCCCGGCACAGGCGCTGGATGTCCTCGGCCTGTACGCCCGCTCCGTAAAGGGGGCGGAGAACACCACCGCCGTGGAAACCTGCATCGACTGGGACACGCACACCCTGACCTACAGCAGTGCGGGCCACCCTCCGCCCGCCCTGCTGCGTACGGGTGGCACCGTCGAGTTTCTCGACCAGGCCACCGATCCGCCGCTCGGTGCCCGCCCTGACCACGTCGCGGGGCCCCAGGCCACCGTCGCGTTCACCGAGGGTGACACCCTCGTCCTCTACACCGACGGTCTGATCGAACGCCGCCGCGAGGACATCGATGCCGGCCTCGCCCGCTTGGCCGAGGCCCTCACCCGCCATCGCGCAGCCGATCCCGAAGGTCTCGCCGACGCCCTCCTGCTCGAGTTGCTCCCGGTGGGAGGGGCCACCGACGACACCGCCCTCGTCATCGTCCGGCTCTGACCCACCGCCGCCACGGCCGAGAAGATCTCCTGTCGTGGCGGTGAGGTCCTGAATCAAGGTGGTCAGTTCGTCGCTCCGGTCGCTGCGTCAGCGGCGTGGAGGTCATCGATCCGGTGGCCGGGTTGGGGACGCAGGACGGTCCGGTGCGGGTCGCGCTGAGGGCGGGCAGCGCACGAACGGTGTGCTGCCCGCCCTCGTCTCGTGTCAGCGGTGGGTGCTGTAGTTCCGGGCACGTCAGGCGCCCCAGAGATCAGCAAGTCTTGCTCCACGCCCGCCGACGCCGCCCTGGCGGCCGTCCCCGCCGGCGGACGGGGCGACGTCACGCGGGGACGCCGAGCGGCGGGTGCTCGAGCACGCGGGGCTTGTACTCGACCAGCTGGATGCGGCCGTCGAAGGTGCGGTGCTCGATCATCTCGAGGGCAACGTCCGGGTAGCCGTCGTAGATGCGTTCTTCGCCCGTGGCCCCGGTGATCACCGGGAACATCACGACCCGGAAGCGGTCGACCAGTCCGGCTCGCAGCAGGGACCGGGAGAGGCTGAGACTGCCGATCGTGCTGAGGAGCCCCGGGCCACTCGACTTCATGGCGCGGACTGCCTCGACGGCGTCGTCGCGGACGAGCGTGGAGTTGGCCCACGTCAGTGGCTCCTCGAGCGAGGAGGAGAACACCACCTTGGACGCTTGCGTGAGCTCGTCGACGGATGCCTCTTCCTCGGGCCTGAACTCGTCCTGGCCATGCGGGACCTCACCTGCGGCGAAGCCCGACATCAGGCGGTAGGTGTTCGCTCCCATCAGGTAGGTGGCCTCGGGCTGCTCGCCCAGCCATGCGAGGTACTCCGGGCCCTCGAGGCCCCAGAACCCGGGCCATCCCTCTCCCGATGCGTGGCCGTCGAGGGAGGTGATGAAGTCGACGAGAAGCTCCGACATGGCGGTGTCCTTTCCTGGGTGTCACGAGCTTGGACCGTCCGGGCGTCACAAACTCACCGGCCGCGCCGTGGAGTGACGAGAAAACCCATGACGCTGCAGCCGATCAGGTCCGCGGAGCGGCGCTGCTCCGGCACTTGCTGTCCCGGCCCGCGGCTGGTTCTGGTCACTGGCTCCACTCGTCGCGGCCGGCTGGATGTTCTCCGGGCCTCTTCCTCGCGATCGTTGCTCCGCAGCCTGGGTCCGCGGCGGTCGCGGGTATCGCCTTCGACCATGCGGCGGCCACTACGTCGGCGCACTGCCCCTCGGGGGCGCCGTGCCGGCGGCTGGGGTGCACCTCGGTCCATGTTTTCCGGTCTCACAGGTGCACGTGCATGGCTCAGGTCGAGACAGGGGTGCGGGACAGGGCTGTGCGCAGCGCGAAGACACCGAGCAAGCCGCCTGCCGCAAAGCGCTGAGCGGTCATCACGCGGGGCCGGGTGGCCAGAAATCCCGACACCCGTGCCGCGCCCAGCATGACCAGAGCGTTCACGGAGACCCCCACGATGATCTGCACACTGCCGAGCTGCAGCAGTTGTGCCCAGGCCGGACCCGCCTGCGGATCCATGAACTGGGGCAGGAGAGCGGCGTACAGGAGAGCGATCTTGGGGTTGAGCAGGTTGGTCAGAAGCCCCGTCGAGAACAGGCGGGCGTCGGAGACGGGAGGCAGGTTCTGGGCCGGTGCGAAGGGGGAACGGCCACCGGGCCTGAGCATGTCCCAGGCCAGGTAGGCCAGGTAGGCGGCGCCGGCGAGCTTGACCATCGTGTACGCGAGCGGCACGGCGGCGAACAGCGCGGACAGACCGGCGGCCGCAGCCAGCAGATAGCACAGGAATCCCACGGCGGTCCCGCTCAGGCTGACGAGGCCCGCCCTGCGGCCCTGGGTGATCGCGCGTGAGGCAAGGTGGATCATGTTCGGTCCCGGGGTCAGGGCCATGCCCAATTCGACCAGGGCCACTCCCCCCACTGCGGCCAGACTGATCAATGTCAACTCCGGATCGTTTGCCGGGCACCCGGTACCCGGCGTGGGCGGCACCCGGCGGCGACGGACGGCTGCGACGCATCGGCAGTGTCTGCGTCGCCTGCCTCAGGATACGGCCCTGCCGTTCGACTCCTCCCCGTGCAGCCGTCTGGTGGCCGGCGCTCATGAGCAGCATGACGCCCCTGCCCGGTGATGTCCTGGCGGATGGCGCCGCGCGGGCGCGCGGGGTCGGTCAGTTCTTGAACGGGGACCTCAGACGTTCGCGCTGGGAGTGGAGGGTGCGTCGGCAGGCCTCGAGTCTCCGGCGGACTCGGGAACCCGGGTGGTGGACGTTCGGCTGCATCGTGATGACTGATTTCCGCCAGCACGACCGACGGCCGCTCTGAAGACTCTACATATGATCTTCACGGCTCCGCCGACGCCGGCGTTGAGCGCGGACACGCTCATCGCGCTCCTGATCTTCTTGTTCCCGCTTGCGTACAGTCCGGGCCCGGGAAATGCGTTCTTCGCGGCGATTGGTGCGTCGAAGGGGCTGCGCGCCGCCGTTCCGGCCCTCGCCGGGTATCACGTCGCGACCTTCGGTGTGACCGCGGTAATCGGGATCGGGCTGGGGGTCACCGTCCTTGAGCATCCCTTGTTCGCCAAGGTTCTCAGCGCGGTCGGGAGCCTCTACGTGTTGTGGTTCGCGGTGACGTTCGTTCGTGCTGCTCGGGCGAAGGGTGGGGCCACGACGGATGCCACACCGATCGAGGAGCAACGGATCGGGTTCTGGGCCGGCGCGGTCGTCCTGCTACTGAACCCCAAGGCGTACTACATCGTTGCGGTGTTGTTCACCCAGTTTCTCGGGCCGCCCGCCGACGACGGCGTCGCCACGGTGCTGGTGATCACGATCGTGTTCACGCTGAACAACCTGGTCGCCTTCATCGTCTGGGTACTTGGCGGCCGGGCGCTCACCGCCCTGTTCCGCAGTGAGCGGTCGAAGCGAGGGATCGACTGTTTGTTCGCCGCCACCTTGATCGGAGTCGCGGTCTGGATGGCGGCACCGCTGTTCGCCTGATCCATGCTGCACGCGAAGCAGGAGCGGTGTCATCGGCATTGGCGGGCTACTGCGTACACAGCGTCAAGAACGAGAGAACAGGAGCCTGTTCGCCCGCCGCTCCGGCGTGGGCCCAGGGATGTCAGCCGTCCCCTGATCGGCGAGCCGGCTCGCCGCGGCCACGGCCGCTCTCGTGACCGGGGCCGCGCAGGCGGGGGCGGGTCTTCCGTGTGTCCGGGGTCCGGGTCATCGCGCGGTGTCGAGGAGTACGCGCGCAGCGGCCTTCGCCTGGGCAGCCGGTTCGGGGGAGCCGGTGATGCCCGCGACGGCCATGGCGCCGTTGGCGAGTAGGGACAGTTGGTCGGCGAGGACGGGCGGGGCGCCGAGAGCGTCGGTCTGCTCGGCGAAGTACGCCCGCAGGGCCTCCTTGTGCTCGCGGGAGATCGCGGCCACCTCCGGGGAGACCCCGCCGAGCTCCCCGAAGCCGTTGATGAAGGCACAGCCACGGAACCCGGGCTCCGCGAACCAGTCTGCGAGCCAGTCGAAGACCGCGAGGGCCCGTTCGTACGGCCCGTCCGCGGTCCGCGCGCCGTGTGCGGCGAGGGAGCTGCGTACGGCCTCGTCGCGGCGCCGCAGGACGGCCTGCACCAGGAGGTCCTTGGAGGGGAAGAGCTGGTAGAGCCGTTTGAGGGAGACCCCCGAGGCGCTGCGGATGGCGTCCATGCCGACCGCCTGCACCCCGTGTGCGTCGAAAAGCCGCTGGGCGGTGTCGAGCACGTTCAGTTCCGCGGTCTGCGCGTCCAGCATCCTTCACCCCTTGCACGGAGAACCATCGTTCTCCTACTCTACAGGGCATCGGGAGAACGACCGTTCTCTCGGCCGGTCACGGAACGGGGAGCAGCCATGCCCACCTTCGTCACGCGCGCCCACACCACCACCGTCGACGGCCTCGACGTGTTCTACCGGGAGGCCGGCGACCCGGCCGACCCCACCCTCGTCCTGCTGCACGGCTTCCCGTCCAGCTCGCACATGTACCGCGAACTGATGGCCGACCTCGCCGACGCGTACCACCTGATCGCACCCGACCACATCGGCTTCGGTTTCTCCGCCGCACCCTCCGTCCAGGACCTCACCTACAGCTTCGAGAAGCTCACCGAGATCACCGCCGGCCTCATCGACCAGCTGGGCATCGACCGCTTCGCCCTCTACATCCAGGACTACGGCGCCCCCATCGGCCTCCGCCTGGCCTCCCGCCGGCCCGAGCGGATCACCGCGATCGTCACCCAGAGCGGCAACGCGTACATGGAGGGCTTCACCCCCTTCTGGGACGTCCTCTTCGCCCACGCCGAGGACCGGACGGTCAACGAGGCCGCCGTCCGCGAGTTGCTCACCGCCGAGGCCACCCGCTGGCAGTACACCCACGGCGTCCCCACCGACCGGCTCGACCGGATCGGCCCCGAGACCTGGACCCTCGACCAGGCCGGCCTCGACCGGCCCGGTAACAAGGACATCCAGCTCCAGCTCTTCTGGGACTACCAGTTCAACCTGGACGCCTACCCGGTCTTCCAGGAGTACTTCCGCACCCACCAGCCCCCGCTGCTCGCAGTCTGGGGACGCGGGGACGAGATCTTCGGCCCTGCGGGCGCCGAAGCCTTCACCCGGGACCTGCCGGACGCCGAGATCCACCTCCTGGACGCCGGACACTTCGCCCTGGAGACGCACGGCCCGGAGATCGCCGCGCTGGTCAGGGACTTCCTCGGCCGCCACGTGAAGTGAAGCGGGGCTGCCGGGCCGAGAACCGGCAACTGGGCTGCGGCTGTGTGGAGACAGCCGACCTCGGCGCGTACCTAGCGGTACGCGATTCCGAAAACCTCGGCCCATCACCTAAGATCATCAGCCGCACCGCCCTGGCTGACCTGCTCAGCCACTACGCCCGGCGGTGAACCAGTCGTCGACTGGGGCACCCTGACCCGACATCATGGACGGCGTGCCCCACCGAGGACGGACACGCGCCGAAACAGGACATGGCCGGCCTGCGGAGATCGACGGCCCAAATGGCCTGCGCCCGCTTGCGCGAGGCCCGGCCCCCGCCGGCCAACGACATGGAGGACACCGCGTGAGCAAACGCAGCCGCCGTGCCACCCCCTCCCCGGGGGCGGCACGGCCCACTGTCACGGTCTGCCGCGGCTGCTGCTGCGGCACGCCGAAAATCCCCGGCCCGGACCACGCGGCCCAGCTCGCCGAGTTGCGGCAGTCCCTCGCCGGTACGGCGACCGTGAGGGTCACCGACTGCCTCGATGCCTGCGAACGCGCCAACGTCATCGTCGTCCAGCCCTCCGGCGAGGGCCGCAGGATGGGCGGGCGCCCGGTCTGGCTCGGTCTGGTCAACGACCCCGACGCCGTCTCCGACATCACGACCTGGGTGGAGAACGGCGGCCCGGGCATCAGCGAACCGCCCGACATCCTCGACCTCTACACATTCCGCCCCTCACGTCGCGTCCAGGCAGAACTCCACGACGCATGACACCGGCGACAGCCGGCTCTCATCAGGTGCATCCCCCAGAGAGCCGGCAGGTGGGGATGATCCGAGGGCCGTCGGCCATGATGATGTCCTCCGGCTTCAGGTCTCGGTGAACCTGGCGGGGCGATGTCCGCATGGGGCGGTCAGTCGACCACGCGCAGTACCAGCCGTACAAAGCTCATGATTCCCCTCCCGACCCACCCGAGCAGTCCTGTCTCCGCTGCCAGTTCGGCAGCATCCGCGGCCGCGTCCCCCCGGTCCGACTGGGAACGGCACCGGGGACAGGAACGAGGCCAACGGCGCTTTTCCGTACCGCACTTCCCACACATCGCCATGGCCTCATTCTCTCCTTGTTTCCGGACCGCCCGTACACGGCCCTGCCCGCCCGACCGCCTTCCGCGGGTCCGGCCCCGGGTCCGGGTCCGGGTCCGGGCGAGGGGGCTGGCGTTGCCCTTGGCGTGGCCCATCACCGCCCCGGACCCAGTCCAGCGTCATGCCGGATCCGACGCCCAACTCCTCCGACGCCTCTGGGGCTCCGACTGGTTCCTGGGATCCGTGCGCACGGGCGCGCCGGGGACGCGCCTCGGCGGTGACCGCTGTACGCCGAGCTGGCCGGCGCCCGCCCGGCCATATGCCGGGCGCGGCCGTACCGCTCTTCGAGGCCCGCCTGGGTGGAGTTCGTCAGGGGGACGGTGGGGTAAACCCCAAGGCGTTTCAGGTTGTTGCCCGGATGGGGCGGGCCCCTGGGATCCGCGAGGCTCGTCGCATGACGCAGCGCACGCGCACCATCCGCAACGCCGCCATCGTCGGCGTCTCCACCGCCCTTCTGGCCGTCACCGCGCCCGTGACCGCCTCCGTGGCCGCGAGCTCCTCCGAGGGCCTCGCCTGGACCGCCTGCGAGGGCTCCGGCACAGACCCCCGTCAGCAGTGCGCGACCCTCCGGGTCCCCATGGACCACACCGACCCCGACAGTCCCCGCATCGACATCGCCGTCTCGCGCATCCCGAGCGAGAATCCGGAGGCCCGGCGCGGCACCCTGCTGCTGATCCCCGGCGGGCCGGGCGGCTCCAGCCTGAACGACCCCTCGGGGAAGGGACAGAAGCTCCCCCAGGACGTCCGGGACGCCTACGACCTGGTCGGCTTCGCCCCACGCGGGCTCGCCCCGTCCACGCCCGTCGACTGCGGGCTGGACCACGGCGACCTCGCCACCTCCAAGCTCCGCCCCTGGCCCGCCGCCGACGGCTCGGTGGACGCGAACATGGCCACCGCCCGTCGCATGGCCGACGCCTGTGCCGCGAACGGCGGCGAACTGATCCGGCACCTCAGCACCGCCAACGAGGCCCGGGACATCGACCTCCTCCGCGCCGCGCTCGGCGAGCGCAAGCTCTCCGCGTGGGGCGTGTCGTACGGGACGTACGTCGGAGCCGTGTACGCGCAGATGTTCCCGCACCGCACCGACCGCATCGTGCTGGACAGCAACGACAACCCCGACCCCACTCTCGTCGCCCGCGCCTGGCTGGCCGGGCACGAGCAGGGCGTGGAGGACACCTTCCCCGACTTCGCCGCCTGGGCGTCGAAGCCGGACAACCCGGACCGCGTCGCGAGCACGGCCGCCGACGTCCGGCCGTTGTTCCTGCGGCTGGCCGCCCGGCTCGACCGGGAACCCCTCCCCTGGCCCGGCGCCAACCCGGAGGAGCTGAACGGCAACGTCCTGCGCCAGACCATGCTGGACAGCCTCTACTCCCCCAGCCGCTATCCCACGCTCGCCAAGCTGATGCGGGCCGCGCAGCAGGGCACCGTGCCGCCCGCGCCCGCGGCGCCGCCCGAGCCCGTCCTGCAGAACGTCGCCGCCGTCGGCGCCGGCACGCTGTGCAACGACGTCGCGTGGCCCACGTCCCAGGCCGTGTACGAGAAGGACGTCACCGAGAGCCGCGCCGAGTACCCGCTCACCGCCGGCATGCCCCGCAACGCGATGCTGTGCGCCGCCTGGCCGTATCCGCCGCGTGAGGCTCCGGTGCGGATCACCGGCCGGGGGCCGTCCAACATCCTGCTCGTCCAGAACGAGCGGGACGTCGCGACTCCGCTCAGCGGCGCCCGGAAGCTGCGTGAGGCGTTCGGCCGGCGCGCCGTCATGGTGACGGTGAACTCCACCGGGCACGACGCCTACCTCGCCAACGGCAACGCCTGCGGCGACAGCACGGTCTCCCGCTTCCTGGCGACCGGGCAGCGGCCGGGCACGGACGCCTACTGCGCCTGACGGTCGCCCGGCGTCACCAGGCCCGACTCGTGGGCCACGACGACCAGTTGCGCCGGCCTCGATGCCGTCCAGGTGGGCATGCGGACGTCCATGACGACGAGGTTGTCCCTGCGGGCGCGGGCCAGTTCCACGGCCTGCGCAACAGCGCTTCACCCATCGCGGTCCCGCTCGACGATCTCTAAGCCCTGACCGGTGCGGCCGACCTGGCGGCCTGCTCGATCTTCGCGCAGTAGGCCGCACGGGCTTCCTCGTCGATCTGCGTCTCGTATTCGGCGCGCAGCCCGGTCCGGCCGTCGAGGCCCTCGCGCAGAATATCGGCGTGCCCGGCATGCCGGACGGACTCGCCGAGGACATGGACCATGACGGCGAACAGGTTCGTCTCGGCATGAGGCTCCGGCCACCACGGCACGTGGCCGGGGGCGTCGAGCGGAAGCTCGTCGATCGTCGCGTCCGAGTGTTCCCACGTGCGCCGGTAGAACCCGACGATCTGATCGCGGGTCTCGTCCTCGGTCGCCCAGAGATCGCTGCCGTCGGAGTCCTGCCACCGGGGCAGCGGATCCGGGCAAGGGCGGTCGAAGACCTCGCCGAAATACCTGGCCTCGACGGTGGCCACATGTTTCACCAGGCCGAGGAGGTTGGTCCCGGTCGCCGTCAAAGGTCGGCGGGCGTCGTATTCGGACAAGCCGTCGAGTTTCCAGAGCAGCGCCTCGCGGTCCCGCCGCAGTCTGCCGTGCAGGGTGTCCTTCGCGAATTCATCGATCATGCGGCACGAGCCTGCCATGGGCTGATCGTGGTCTCAAGATCCAGAACGTGCCCGGACAGCGATCACGCGCCCGAGCAAGCCCCGAGACAAGCGGGCAAGAGAGGGAACCTGACGCGGCGCAGATCCGGCACCTGACCAGTGACCTTGGAACGGCACGTCACACCCGGTCAGGCCGCGGGCTGGGGCAGCAGCCGGTACGCGTCACCGTGGGCGACGACCCGGCCCGCGGTGGGCGGGGCGAAGTGGGTGCCGAGCAGCAGGGTCTCGGTGCCGGCGAGGGAGGCGAGCAGCGTGCGGCGGGTGGCCTCGGACTGCTGGGGGTCGATGTCGACGCAGGCTCCGATGGCCGGGTGGGCGAGTTGGACCGGGTGGTGGACGCAGTCGCCGGTGATCAGCGCCGTTTCGCCCCGGCTGGTCAGTTCGACGGCGACATGGCCGGGGGTGTGGCCCGGAGTGGGGAGGAGGCGCAGTCCCGGGACGATCTGCACGCCGTCGGCCGGGGCGTCGACCAGGTCGAGCAGGCCGGCCCGCTCGACCGGGATCACCGAGTCGAGGAACATGTGGCGGCGCGCCTCGTCCATGTCATACCCGGTCCAGAACTCCCGTTCGACGCGGGCGGTGACGTAGCGGGCGGTGGGGAACGTGGGTACCCACGCGCCGTCCACCTGCCGGGTGTTCCAGCCGACGTGGTCGGCGTGCAGGTGGGTGAGGATCACCAGGTCGACGGAATCCGGCGGGAAGCCGGCCGAGGTGAGGTGCTTCAGGTAGTCGGTGCGCAGGTCGTGCCAGGCCGGGTTGGCCCGCTGCTTGCCGTTGCCGATGCCTGTGTCGACGAGCACGCGCAGCCCGTCCACGACGAACGCGAAGCTGTGGCTGTCGATGTGGAGGATGCCGTCGTGGCGGGCGAAGTCGGGGCGCAGCCAGCCCTGACCGGCCACCACCTCGGGGGTGGCGTCGGGCAGTAGCCACGGCCCGGTCGCGGGCGGCAGGGGTGTCTCGTCGATGCGGTGGACGGTGATGTCACCCACGGCCCAGGAGGGGACGGTGGCGGCGGCGGGAGACTGCATGATCGTTTCCTTTGCTCGCTCGGCGGAGATGGGTTCTTGCCGCAGGGACGACCGGCCTGGAGGGGGCCGTGCGCGGGTGTGCCGGACATGTCGCCGGGCATGGAACTCCTCCACACAAATGCAACGGGTTTGCTTTAAGCAACCGTAGGCTCTACCGTCACTTAAAGCAAATACATTGCTTTTACCTCTGAGTGCTGCATCTCGCCAGCCCCGACCAGATGAGGGATCCGTGTCCTGCACCGAACTCACGCCGTCCGAGGCCGCCCGCTGGGCCGCCCGGGCCGGGCTTCCGCTGCCCCGTGACCGCCACGCCGCGGTCGCGGCCACCGTCAACCACATCCACGCCGTCGTCGCGGTCCTGCGCGAGCTGGACTTCGGGGACACCCCGCCCGCCGGCGCCTACCGCGCGCGAGAGGAGAAGCACGATGCGGCCGTATGAGCTGACCCTCGCCGCCGCCGCGACCGAGATCCGGGAACGGCGGCTGTCACCCGTCGAACTGGTCGACTCCGTCCTCGAACGCATCGACCGGGTGGATCCTCAGGTGGGGGCCTACGTCACGGTCACCGCAGACCAGGCCCGCGTCACGGCGCGCGAGGCCGCGCAGGAGATCGTCCGGGGCGGGTACCGGGGGCCACTGCACGGCATTCCAGCCGGGTTGAAGGACCTGATCGACGTCGCCGGAACGGCCACCACGGCCAGCTCCCGAGTCCGGGAGGGCCACCGCGCGGCCGCCGACAGCACGGTCGCCGCCCGGCTGCGGGCCGCCGGCGCGATCCTGGCCGGCAAGACCCACACCCACGAGTTCGCCTACGGGCTGACCACCCCGCAGACCGGCAACGCCTGGGACGGCGGCCGGGTCGCCGGAGGTTCCAGCGGGGGGTCCGCGGTCGCGGTGGCCGCCGGGGCGGCGACCTTCGCCCTCGGCACCGATACCGGCGGATCGATCAGGGTGCCCGCCGCGCTGAACGGCGTGGTCGGCCTCAAGCCGACGTACGGGCTGGTGCCCCGCCACGGCGTCACCTCGCTGTCCTGGTCGCTCGACCACGTCGGCCCGATCACCCGCACCGTCGAGGACGCGGCCCTGGTCCTGGCGGTCCTCGCCGGACACGACCCGCGCGACCCCGCCTCAGTGCACGCCCCCGCCGTCCATCTCCGGCCGGAACGGGACCCGGACCTGACGGGCGTACGCGTCGGGGTGCCGAGCAACTACTACTTCGACCACGTCGACCCGGAGGTGGCCGCCACCGTCCACCACGCCATCGCCCATCTGGAGGCGCTCGGCGCCCAGCCCGTCGAGGTCAGCATCCCGATGACCCGCTACGTCCAGGCCACCCAGTGGGGGCTGATGGTGCCGGAGGCCACCGCCTACCACGAGCACACCCTGCGTACCGTGCCCGAGCTGTACCAGGCGGACGTGCGGATCCTCCTGGAGGCCGGAGAACTGATGAGTGCAGGTGATCACTTGAGGGCCCAACGCGCCCGCACGCTGATGCGCGGCGCATGGGCCCGCCTCCTTGACGAGGTTGACGTGATCACCGCCCCGACCGTTCCGATGACCGCGGTCCCTGCTGCCAAGGAGACCGTCACCTGGCCCGACGGCACCACCGAGAGCGTCTCCGACGCCTACGTCCGCCTCTCCTCCCCGGCCAACATCACCGGGGTGCCCGCCCTGTCCGTCCCGGTAGGCCACGACACGGCGGGCATGCCCATCGGCATGCAGCTGCTCGCCAGGCCCTTCGGCGAACAGACACTGCTGCGGGTGGGCCACGCCTACGAACAGACGCGGCCCGCCCCAGCACTCGCACCGGCCGCCTGAGCGCGTCGTACGGGAAGCGGCCGGCCCGGCCCGCACGCCGCCGCGACGGATACGGAGTTCTTCCGCGCCACCACGGCCCGGACGGGCCCGGGTGACGTTGCCGCCCGGGCCGTGGACGGTCAGGGTGTGCGGGAAGTACTGAGCTAAGGGTCGAACGGCACCCGTCCCGCAGGGCGTGGAGCATCGGCAGGGGGAGAGTGAGGCCGCGCGAAGGCATGTGGAGGCACCCGCACCACACCGACGGGCGACGACCGCGGGCAGAGGAGGACAGCAGCGGGCGGCCCTGCGGCCCACCTCCGCGGCGAGGAAGTCGCCGACACCCACGGCAGATGATCGCCGAGCCGCTCGGGCAATCCTCTAAACGCAAAAGCTACGCTTTAATCTGGGTGTCATGAGCCGCAAGCAGATGGTGCGCCCCGGCGGACGCAGCGCCCGGGTCCAGGCCGCCGTTCACTCAGCCGTGCGTGAACTCATGGCGGAGGTGGGGCGCGGCGCACTGACCGTCCCCCTGATCGCCCAGCGCGCCGGCGTCACCCCGTCGACGGTCTACCGCCGCTGGGGCGACCTGGCCGAGTTGTTGTCGGACGTCGCCGTGGAACGACTGCGCCCCGACGGTGATCCGGAGGACCACGGCGACCTGCGGTCCGACCTCACGGCCTGGGCCGAGCAATTCCTCGACGAAATGGCGTCCGGATCGGGCCGCGCCTACATCCGGGACGCCCTGCTCGGCGACCCCGACGGCAGCAACGCCGGCCAGTGCTCGGCCTACGCGGCCGAACAGATCAACATCATCTTCGCCCGTGCGGCCGGCCGCGGGGAGAACACTCCCGACATCGAAGCGGCCATGGACCGCGTCGTCGCCCCCATGATGTACCGCATCCTCTTCCGCCCGGTCGGCCTCGATGCCGCATACGCCGGCCAACTTGTCACCGCCCTCCTCGGCGCCCCCGGGGAGGGCGGCCGGTAGCCGGGCGGCGGCGGTCCCAGAAGAGCCGGGCGACCGGGCGACTGCCCGTCCTTGAGGCTGTCGGCGAGACCACGGACCGCTCCGGTCCGGCTGACAGGGATCGTCATCAGCACCCGGTGGGGCGGTTTCGGGCCTGACGCCGGAGGCGGCGACGAGGACCTGCTCTGCGATGGCGGCCGCCGTCTCCTCCTCGAGGCCGCGCAGTGGGGCGCAGGGCGGCGGTCGGGCGGGACCGAGCCGCGGCCAGGCAGAGGATCTCCCTCCGCTCCCCCGGCCGCCGTTCGGACACCGACCGCCGGGTCGTGTCCGCGTGCCGAGCGGGCGTCGCACGACCCGCTGCTTGCACCACGCCGCCCGCCCCGAGGGCCTGTAGGAGGCAGGGGCCACCGAGGACAGCTCCGCCGTATCGCCGCAGCGGCCCTGGGCGAGGTCTACTTCCGCGACAGCGGCCACGGCGCCCGCGGCCTCGCAGGAGAACTCGCCGACCTTCTCGACCTCGAGTTCGAGCTGCAAAGGCCAGAGGCCCGGACAGGACAGGTGGGACTGAGCGCTTCAGTTGACCCATCAGCGTCCAAACTGGCCAGTTGTGTGTGTGGCGCGAGGGTTCTGCCCTTCAGTGCCTCTCCAGAACTCTCGCAGGGCGAGGGCGAGCTCTTCGGGCGCCTCTTCAGCCATGTGGTGCCCGGAGTCGATCGGGCCGCCGCACAGGCGGTCGTTCGTCCAGTCCCGCCACACGCTCAGTACGTCGCCGTAGAGATCGACCATGTCGTCGTGCACAGCCCACAGCACCTGCAGCGGGCAGCTGATGCGCCGCCCGGCCTCACGGTCGGCGTCGTCGTGCTCCCGGTCGACCCCGAGGCCGGCGCGGTAGTCCTCGCACATGGCGTGCACGGTGGCCGGGTCATGAATGGCACTGCGGTAGTCCTCGAACGCCTCGGCACCCATGTGCTCAGAAGTCGCCTTGTACCAGGCGTCGGGGTCCGCATTGATGATGCGCTCAGCAGGCTTGTCGGTCTGTGCGAGGAAGAACCAGTGCCACCAGCTCGCGGCGAACGTCGCGTTGCAACGTCGCAGTGCCTCCCCGATGGGAACGGCGTCCAGGACGCTCACGGCGGACACCGCCCCCGGATGGTCCAGGGCGAGACGAGTGGCCACGTACGCGCCCCGGTCGTGACCGACGACGGCGAACCGCTCGTGCCCGAGGCGGCGCATGACCGCCAGGCAGTCGCCGGCCATGGCGCGCTTGGAGTACGGGCGGTGCTCCGGGTCAGTGGCCGGCTTGTCGGACCGTCCGTACCCACGCAGGTCGGGGCAGACGACAGTGTGACCGGAGGCGGCCAGCAGCGGGGCGACGCGGTTCCAGGTCGCGTGCGTGCGCGGGTGCCCGTGCAGGAGCAGTACCGCCGGACCGTCGCCACCGTGGCGCACCCGCAGGTGAGCACCATCGCCTTCGCACTGCGTCAGCTCGAAGCCGTCGAACACGTAACCTCCTAGGCCGGACACCACAGCTCGCCTGCCCCTCGGCGCACTCCTCACACGGACGTCATCCCCGCTGACAGCGCGTACCGGCACCGCCGTGCCCAAACGGCCGGCCGAAGTGCTCAGTCACAAGCAGAAAGCACCGCAGGCCCGGCCGGCCTCCTGGACGGCTGCGCCGTCTCGCTCGGCGAGATCGACCAGGACTGGCAGTACCAGCCGGACGACGAGCTGGGCGGCACGGTCGTGTCCACACGTGGCGCAGACATCCTCTACGGCGTGACGACCGGCGTGGGCGAGCACGTTGCGGAGCACGATCCGCGCCGAGTGCTGCGCGAGGTCCGGAACGACCGCGAGACGCTGCGCCAGTA
The DNA here is from genome assembly GCF_044390505.1 of Streptomyces sp. NPDC018947. Lineage (NCBI taxonomy): Bacteria > Bacillati > Actinomycetota > Actinomycetes > Kitasatosporales > Streptomycetaceae > Streptomyces > Streptomyces sp. NPDC018947. The sequence goes on from NZ_JBIRZD010000006.1 coordinate 156,382, forward strand.
CGAGCGATTACTCCGGTCCCGGGCTCGGAACTCGGAGGCTGAGGCCGAGCTGACTGCTGAAATCGAACACCAAGAGCGCACCGGCCGCTGGGACGGTCCAGGTGATCCGGGGTGCCGAGGGAGGGCGCCACGCCGCGAGGCCGACTGTCTCCCGGCGATGCCGGCGATCATGGACGCGTGGGCCGGACGGAAGGCGGCCGTCTACATGGACAGGCCCGGCTACCACGAGGACTGGTGGCCGTAGCCTTCGTGCACCGATGCCCCGCCTCAGTGACGGACAGCGGACAACCCAGCGGTGCGGGCTCTCCGGTCCAGCGGGCGCCCCTCCTCTGCCGCACCACGTGGCAGACCGGTGTCATCGGCAGTGTCGTCATGACGGTCCGCAGCCGCGCGCCGAGCTCTGGCAGCCACGCAGGCGAGCCGGTCTGCGAACGTGCGCATCGCGTCATGCCGAAGGAATGCGGAACTCGAATTCGGGACGGTCCCACGGCACGGCGGGCGGGTTCGCGAGCGCGGTGCCGGTCCGCACCGCACCGACGCGGTGGTAGAAGTCCTCGGCGGGAAGATGCGACACGACCCTGACACGGTCGAGCCCGGCGGCACAGGCCTCGGACCGCATGTGCGCAACGAGCAGTCGTCCAATACCCCGCCCTTGCGCTTCGTCGGCGACGAACAGCAGATCGAGCTCCGGTGGAGCGAGGACGAGCGAGTAGAACCCGAGGATCCGGCCTCCATGCTCGTCCGCGCCAACGGCTACGAAGGCGCGGTGGGCCTCGATGTAATCAGGACCGACCCGGTAGCCCGCGACTGCGGCCGCGTACTTGCCCCGGTAGGCGCCTGAGCCACGCACGAGCCGCGTGAGCCGTTTGGCATCCCGCGCGACCGCCCTCCGTATCGTGATCGGCCGGCTGACGGAGGAAGTGCGTGAACTCATCCGGAAAGTATGTCGCACCGAGGTCCCGTCAGGGACTTCCTCGGCGGGGCTCGCCGTCTCGACCGCTGTCACAGGTCGTCCCGGCGGCCGACTGCGGGCGCCCCACTCCGTCGGGCGGAGAGATCACACAGGCAATGGATCATCGCGGTCCCCTCTACGGGTACCGTCAGGGTATGAGTCATCCGCACCCTGAGCTGAAAGCCGCCCCGCCTCTGCCCGAGGGAGGGCTGCGGGTCGTCGCCCTGGGCGGCCTCGGTGAGATCGGCCGCAACATGACCGTCTTCGAATACGGCGGCAAGCTGCTCATCGTCGACTGCGGCGTGCTGTTCCCCGAGGAGACCCAGCCCGGCGTGGATGTGATCCTGCCGGACTTCACCTCCATCCGGGACCGGCTGGACGAGGTCGTGGCCATCGTCCTGACCCACGGCCACGAGGACCACATCGGCGGTGTGCCGTACCTGCTGCGCGAGCGGTCCGACATTCCCGTCGTCGGCTCCAAGCTGACATTGGCGTTCCTGGAGGCCAAGCTCAAGGAACACGGCATCCGGCCGCGCACGGTACGGGTGCGGGAGGGCGACCGGCGGGGCTTCGGGCCCTTCGACTGTGAGTTCGTGGCGGTCAACCACTCCATCCCCGACAGCCTTGCCGTCGCGATCCGCACCGGCGCCGGGATGGTGCTGCACACCGGCGACTTCAAGATGGACCAGTTCCCCCTCGACGAGCGCATCACCGACCTGCGCGCCTTCGCCCGTCTCGGCGAGGAGGGCGTCGACCTGTTCCTCACCGACTCCACCAACGCCGAAGTACCCGGTTTCACCACTTCCGAGCGTGAGCTGAACCCGGCGATCGAGCAGGTGATGCGCACCGCGCCGCGCCGCGTCATCGTCTCCAGCTTCGCCAGCCACGTGCACCGCATTCAGCAGGTCCTGGACGCGGCCCACCAACACGGCCGCAAGGTCGCCTTCGTCGGCCGGTCGATGGTCCGCAACATGGGCATCGCTCGTGACCTGGGCTATCTGAAGGTCCCGTCCGGTCTGGTGGTGAGCACCAAGGAGCTGGAGAAGCTCCCGGACCACAAGGTCACCCTGGTGTGCACCGGCTCCCAGGGCGAACCGATGGCCGCGCTGTCCCGGATGGCCAACCGCGACCACATGATCCGCATCGGCAAGGGGGACACCGTACTGCTCGCCAGTTCCCTCATCCCCGGCAACGAGAACGCCATCTACCGGGTGATCAACGGACTCACCCGGTGGGGCGCCCACGTGGTCCACAAGGGCAATGCCAAGGTCCACGTCTCCGGGCACGCCAGCGCCGGCGAGCTCGTCTACTGCTACAACATCGTCAAGCCCCGCAACGTCATGCCCGTGCACGGCGAATGGCGCCACCTGCGGGCCAACGCCGACCTCGCCATCCGCACCGGCGTCGACCCCGACCGGGTCGTCATCGCCGAGGACGGCGTCGTCGTCGACCTCGTCGACGGGCGCGCGTCCATCACCGGAAAGGTCCCCGCGGGCAACGTCTACGTGGACGGCATGGAAGTCGGCGGCGCCACCGAGGCGTCCCTCAAGGACCGCCTCACCCTCGCCGAGGAAGGCGTCGTCACCGTCGTGGCGATCGTCGACGCCGACACCGGCGCCCTCGCCGAGGCCCCCGACTTCCTGGCCCGCGGCTTCGTCCACGACGACACCACCTTCGAACCGGTCATCCCCGTCGTCGAGAAGACCCTGGCCACCGCGGCCGAGGAAGGCGTCGGGGACCCGCGCCAACTCGAGCAGCTTCTGGCCCGCGCCGTGGCGAACTGGGCGTTCCGCACCTACCGCCGCAAGCCCCTCATCATCCCCGTCATCATCGACGCCTGAGCCACAGCCCGGCCCCCGGTTCCGGTCAAGGCCCGAGCATCCAGGCCGGGCACGGAAGTCAGCGGGCACCCGGAGGCCGGGGCACTGGCGCACGACACGTCGTGGTGTCGATCCTGGTGCGCTCGGGCCGGCCGCTGGGGGGGAGCCGGTGACCACCCGACGGGGCGAGGACAGCTATGTCGAGTCCGACCGGTGTGATGCGCTCGGCCAGGCGGCCATCGCCGTATCGACCACCCGCTCCAGGGTCTGCCGTGTCGCCCCGTCGCACGCCTGCTGGTTCATCCCCTGAATGACCGCCGCGTAGAAGGCCCCCAGCCCTTCGGCGTCCACGTCGGCGGAAAGCAGTCCCGCATCCACGTCGGCGCGGATGCGGGCGACGATCGACGCCTTGGTCTCCTCGCGCATCGCGCGCAGCTTGTCCTTCACGTCCTGCGAACCGGGGGCGCAGTTGGTCGCGCCGGTGATGATGAGACAGCCCGGCGGGTGGCTCGGGTCGGTGTAGTCGACGGCCAGGTGCCGCAGCAGCGCGGCGACGGCCGAGCGGGCGTCCGAGCCCTGCCCCAGTCGGGCTCCGTAGGTGCGCGTGTACAACTGGACGGCCTCGTCGAACAGTTGCCGCTTGTCACCGAACGCGGCATACAGGCTCGGCGGTCTGATCCCCATCGCCTCGGTGAGCGAGGCGACCGACGTCGTGTCGTAACCGTGGGTCCAGAACTCCCGCAGGGCGACGGCCAGGGCCTGATCGCGGTCGAAGGATCGCCGGCTCCGCCTGGACGCGGCCCCGGCCGGGGTTGGTCCGCTGCTCATGACCACAGCCTACCCGAGTATGTAGCGATCGCTAAAGAAACCTTGCTACGGTTGGCGCCGTCGCTCAGCTTTAGCGATCGCTAAAGCCAGTTGCCGGACCGAGCCGTCCGGAGCCACGAAGGGGAATCCGATGACCACGCCCACACCCACCGCCTTCGCCCGCACCGTCCGCGGCACCGGCCCCGGCCTCCTCCTCGCCCACGGCGCGGGGGGCGGCATCGAGGCCAACTACGGACCGATCCTCGACGGACTCGCCGCACGGCACACCGTCGTCGGCGTCGACTACCCCGGCACCGGCGTCACCCCGAAGGCCCAGAATCCCCTCGACCTCGACGAGCTGGCCGAACAGCTCGTCGCGGCGGCCGACGCGGAAGGGCTCGACACGTTCGCGGTCAGCGGGTACTCGCTCGGAGGCCCCGTCGCGATCCGCCTCGCCGCGCGCCATCCCGAACGAGTCACCTCACTCGTGCTGAGCGCGTCGTTCGCACACTCCGACACCCGGACCGCCCTCGCCGCCTCCATCTGGCACCAGTTGTTCGCGTCCGGTCAGCACACCCTGCTCGCGGAGTACCTGAACCTCATGGGGCTCAGCGAAGCAGCCTTGAACGCCCTCACCCCGGAGCAGGTCCACGCCATCGCCGAGCAACTCGCTCCCACCCTCCCCTCCGGCACCGGTGACCAGCTCGACCTGGTCCGCAGGATCGACGTCCGAGGCGACCTCGCCGGCATCGCCGTACCGATGCTCGTCGTCATCACCACCGCCGACCCCCTGATCTCCCCCGCCCTGCAACGGCAGCTCGCCGCCGCCGTCCCCACCGCCGAGACCGCAGAGCTCCCGACCGGACACCTGCCGTTCGTCGAACGCCCTCAGGAGTGGCTGAAGCTCATGACTGATTTCCTCGCACGGACCTGAGGGCCAGGCCCCTCACCTCCTCCAGTGGGAAATGACTCAATGTCCCGGTTGGTTCACGGGATCGTCCCGGTCGGGACTTGGCCGGATCCGTACCGCCCGGCGGCGGCTAGTGTTCCTGGCCGCAGGACCACACGCCTTCGTGAGGACGGCCTGCTCCACCCTGCTCAGACGACTCCACGGGGTACGACGACATGTCCAAGAAGAACAGCGCATCGAACGACAGAGCTTCCCGGCGAAAGGTCCTGCGGCTGGCCGGTGGCGGCCTCACCTTGGCGGTCCTGGGAGCAGGATCGACCGGCTGCCGCGAGAACGACGGGGGTGACGGCGGGGCCTTGGGAGGCGCCGCCCCGTCCAAGGAGGCCACCGCCACCCCTGGGGACGGACAGCCGCCCAAGCCGCTGTGGACGAAGTCGACCTCGGCAGAGACCTACGGCGACAACGACGAGCTCGTGGCCGCGGGCGGCATGGTGATTGCGAGCGGCAATCCGCTCGCCGCCCTCGATGCGGCCACTGGCGAGGAGCAGTGGTCGCTGCGGGACGGGGCGGTACCCGGGGCGCCGTTGCTGCTCGGCAACGGCACCCTGTACCTGGCCAGCGGCGAATACGACGGCACCGTCGCCGGGTACGAACCGGCGACGGGCAAGGAGACCTGGCGCAGTCACCTGGGCAAGGAGTACCGACAGCCGAGTCCGGTCGCGGTGGACGGGAAGCAGGTGTATGTCATCGCGGAGATCCTCGAGGACGACGGCTCGTCCCACACCAACGTGATCGCCGCATTGAACAGCGGCACCGGCAAGCTGGTGTGGAAGGAACAGCGCGACCTCGGCACCGAGGAGAACGGCGTGCACGCCGCCGTCCGGGACCGCTACCTCGTCTACACCGATTTCAAGAAGAACCTCACGGTACGCGACACCGCCACGGGCAAGCAGATATGGACCCGCAAGACCGCGAAGACCAGCTACGGCGTCTTCGCCGTCCACCAGGATCTGGTGATCGTCCCCCAGGGGCAGAAGCTCCAGGCCTTCCATCTGTCCGACGGCGCCGAGAAGTGGGCCTTGCAGGCCGAGGACTTCGACACCTTCAGGGAGCCGGCCGTCCTGGAGGACGTGCTCTACGTCGCGGACAGCGGCAGGACGCTCTGGGCCGTCGAGCCGCAGACCGGCAGGACGATCTGGCAGTCCAAGGACCTCGCTGACGCCAACGCGTACGCGCCCCGGCAGTTCGTCAAAGTGGGCAGCACCCTCTACGGCGCCACCGAACTCGACGACCGGGGCGGCATACACGCCTTCGACGCCGGGACCGGTGCCCTGCGTTGGACGTTCAACGACAAGTCCGGCGACTACCACGCCTGGCTGGTGGCCACTGACGGCACTCACGTCTTCGCCCTGCACGGCAAGAAGCTGCACGCCCTGTCTGCGTAGCGGTACGTCCTCGCCGTGCCCCGGGCCGGCGAGGGCGGCCCCGACGACGAGCCGTACCTGGCCCCGTTCACGTCGGGGAACGGAACACGGCCGTTGCCAGCAGCTGCCGTCTCCCCTCGCGCGGCGCGATCTGCGGCCTGGTCGGCTCGCGTCGGCCAGACGTCACCGGTCCGCCCGGCGTCGCCGGACAGGGCCGGCGACGTGAGCTTCATGACCTCGCCGGCTCCGGCGAGGATCCGGGGCCGCTTGCGGTACATGACCAAGGCGGCTTCCACAGGGCTTCGTCGGCGTGGTGCGGATCGCGCAGTCGGACGCCGGCACGGTACGCGGGCACGGCTTCGCGAGCCTGACCGAGCGCCGCGCGCCGACCGTTCTGGACGTGGAAGGTCCGCGATGTGCTCTCGCAGCCGTTCCATGGTGGCGATGAGCCGGCTCGCGCCCAGCGCCCCGGCGATCCGCACGCCGATCGACCCGATGCCGAGGTGGCCCGGGTGATCAGAACCGACCGCCCGGCCGTGAAACCGCAGACCTCGAGGTCACCGGGCTCGGTCGGCGGCCCCGTGGGCGGCGCACACGCCTCCTCCAAGCCGAGCTCGTCGGGCACGGCATGACGTGACGGTGGTCGGCGACCACGTACTGGGCGAAGCTGCCTTCGACGCGGCCGTGCGGTTGGCGAGGAGGACACCCGCTGCGATCAGCACAGTGCCGGTCATCACGGGCGGAGTCAGTGCCTCGCCGAGCAGCGGTACCGCGGCCGCCGCGGTGAGTACCGGGCTGAGACTGCCGACGGTGGTGCAGCGCGGCGACCCGAGCCGCTGGACGGCGACCGTGTAGAGCAGGCCGGAACAGACGCCGGTGCCCAGGCCCTGGAGGACCAGGAAGAGCAGGACGTCGTGCGGGGCGGCGTGGGTGAGCGTGCTGGGCAGCACTCCGGTCAGGACGAGTACGGCGACGCCTGCGAAGGTGGGCACGCACAAAAGACCCGTCGACGCCACCGCGTCCAGACTCGTCTCCCGCAGTCCCACCGTATAGAGCGCCCACAGTCCGCTCGCGAGCAGCAGCAGGCCCACGCCGGTCAGGGTCCGCCCGTTCACATCGGCGACCTCGGGGGCGACCAGGGCCACCGCGCCGAGCCCGATCAGCCCCAGTCCGATGCCCTGTACGCCCTTGGGCGCCCGGCGACCGCGGGCTGCGAGCAGCACGGCGAACAGCGGGGCCAGGCCGGGCACGAGTGCCCCGACGAACGCGGCGGACGTCCATGACCCGCCATAGGTCACCGCGAGGTAGAACGGGACGCCGCCCCCGACGGCGATCTTGATCGCCGGCCCGAGCCGCATGCCTCCGTACTGCCTGCGGCGCTTCCACAGCGCCGGGGCGAGCAGTACCACCGGCAGACCGAACCGGATCAGCGCGGCGTCGGCCGGCTTCAACGTGGAGGAGGCCAGCACACGCTCGCTCAGCGCGAACGCGCTCCACAGACAGACCGTCGCAGCCAGGGCCACCACGCCGAGCACATCGAGCGGGGGCCGCGGGTCACCGGCGCCAGGTCCAGCCAGGCGCATGGCGGCCGCGCTCGCTGCGGGCTCGCGGACGGACGGAAGCGGTGTCGACACGGCGTCTCCCATACTCAGGTGCCTTCACCGCGAAGCTATGCCAATACTCAGGGCATACGATTGCGAACTCTGCCTCTGATCGCCCCTCTGGAGGCAGGATCTGCCAAACTGGAGGGTTTATGGACGCCATCGACCGTACGATCATCCGCGAGCTGCAGCAGGACGGGCGGCTGACCAACCAGGACCTCGCCGACCGGGTGCGGCTGTCACCGTCGCCGTGCCTGCGCCGGGTGCGGCGACTGGAGGAGTCCGGGGTCATCCACGGCTACACAGCCCTGGTGGACCAGGGCGCGTTCGGCCTGCCGGTGACCGCGTTCGTCCGCATCCGGCTGGAACGCCACACCACGGAGAGCGTGGAAGCCTTCGAGGAACACGTCCGCCGGATCGAGCACATCCAGGACTGCTACCTCATGGCCGGCAGCACCGACTACCTGCTGCGCATCGTCGTCGAAGACCTCCAGGCGTACGAGCGCCTCGTCCGCGGTCCCCTGCACGCCATCCCCGGGATCGCATCCATCGACACCGAGTTCGCCTTCGGCATCGTCAAGCAGTCCCGGGTATTCCCCCCGCCCACCAGCTCCCGCTCCCGCTCCGGCTCCGGCTCCCCAGGCTGACATCTGACCGGCCGCCCGAAGCGGGAGCACCGCCGCCACGAGCGGTCACCCCCGCCCGACGAATGAGACCACGAACGCCAACTCGGACGATCACGCGGCACCGGACCCGGGCACTCCGACAAGCCCCCTGGAACGGGGTGGAGAAGACCCCGCTGCGACCGGACGCGGGAGTTCACAGCACGAGTGCCCTCACACTCGGCGGCCATCGGCTGGAGGGAAGGCCACAGTCCAGGTGTACTCTGCGGTGGCGCCGGGCGCACCAAGGCCTCTGTCAGTGCCACGGCAAAGCGCCCGAACGTGCCGCGAGTTCTCGCCGTCACCGCATGGTGTCACGTCTCGCCAGGGTGCTCAGCCGTCTACATGGTGGGGCTGGGCGAGGCCGTGGTGCGACGACAAGTCCAGGTGGTATTGAGGACGAGGGTTCCCCGATTCGGTGCGTAGGCCTCCTTGACCTCGTCAGGTACGGGACCCGCGCCCAGCAGGATGCGCCACTGGCCTGACCTCAGGAAGGTCACGCTCCCGTCGGCGCCGTTGTCGGAGACCATGCGGAGGGGGCCGTCGGGTGTCCAGCCGCGCGTCTTGAGGCGCTCGATGATCCCGTTCATGGCTGTGCGGTCGAGGACCTTCAGTGTCGGCACGACGGCATCCTCGGTGCAGAAGCCTTCCGGGCGGTCCAGGATGTTCATGTCGCCGTGCGGGCGCGTGGCGAAGCGGAGGTCGTCCCGCACTTGCTTCAACGACTTGGCGGTGGCCTCGCCCCGCTTGCCCGCTGATGAAGCGGAAGCCGACGCTTCCCTCTTCGCCGCGGCGGGCCCTGCCTCGCCGTCGCTCCCGCCGCAACCGCTGATGCACAACACCAGAATGACGGCACTCGCCGTCGTCAGGCCGAATCTGCGCACAACCCCCCGCTTCCCCTTCGAACACCGGGCCGATCACGGCCGACGGTCGGCGCAGTCTGCCACGAAGATCGATGGCGCGCACAGTCTTTCCACCGGCAGCAGGCGGATGACGCGCCGCATGACGGCCGTTATGGCGGTCCGGTCAGTCTCGTCCTTGAGCAGGACGTAAGGCGGTCAGCTCGGCCGGTGCATCAGCCAGACGCGGAGTGGGCCCAGCGCGGTGAAGCCGCCGGCGAGCGCGTGTGCGAGATCGTCCCCGTGCTCGTAGCCGACCAGGGGAAGACCGGGGAAGTGGTTGGCGGCTGCGGTGATCGCTGATGACCAGGCAGCGGCAAGGTCGCCGCTGTCGACCGCGAAGAGGTTGGAGAGGCCGACCATGCCGGAGCTGTGGTTCAGGACAGCGCCCCCGCAGAGGTCTTCCCCGTCGTGGAGGGCGAGTACCAGCACGGACGGGTCGTCAAGCAACGCTGGGCGGAAGACGTCCGGGGATCCGTCACCGCCGTGCCAGGCAGCCTGCCAGTCGCGGAGCCGGGCGGCTGTGGTCACCCGCTCGGTGCGCAGGGCCGACGTCGTCGGCGTTGTGGGGATTCCCGCTGGGCGGTGGATCCACTGGGCGGTGAAGAGCTCGACGAAGCCGTCCGAGGTGAGGTCGAGAGCGGCGAAGCTGTCCTTGATCGAACACCCCGGTGACGCCATGTCGATCTCGGGCAGGAAGTCGGTCGGCACCGCGTCCGGGTCCAGGGTGACGGCGTCGGGGTAGTACGGCGGCGTGCGGTGGGCACTGTGCCAGGCTGTCGCGCCGAAGGTGCTCGGTATGCCGTGGGAGCGGCAGACCGAGGCGCACCAGTCGGCGTTGTTTCGAGCCGCGGCGGCGACACGGGTGAAGGTCGTCTCGGTTGAGGTCACCCAGGAAGGGTGGCACTCCCCGAGCGTGGCCGCATGCGTGTTTATGCTCGGGCCCGTTGCCCGGTGCCCCTGTGTCACAAGAAGTACCGGACAGCCGGGCTGCTTCCCTCACCGACGCCGGATGCGACTGCCGGCCGCCCGCCCCGGGGCCAGGGGTGGGCTCTCCCGACGCGTCCGCGCCAGAGCAGTCGGGCATGCGTCCGCCTCGCCCGAACCGCCCTCGGCGCCGTGATTCAGGGAGGTGCCTGTCACCGGTAGCCGGACGCGTCATCGGGCCTGCCTGCCTCCTGCCCCTCGACCAGGTAGCGCCAGCAGTCGGGGCGCGAGCCGTCGACGTCGGTGAAGTCGTACTCCCGTTCGAGCTGCCCACTGGAGGCCGACTGGCCGTTCCAGTGCGAGCCATGCGGGTCACTCGCCAGCGCTGCGACCGCACGTCCCACGTACGAAGGGCTCTCCGAGATGCAGAAATGCGGCACCTCGGTCAGCGCGTCGCGCCAGGTCTCCTCTGTCACGCCCAGCGCTTCGAGCATCGTCTCCGAACGCGTCCAGCCCGGGGTGAGCGTCACCGCCGTCCCGCCGTACGGCTTCAGTTCGTGCGCGAGCAAGAACCCATGCGCAGCACACCGTTCTTGACCACGTCGTAGAAGTACGAGTTGCGGTAGTGGCTGCCGTTGTACGCCGAGGTCCCGTCGGTCATCTCCACGACGAGCCCACCGGGCTGACGTACCCGCAGCGGCAGCAGGAAGTGGCTGGAGATCGCGTGGGTGTCCATGCCGAGCCGCATGAGTCGCAGCCCGTTGTCGAGATCGTGCTCCCACACCGAGGTGGCCAAGGCGTCTGCCCGTGGCCGGTACCGGGGCCGGTCGGGGTCGGCCGGGTTCAGGGCGCCTCGGGGGCCTCCACCCGCGTGCAGGTGACCACCCGGGGTCCGTCGTCCGCGTATTCGGGGAACGTCAGCACCACTTTGTCGTTCGAGCCACTGACCTGCATTTTTGAGTAGCCCGCGTCCTGGCCGTCGATCAGTCCCCCCGACAGGTTGTACCCGCCCCCGAACGCCTTCTCCACCTCCTCGGGAACGTCGTGGACCACGTACGGGGCGCGCCGCTCAAGCACCACGGAGAGGCGGCCCCCCTCGAAGGACCAGTTGCCTTCCTCCGACCATGGAGTGTCCGTGCCTCCGCCGCTCATCAGCCACCGCCCGTCTTCGGACACGACGATGCGGGCCCCCGCGCCGTTCTCGGCCTCGAAGTCCCAGCTGCCCTTCAGGAACGCCCCCATGGTCTGGGATCTGACACTGGGGGAACCGTCGGCCGAGCAAGCGGCCACGGCCGCGGCCGCCACCCCGGCCAGCGCATACCGCAGCGCGGCACGGCGCCCCACCAACCGCACGAAATCCCTGGTGTTCATCGGATACTCCCCCTTCTGTCTCCGCCGTCTCGCAGCCGAGCGCGACGGGCACGCTCACAACATCGCCGTACCCTCGGCCTCAGACCAGAGGGACGGACTTCATTGGCCGAATTCCATGCGGCCCCGGCCGTGTCCCCCGCTGCTCGGCGTCCGAAGCCAGTGGGACTGGAAGCGCTACGCAGCCGGCGACCGCACACGGTGCCCATCAACACGGCGACTGCGCGGATCGCGGGTTGAGGCCGGCTTGCGGAACCTCTGGTCCTGCGCGGAGGCACGATTGACGACGACTGGTCCGGCTACTCCGCAGCCGGCAAGATCCTCGTTATCGGATGCGTCATCGCCGGCACGGCGATTCTGGCCCGCCGCCGCGGCTGATTCACGCTCGCGTGCTTGCTCGGCCTCCGGCCCGGGCGGACCCCGCGGGGCGCGGGAGCGGTTCGCTGGAGCCGCGGATCACCAGGCGGGTGGGGACGGTGATGGTCCGGGCGCGGGTGCGGTCGCCGTCGAGGCGGGCGAGCGCGGTCCTGGCCGCCGCTTCGCCGATGGCCGCCGGGTCCTGGGCCACGACGGTCAGCGCCGGTTCGAGGACGTCGGCGAGCGGGAGGTCGTCGAACGAGACCAGCGCGACGTCCTTGCGGCCGGCTCGGGTGAGCTGGGCGACGACCCCGAGGGCCACGGTGTTGTTCGCCGCGAACAGGGCGGTGGGCGGATGCGGCAGGTTCAGCAGCGCGGTGGTCTCGGCGGCGGCCCCGTCCTGACTGTGGGCGCCGGTCACCAGGGTCCGGTCGTAGGGCAGGCCCGCCTCTTCGAGGGCGGCGCGGTAGCCGGCGAGTCGCTCGCGCCGGGTGTAGAGCTTGCTGGGGAGGTCTCCGACGAACCCGATGCGCCGGTGACCGCGGGCGATGAGGTGGGAGACGCCCTCGTGGACGCCGGACCGGTTGGAGCTGACCACGCAGTCCGCCGACAGCCCGACGCCGGGCCGGTCGAGGAACACCACCGGCAGGCCGGCCGAACGCTGTGCCTTGAGGTAGCCGTGATCGGCGCCGTAAGCGGGGACGACCATCAGCATGCTGACGCGGCGGGCGAGGAACGTCTGGGTCAGAGTCCGTTCCCGGTCCGGGTCCTCGGCCGAGGATCCCATGAGGAGGGTGAGGCCTCGGCCGCGTACGACGTCCTCGATTCCGCCGGCGACGGTGCCGAAGAAGGGGTTGCCGAGGTCCGGCACGACCAGGCCGACGGTGGTGTCGGGGCCACCGACGCGGATGTTGCGGGCCATCAGGTTCGGCTGGAAGCCGAGCTTCGCCACGGCGGCGAGCACACGCTCCCGCGTCTGCGGTGAACTCGGCCCGTCCTCGTTGAGCACCCGGGACACCGTCTTGGCGCTGACGCCCACTTCCCTGGCGACATCGGCCAGCGTGGGGCGGCGGCTCGCGGCCATGTACCACCGTTCCTGTGCGTACGTCGGGCCCGACCCCCGCCCGAGGGGCCGGGCCCGGCAGTTGTCCATACGGCTGTTCAGTGGGCGGATATTCCCGCTGCCTCGGCAGCATCCGCGTCGGCGACCACGGTACCTCCGTCGTCGTTCACCCTGAGAGCCCCCGTCATGATTGCGACGACCTCCGCCATGGAGTGGTCGGACGGTTTGATCAGCGCCTCACGGCGGCCGAGGCGGTGGATGTGGATGCGGTCGGCGATCTCGAAGACGTGCGGCATGTTGTGGCTGATCAGGACCACGGGCATGCCCTTGTCGCGGACCCGGCGTATCAGGTCGAGGACCTGGCCGGACTCCTTGACGCCGAGGGCGGCGGTGGGCTCGTCCATCACGACGACGCTCTTGGCCCAGGCGACGGACCGGGCGACCGCCACGGCCTGGCGCTGGCCGCCGGAGAGGGTCTCCACCGGCTGGGTCAGCGACCGCAGCCCGATCTTGAGGTCGGCCATGTGTGCCGCCGCCTCCTGGCGCATGCGCTTCTTGTCCAGCATGCGCAGCGCGCTGCCGAGGAAGCCCGGCCGGCGCAGTTCGCGCCCCAGGAACATGTTGGAGGCGATGTCCATGGAGGCGGCGACGGCCAGGTCCTGGTAGACGGTCTCGATGCCGTGCTTCCGGGCGCTCTGCGGGCCGTTGAACCTGATGGGTTCGCCGTTCAGCCGGATCTCGCCCTCGTCCGGGGTGAGCGCGCCGGTGAGGGCCTTGATCAGGCTGGTCTTGCCGGCGCCGTTGTCGCCGATGACGGCGAGGACCTCGCCGGGCAGCAGGTCGAAGTCGGCGCCGTCGATGGCGGTGACGTGGCCGTACCGCTTGACCAGGCCTCGGGCCTGGAGCACGGGTGTGACGGACTCGGTGGTCATCGTGCCTTCCTCCGGGAGATCTGGTCGACGGTCACGGCCAGGATCACGAGCGCGCCGGTGATCAGTGTCTGGTAGATCGAGGCGACGCCCATGAGCTGGAGGCCGTTGCGGAACACACCGACGATGAGGACGCCGATGAAGGTGCCGAGGACGGCGCCCCGGCCGCCGAAGAGGCTGGTGCCGCCGAGGACGACGGCGGTGATGCTGTCCAGGTTGTCGGTCTGTCCGGCCTGCGGGTCGCCGACGCCGGTGCGCGAGATCAGGAGCAGGGCGGCGATTCCGTAGACGAGTCCGGCCAGGGTGTAGATACCGATGGTCAGCCGGGAGGTGCGGATGCCGTTGAGACGGGCGGCCTCGGGGCTGTTGCCCAGCGCGTACACGTGCCGGCCCCAGGAGGTGCCGCTGAGCGCGTAGGCGAAGAGCAGGAAGAGGGCGATGGTGACGAGTGAGCCGTACGTGATGTCGGTGTTGCCGAGCGGGAACGTCTGTCCGAGGGCGGTCAGCGGCCCCGGGAGGTCGGTGACGGTCTGCTCCTCGGAGTAGATGTGGGTCAGGGCGAACGCCACGTTCAGCATGCCGAGGGTGACGATGAAGGGCGGGAGCGGGATCATCTGCACGAGCAGGCCGTTGGCCAGGCCGAAGCCCGCGCAGACGGCGAGACCGAGGGTGATCGCCACGAGTGGCGGCAGTCCGCCCTCGGCGGCCGCCTTGGCGATGACGATGCTGCCGAACGCCATGACGGCACCGCAGGAGAGATCGATGCCGGCGGTGAGGATGATCAGGGTCTGGCCGATGGCCAGCGTGCCCACGACCATGACCTGCTGGACGATCAGCGAGAAGTTGCCTCCGGAGAGGAACTGCTCGGTCGTCAGCGAGAAGAAGAGGCAGGCGAGGAGGAGGGCGGCGAGTGGGCCTGTGGTCGGTGCGGTGAGCAGCCGGCGGACCGCCGTCGGTCCTTTCAGCTGGTCGTAGGGCAGGGTTGTCGCAGTCATGAGGGTCCTTGCCGGTTGTCGATGATCGCCGGGGAGGGTGCTCGGAGAGGGGCGCGGAGCGGGTCTGCGCCGGGGTATGGCCGGTCCGCCCCCAGGGCAGGGCGGTTGCGGCCGGACCGGCCGGCCGCGGGAACGGCCGGCCGGGGGCTCGTCAGCCCCAGCAGTTCTCCAGGCCGTATGCCGTGTCCTTCGCGTCGACGCCCGCCTGGGCGGTGTCGGTGATGAGCGTGACGCCGGTGTCGGTGTAGCCGGAGGTCTTCTTGCCGTTCTCGGCGAACGCGACGACGGCCTTGACGCCCTCGGACGCCATCTTCAGCGGGTACTGCTGCGAGGTGGCCGCGATCTGGCCTTCCTTGACGGCCTTCGTGCCGGTGCAGCCGCCGTCGACGGAGACGATCAGCACCTTCTTCTCCAGGCCCTTGGCCTTCAGCGCGGTGTAAGCACCCAGCGCGGCCGGTTCGTTGATCGTGTAGACGACGTTGATGTCAGGGGACTTCTGGAGGCAGTTCTCCATCGCGGTCTGGCCCTTGGCCTGGTCACCGCCGGTGTCCTGCGAGCAGACGACCGCCGGATCGCCCTCCTGGACGCCGAAGCCCTTGAGGAAGCCCTGGTGGCGCTGCATACCGACCGCGACGCCGGGAGCGAGGTCCAAGGTGGCGATCTTGGCCTCCTTGCCGGCCATCGCGGCCTTGGCATACCGGCCGATGAGCTCCCCCGCCTTGACGTTGTCGGTGGCGAACAGGGCGTCGGTGGCGTCCTGCGGCTCGGTCGGGCTGTCGAGCGCGATGACCAGCACGCCCTTGGCGCGCGCCTTCTCGAGGGCGGGGACGATCGCCTTGGAGTCGTTGGGGGTGATGAGGATGCCCTTCACCCCGGAGTTGACCATGTTCTCGATCGCGGTGACCTGGCCCGCGTTGTCGCCGTCGAACTTCCCTGCCGCGCTGATGAGTTCGACGCCGTTGTCCTTTGCGGCCCGCTCGGCCCCCTCCTTCATCTTCACGAAGAAGGGGTTGGTGTCCGTCTTGGTGATCAGACCGACCTTCACCCCGCCGTCACCGGACCCTCCCTGCGCGCCGGAGCCGCAGGCCGTCAGGGCCAGCGCGGAGGCGGCGGCGAGGGCGGTGAGCCCGGTCGAGGCGCGAACGGTGCGTGTGCGAGGCATGGCTGATCTCCTGCGGGACGAGGGCGGAGCGGCCGCGCCGGCCGGTGGGACGCGGCGCGAAGAGACCGCTGCTGTCGAAGGCTGCGGAGGCGGTGTCAGCGTTGACTCATGTCATCGTTGACACCGCTTGCGGAGGATGATGAACTCCATCACCCGGAAACGTCAATGCCTTGCCCCCGTCACAAAACGGCAACGGAGACCGATCGGCCCTCACCCGGAGGACCCCGGCACACGTGAGCCACCTCAAGGTCCCTTGTGGCACACCCGGCCTTCTCGCACTGCCCACCCGGAGGGAAACACCCATGCGCCCGCCTCTCGTCACCGTCCTCGGCGAATGCGTCGCCGACGCCTTCACCGCCCCCGCGCCCGCGCCGGGCGAACTCGCCCTGCGGGTCCTGCCGGGCGGCGGCCCGGCGAACACGGCCGTGGCGCTTGCCCGGCTCGGCACGCCCGCCCGTTTCCTGGCGCGGCTCTCGGACGACGTCTTCGGCCGGCTGTTCCGCGCCCACCTCGACGCCTCGGGCGTCGACCTCACGGGCGCCGTGCGCGCGCCCGAGCCCAGCACGCTGGCCGTCGCCGAGCTCGACGACCGGGGCCAGGCGGTGTACTCCTTCCACGCGCGGGGCACCGCGGACTGGCAGTGGACGGCGGACGAACTCGCGGCGGCGGACCTCTCCTCCACCGCCTGCCTGCACTCGGGCTCCCTGGCCCTCGTCCGTGAACCCGGCGGCACGGCCGTGGAGGACTTCCTCGCGAGCGCCTCGGCCTCGGCCACGATCTCCGTCGACCCGAACGTCCGGCCGCTGCTCGTGGCACCGGAGGTCTACCGTGAACGGCTGCCGCGCTGGTGCGCGTTCACGGACATCCTCCGGCTGAGCGAGGACGACCTGGAGCTGCTGCTGCCCGAGTGCACGATCGAGCGAGCCTGCGACGCCTGGCACGCGGAAGGCGTCCCGCTCGTCGTGATCACCCGAGGCGAACGCGGCGCGGTCGCCTCGCTCAACGGCGAGCGGGTCGCCGTACCGGCACCCCGGACCGAGGTCGTCGACACCGTCGGCGCCGGTGACTCCTTCACGGCGGGTCTCCTGCACCACCTCGGCACGCAGGGGCTCCTCGGCGGGAGGCTGAAGGAGCTACGGGCCGACGATGTCTTCGAGGCCTGCGCCTTCGCCTCCCGGGTGGCGGCGCTGACCTGCGGTGTCGCCGGTCCGAACCCGCCGTGGGCCGCGCGGCTGCGCCTGCCGGCGTCCACCGCCGGACGCGCCGGCTGCTGAGCCGTATGCCCGAAGGACCGCGTCGCGACCATTGACGCGCCACCCGCCGCCCGCTCATCATCACTCCGCAGCGGATGTCATCGCTGTCACATGTCATCGATGACATTTCGTTTTCCGGGCCGCCCCCACCGCCCGGCACGGTGCATCCCCCGGCGTCGTGCGACCGCAGCGGACGCGGACACGTCGCCGCCGCCCCCAGTGCAGGAGGAACCATGAGCCGAGTCCCACGCCGTCGCGGACCGCTGCGCATCGCCGCCGCGGCGGCCGCGGCCTGCGCGCTCGCCGTCACCACCGTCGCCCCGCAGGCGTCGGCGGAGGACAGCCGGCCGTACACGGAGACGTATCGCCCGCAGTTCCACTTCAGCCCCGCGAAGAACTGGATGAACGATCCCAACGGACTGATCTGGTACGCGGGTGAGTACCACCTCTTCTACCAGTACAACCCGAGCGGCAACACCTGGGGCAACATGTCCTGGGGCCACGCCGTCAGCAAGGACCTGGTGCACTGGGAGGAGCTGCCCCTCGCCCTCCCCCACGACGACGAGGAGATGGCCTTCTCCGGCAGCGCCGTCGTCGACCACGACAACACCACGGGCTTCGGCACCAAGGAGAACCCGGCGATGGTGGCCGTCTACACCAGCCACTCCAAGGACGACGGGCGGCAGGCCCAGTCCCTCGCGTACAGCACCGACCGCGGACGCACCTGGACCAAGTACGCCGGGAACCCCGTGCTCGACATCGGGTCGAAGGAGTTCCGCGACCCCAAGGTCCAGTGGTACGCGCCCACCAGGAGCTGGCTCATGACGGTGTCGCTGTCCACCGAGCACAAGGTCCGGTTCTACTCGTCCAAGGACCTCAAGAGCTGGACGCATCTGAGCGACTTCGGCCCGCAGAACGCGGTGGGCGGTGTCTGGGAGTGCCCGGACCTGTTCCCGCTGCCCGTCGACGGCGACTCCAAGCGGATCAAGTGGGTGCTCGTCGTGAACATCAACCCCGGGGGCATCGCCGGTGGTTCGGCCGCCCAGTACTTCGTGGGCGACTTCGACGGCACGCGGTTCACACCCGACGACGACGGCTCCTACACCCCACCGCCCGGCCTGGTGGTGCAGGACTTCGAGGGGGCCGACTACGGCACCTGGCAGACGACCGGCACCGCCTTCGGCAGCGGACCGGTGCCGGCACCGGCGCCCGGCACGTCGGGCACGAGCGGCTTCGAAGGCCAGTGGTTCGTCGACAGCTTCCACACCAGCGACGCCGAGACGGGCACCCTCACCTCACCGCCCTTCACGGTCGACAGCCCGTATCTCAACTTCAAGGTGGCCGGCGGCCGTCACCCCCACGTCCCGGGCTCGGTGATGGGCGCCCCCACCGCGCCCGAGGGAGAGGTCCTCGCCGACTTCGAGCAGGACGGTTACGGCTCCTGGACCACCACGGGCACCGCTTTCGGCGACGGCCCCGCACGCGGCACGCTCCCCGGGCAGAACCCCGTCTCCGGCCACGACGGAGACGGCCTGGTGAACAGCTTCCTCGACGGCGACGCCACCACCGGCACCCTCACCTCGCCCGAGTTCACCATCACGGCCAAGCACATCAACTTCCTCGTCGGCGGCGGCAATCACCCCTCCGGCTCCGCCACACCCACCGCCGTCCGGCTCGTCGTCGACGGCAAGACCGTACGCAGCGCCACCGGCTCCGACTCGGAGGAGCTCAACTGGGCCACCTGGGACGTCGCCGACCTCGCCGGCAGGGCCGCGCACATCGAGGTCGTCGACCAGAACACCGGTGGCTGGGGCCACATCCTGCTCGACCAGGTGATGCAGTCCGACACCCCGGCCCGGCCCCGTTCGACCGAGACCGCGGTCAACCTCCTCATCGACGGCGAGGTCGTCCAGAGCGTGACCGGCGCGGACAGCGGAAGTCTCGACTGGGCCTCCTTCGACCTCCGCGCGCACCGGGGCGAGCAGGCCACCCTTCAGATCGTCGACATGAACAAGGGCGGCTGGGGCCACATCCTGGCCGACCACTTCGTCGCCGCCGACCAGCCGGCGACCCCGAGCGTCCAGAGGGCTTCCTGGGTCGACCACGGCAAGGACTACTACGCGGCCGTCTCCTGGGAAGGCGCCCCGGACGGCAAGCGCCGCATGATCGGCTGGATGAACAACTGGCAGTACGGCAACGACATCCCGACCTCGCCCTGGCGCAGCGCGCAGAGCATCCCGCGCGAGATGGCGCTGCGCACGGTGAACGGCCGGCTCCGGTTGACGCAGCAGCCGGTGTCCACGGTCGAGTCGCTGTACGCCGGTTCAGCGGTCGCCGTACGCGGCGTCGGGATCGCGCGAGGCTCCGCGCCACTGGCAGGGGGCCGTGCGGACGGCAAGGCGCTCGACATCCGGGCCACGTTCTCGCCGGGCGACGCGGAGCGGTTCGGGTTCACGGTCCGCACGGGAGAGGGGCAGGAGACGGTCATCGGCTACGACACCGGGACCGAGGAGTTGTACGTCGACCGGACGCGGTCGGGCGCGGTCGACTTCCACAGCGACTTCCCCGGCGTCCAGCGCGCACCGCTGAAGGCGAAGAACGGCAAGGTCACGCTCCGGATCCTGGTCGACTGGTCCTCCGTCGAGGTGTTCGGCGGGGACGGCGAGGCCGTGATCACCGACCAGATCTTCCCGAGCCCGGGCAGCGACGGAGTCCGGCTCTTCGCCGAGGGCGGCTCCGCCCGCCTGGACAGCGCCAAGGTCTGGAAGCTGGGGTCGTTCCGCGACTGACAGTACGGATGTGACGTGGTGACGCCGCTGGTGGGCCGACCGGCATCCCGGCCGTCCCGTCGGGCATGTGCCGACCCGCCGGGCGTCACCACGCATCCGGCCGAACGGGCGCTGAGCAGCGGCGTGGCCTCGCGGCACCGGGTCGGCCGGCTCCGGCCGGCGCGGCGAGTTTCGTCGGCGCGGGCGGCGCAGTGCTGCCGCTACTGGAGGTGCTGCCGCTCGGCTCCCGCGGCTCGCCGACGGCGGCGAACCGTCCTCGCCGACGGCGCGGTCTCCGGGGTCGCAGACGCCGCCGGTGGTGTGCGCTTCCGCGATGTCGAAGACGCCGGCGCATGCGGGGCACTCTGCATGGCCGAAGAGGACCGTCACTTCACCCCGACCCACCACAAGTCAACCGACGTTCGCCCACTCCTCGCGGAGCATCCCGAAGAGCACGCTGTCGTAGCGCTTCCCGTCCACCAGCACGGCCGACCGGCGGCGGCCCTCCTCACGGAAGCCCAGCCTGGTGAAGGCGCGCACGGCACGCTCGTTGCCGCTCCACGTATCCAGCTCCAGCCGGCTGAGGCAATACGCACCGAACAAGTGGTCCACGAGCAGGCGCAGCGCGTCACTACCGTGGCCGCGACCCCAGAAGTCCCGCTCGCCGATGGTCACTCCCAGCGTGGCCACGCCGGCATACGGGTCCAGGTCCCGATAATCGGCCATGCCGATCACGCTTCCGCTCGCCAGGTCCTCGACCGTGAACACGGCCGACTCCCTCGGGTTCAGGCGCAGCATGGTCTCGAAGCCGAGACCGATCGCCTCCGCCGTGACCGGGCCGAAAGACGGGTCGCCGGCCGTGGCCCAGCGCACCACCTCCAGGTCGTTGCGCCACTGAAGATGATGCTCCGCATCCTCGGAGCGCAGCGCACGCAGCCTTACCAGCTTTCCTTCGAACATCGCGTCACTGTAATCGACTGCAGCACCCCTGAAGCCGACGATGCCCCACGCGAACGCCGGCCACGCGTCTCTGTCAATCGGCCCTCGGACAGCGCTGACCCCCTTGGAATTGATGATCTGGCGTCCGTCGTGTCGGCCTCAGAATCCTGGCTCAGACATCCAGGGAGCATGTAACCCGCAGGCAGTCCCAGAGGTGCCAGGTCGGCACCACCTCCAGCGTCGCTCAGTTTTCCGGGCATCCGGGACTGACGGTACGGAATATGGGCCAGGATGGAACCGTGATGAGCGAAGACGAACGGGAACTGTGGTTGCGCGTATCAGGTTCGGAAGACGAACTGCGTTCCCTGAGGGACTGGTTACGTCATGAGGACGGACTGCGGGGCAGGGTACGGGCGGTCCAGTCCCCGCCTGCTCCCGGGGAGATGGGCGGAGCGCTGGACGCGCTCGCGGTGGCCGTCGGGTCCGGAGGTATGGGCGCGGTGCTCGCCAACTGCCTGTCCACCTGGATCGGTCAGCGACGCGCGGACATGCGGATCACCGTGAGCACGCAAGACGGCCGCACCGTGGAAGTGGACGCCAGGGGTGTCGACCCGCATGCGCTCGCGCGGGATGTCGAGCGCATGCTCAACAGCGACGAAGGAGAGGGAAATCCGCAGTGACGCGGTTGCCGGACCCGGACCGCTCGCGCGCCGTTCTCATCGGCACCAGCACCCACGCCGACGGATCCGGGCTGCCTGGTCTGCCCGCCATCGGCGCCAACCTCGCGGACCTGCGGCAGGTGCTCACCGATCCGGCCACCGGCTCCCTGCCGGCGGACCATTGCGTCACCGCAGCCGATCCCGCCAGCGCGGGCGAGGTGGGTACCCTCCTCGCCCGCGCCGCCGCGGAAGCGACCGACCTGTTGTTCGTGTACTACGGCGGGCACGGCCTGGTGGACGACCGGGGCAGGCTCCACCTCGCGTTACCGCGCACCGATGCAGCAGACATCCGCTGGACCGCGCTGCCGTTCGAAACCTTGCGGGAGGAGCTGCTCGACAGCCCGGCGGCGATCCGCGTGCTGGTGCTGGACTGCTGCTTCTCCGGACGAGCCATCGAGGCGATGACGAGCGGGCACAGCACGGTCGCCGGGCAGATCGACGTCGCCGGCACGTACACGCTCGCCTCCACCTCGGCGAACGCCGTCGCCTACGCGCCCGAAGGCGCGACGCACACGGCATTCACCGGCGCTCTGCTTGCCGCCCTGCGGGGGCCGGTGGCGCTGACCCTGGACGACCTCTTCGACGAGGTACGACGCGATCTCGCAGTGCGCGACATGCCGCGGCCTCAGCGCCGGGTGGTCAACAACGCCGGCGACCTCGTCCTGGTGCGTCCTCCTGATTCGACCGCGCCTCGCCCTGCACCTGCGACCGGGCGGCCGGCCGCCTCGTGGACAGACCCCGGCGCCTCTGCTCCGCCTCGCCCCCTCTGGCACCGGGGCAGCGTCACGGCCCTGCCGAAGCCGCGGCGTCCGAAGGCAGAGATCCGCGTCCCGCCTTGGGCGTGGGTGCTGCTGTTGTTCCTGGCGGCCGGACTGATCGGATGGTATTGGCTGTACGCCCAGACGCACTGGGACAAGGACGACCTCAAAGAGGCGGTTCAGCGGGCAGCCGTGGAGCTGGGTGAACAGTCGAAGTTCGCCGACGCGCCCCTCGAGGCCCACATCGCCCAGCTCATCGACGAGTCGGGCAAGGGGCCACAGCATGGGATCACGCCTTCGGTGACACGCGTTTCGAAGCCCGACAGCGACAGCAACGCCGGTGACTACGAAGTCACCAGCCAAGGCATCGCCGTCTGCATGCACGTCACCACGACTCTCAAGACTCCCGGCAACGAGCTCCTCCCCGCGACCGTCGATCTGTCCGCCACGGTTACGGACGGCGCCTGCCCCACCGCCGGCCGCCCTGGCGCCGACGAGGGAGCGAGTCCGTCATCGACACCCTCGGAGAACGGCTGAGCCCGATGGCCCGACTCCCCTGCGGGCCGACCGGCCAGGCCCCGGCGGGCGCCGTCTCACGACCCGGACCTCTGGCACACGATGCCTCCCGCCGTCAGGGTTCTCTTCGAAGCTCGCGCGGCAGCGCCATCGGGCCGAGCGGGCGGGGCCCCTCCAGAAGGGCTCAGTCCAGGAGTGCGGTCGCCTCGACCTCGACGAGGACGTCCGGCTCGAAGAGGTACTCGACGCCGATGAGGGAGGCCGGCGGCATGGGAAGCCGGAGGCCGATCTCCTCGGCGACGCCCTCGACGCCCGCCATGAGGTCGCCGATCCTCTCCGGGCTCCACCGGGTCACGTAGAAGGTCAGACGCAGCACGTCCGCGAACGACGCGCCCGCACCCTCCAGCCCGACGGCCGTGTTGCGCAGCGCCTGGGCGACCTGTCCGGCCAGATCACCGGGCGCGACCGGGGTCCCGTCGGCCTGGCGGGCAACCTGGCCGCTGACGTGAACGTGCGTCCTCCCGGTGCCCACGGCGACGTGGTGGTACGGGACCGGCTGCAGCATGCCTTCCGGGGTGAAGTGCTGAACAGACATGGGTTTCTCTCCTCCCGACTAGGTATCCGTAAGCTACTTAGTGCAAGAAGGACACTTCAACGAGACCAGGTTTCGCCATGGATACCGCCGACGAACTCCGCATCGAAGCCCCGCACCGCGAGCTGCTCGACCAGGTCCTCGACAAGTGGTCGCTCAGCGTCCTCAACGAGCTCTGCGAACGCTCGTGCCGCTTCAACGAGCTGCGCCGGGCCATCCCCCAGGTCACGCAGAAATCGCTGACCTCGACGCTCCGGCGGCTCGAACGCAATGGCGTGATCGAGCGCGAGGTCGTCTCCACCCGCCCCGTGGCGGTCAGGTACCGGATCACCCCCCTCGGCAAGACCCTGAGACACCCCATCGACGTGCTGCTGGCCTGGGCTTCGGAGAACATGCCCGCCATCGAACGCGCACGCGAAGGATTCGACACGCGGGAAGCGGAGGAGGCAGGCCCTTGACCTCGTCGGGACCACACGTCCCAGGCGGCCACATGCCGCGTCGCCGCTCCGCCGCGCTCACACTGCGCGCCCGTCGGCGACACGCGCGTGCGCGGCACCCGGCCGACCAGTACCGTGCAGGCACGGGGCACACCGGAGTGTGGCGTGGGCCGGGAGGCTGCATGGCGGATGGTAAGGCGACGAAGCTTCCGCGCGAGACGTACGAGAAGGAGCTGCTCCGGCTGCAGACGGAGCTGGTGAAGCTTCAGGAGTGGGTGCGGGCGGAGGGCGTGCGCCTGATCGTGGTGTTCGAGGGACGGGACGCGGCCGGCAAGGGCGGGACGATCAGGAGAGTCACGGAGCACCTCAACCCGCGAGTGGCCAGGATCGCGGCGCTGCCCAAGCCCACCGAACGCGAGCGCACCCAGTGGTACTTCCAGCGATACGTCGAGCATCTGCCGGCGGGCGGGGAAATCGTGCTCTTCGACCGGAGCTGGTACAACCGCGCGGGTGTCGAGCGCGTCATGGGCTTCTGCACCGAGGAGGAGCACCGGCGTTTCCTGCGGCACTGCCCCATCTTCGAACGCATGCTCGTCGAGGACGGATTCCTGCTGCGCAAATACTGGTTCTCGGTGAGCGACGTCGAGCAGCAGAGGCGCTTCCGGCGCCGCCTGACGGATCCCCTGAAGCGCTGGAAGCTGTCCCCCATGGACCTGGAGTCGATCACCCGGTGGGAGGCGTACTCGCGGGCCAAGGACGAGATGATGGAGGCCACCGACATCCCGGAGTCCCCGTGGTACGTGGTGGAGAGCGACGACAAGCGGCGCGCCCGGCTCAACATGATCGCCCACCTGCTGGACTCCGTCTCCTACCGCGATGTGCCACCGCCCGCACTGGAGCTGCCCGAGCGGCCCCCGCCTTCCGGATACACCCGGCCGCCGAGGGAGCACCAGACATGGGTACCGGACCACGCCGCCGGGCTGTGACCTCCCCGCGCCCGATCACGTCCGTCACCAGTGCCGGGGAGCGTCCCCGAGGGCGAGCAGCAGTTCGACGCCCAACAGACGGCCGCTGCCGGCGCTTCAACACGACCGGTGATGCTCTGCCCGCTACAGCGCGACCCGCCGGAGAGGCGACGCCCGTGCACGCCCACGGCGCCCGCACAGCCGCTTCGCGCCCCGTCACGCGGCCCCTTCGCGCAGCGCCCGCGACGGCTTTAGCGTAGGAGGGTGCACGCAGGCACGGTCACCCTGTTCCTCGGCGGGGACGTGATGCTCGGCCGGGGCGTCGATCAGATCCTCCCGCACCCCGGTGACCCGGCGCTGCGGGAGGAGTACGTCCGTGACGCCCGTGCCTACGTCGACCTGGCCGAGAGAGCGAACGGGCCGATCCCCCGGCCGGTCGACTTCCGCTGGCCGTGGGGTGAGGCGCTGCCGGTCCTGGCCCACGCCGCGCCGGACGTGCGGCTGGTCAATCTGGAGACCTCCGTCACCAGCGACGGCGATTTCGCGCCGGGCAAGGGCGTCCACTACCGGATGAGCCCGGCCAACCTGCCGTGCCTGGCCGCGGCCCTGCCGGACGTCTGCGCCCTGGCGAACAACCATGTGCTCGACTTCGGCCCACGCGGCCTCCATGAGACGCTCGACGCCCTGGCGGACGCGGGGCTGCGCACGGCGGGGGCGGGCCGGGACGAGGTGCGGGCGAGACAGCCGGCGATCGTCCCGCTGGGAGGCGGCGGGCGTGTGCTGATCTTCTCCTTCGGGATGCCGTCCAGTGGGATCCCGACGGACTGGGCCGCCACTGGGCACCGGGGCGGCGTCGATGTCGTCGCGGAGCCTTCATTGGCCGCGGCGTCCGCATTCGCCGATCGTCTTCGGCAGGTCAAGCGGCCGCGGGACATCGCGGTCGCCTCGGTCCACTGGGGCCCCAATTGGGGCTACGGCGTCTCCCGCTCCGAGGTCCGCTTCGCCCATGCGCTCGTCGACGCGGGCGTGGACGTCGTGCACGGACATTCCTCGCACCACCCGCGCCCGCTGGAAGTGTTCCGGGACAGGCTCGTCCTGTACGGCTGCGGCGACCTCGTGGACGACTACGAGGGCATCGGCGGCTACGGACGCTACCGGGACGACCTGCGGGTGCTGTACCTGGTCTCGGTGGAGGCGGGCACCGGCAGGCTGGTCGACGCGCGGTTGGTGCCCCTGCGGGCACGCAGGATGCGGCTGGAGCACGCCTCCCCCGAGGACACCGAGTGGCTGCGTGCCGTCCTCGACAGACACAGCCGCACATTCGACACCCGCATCGAGGGCGGGCCCGACGGCACGCTCACACTGCGGCCCCTGCGCGCCTGGCAGCGCACATGACGTAGACCTCGTTGAGGTATCGAGCTGCGGCGCGTTCCACGGCATCGCCGTGATCTCGACGGCGCCGGCGGCGGCGCGCGCCGCCTTGCGGCGTTCGACGAGCGTGGCGCCGGGCTTGGGGCCGGGTGGTCCTACCTCGACGAGGAGCGCCTTCCCCAGGGGTACGCATTCGTTCTCCCCCGGGGTGAGGATGGAAGTACGGGCCACTTGCACACCGAGTTGCCGCGTCCCCCGGCGAGGAGGCCGGATCGTGTTCTTCCTGGATCGTAGGGATGCCGGCCGACAGCTGGCTTCCCGTCTGAAGCGTTTCAAGGGTGCCGACGTCGTGGTGCTGGGGCTGCCCCGAGGAGGCGTCCCGGTCGCCGCGGAGGTCGCCAAGGCGCTGGGCGCGCCGCTGGACGTCTGCCTGGTACGCAAACTGGGTGTGCCGTTCCGGCCGGAGCTGGGCATGGGGGCGATCGGCGAAGGCGGCGTCCGCGTGATCAACGACGAGGTGGTGCGCGCCGCGCGTGTCACCCCGCACGAGTTGGCCGAGGTCGAGGCAGGCGAGCGGGAGGCGCTCGAAAGCCGTGCACGGCACTACCGGGGCAGGCGGGAGCCGACGACCCTGGCGGGCCGCACGGTACTGGTTGTCGACGACGGGGTCGCCACCGGTTCGACGGCACGTGCGGCTTGTCGGATCGCCCGTGCTCGCGGGGCCGCACGGGTCGTGCTGGCGGTTCCCGTGGCCCCGCACGGCTGGACCGCGCGGCTGGGTGCGGACGCAGACGAGCTGGTGTGCCCGCACACGCCGTGGCACTTCTATGCGATCGGGCAGTTCTACGCCGACTTCTCCCAGACCGACGACGACGAGGTCGTGGCCTGCCTGGAGGAGGCGTTCGCCCGCCCGGTGAGCGCCCGCCGCACTCCGACGGGGCAGGCGGCGCCCGAGGATCGGGAGGTGGATGTGCGCGCGGGTCCGCTGGTGCTGCAGGGGCGTCTGACGGTGCCCGAGGGCGCGCTCGGGATCGTGGTGTTCGTGCACGGCAGCGGCAGCAGTCGGCACAGTCCGCGCAACCGGTTCGTCGCGGCCGGCCTGAACCGGGCCGGTCTCGGCACTCTGCTGTTCGACCTGCTCACCGAGGAAGAGGCGCTGGACCGGGCCAATGTCTTCGACACGGGCCTGCTCGCCCGGCGGCTCTCGGACGCCACCGGATGGCTGCGCGGGCGGCCCGAGGCGCAGGGGGCGGCCATCGGGTACTTCGGCGCGAGCACCGGCGCCGCCGCCGCGCTCTGGGCCGCCGCCGAGCCGCAGGCCCGGATCGCCGCGGTCGTCTCCCGTGGCGGCAGGCCCGACCTCGCCGGACCACGACTGTCGGCGGTGACCGCCCCCACCCTGCTCATCGTCGGCGGCCACGACCGAGTCGTACTCGGTCTCAACCACGACGCTCAGTCCCGCCTGCGGTGCGAGAGCGAACTCGCGATCGTCCCCGGCGCCACCCACCTCTTCGAGGAACCCGGCGCCCTGGAGCGGGTCACCCACCTCGCCCGTGACTGGTTCACCGACCACATGGCCCCGGCACACCACGGGGTCCGAATCTGAACCCAGGGGCCGCCTTCGGGACCGTGCTCTACGTTTCAGCTATATGTTACGGTCGTTACATGAGCACTGAGATGCCGGTACCCCAGGACCGGTTCCTGCTGGTGACCGTCAGCACGGCCGACGCTCCGCCGGCCACCCGCGTACGGGTCTGGCGCAAGCTTCGCTCTCTTGGTGCGCTCTACCTCCAGCAGTCCGTGTGCCTGCTGCCCGATCGCGCCCCCGTACGCCGCCAGGTCGGCCGCCTCCTCACCTCCGTACGAGCCGACGGCGGCACCGCGCGCCAGCTCACCGTGGACGTCACCGATCCCGCCGAGTACGCGCGGCTCGTGGCCGATTTCAACGCCGAACGCGACACCGAGTACGGCGAGGTGGTGGAGCGCGCCCCCGAGCTGCTCGCCGAGCTGGAGAAGGAGACCGCCCGCGGCAAGGCCACCTACGCCGAGGTCGAGGAGTCCGAGGCGGACCTGGAGCGGTTCGACAAGTGGCTCGCCAAGATCGCCGCCCGCGACTACTTCGGCGCGCCGGGCGCGGCTGTGGCCCGGGAAGCGGTCGAGCGGTGCCGCACGGCGCTGGCCGCCTTCGAGGACGCCGCCATCGCCGCCCAGGCAGGCGCTCATCCCGGCCAGGCCGCGAGCAGTGCTCTGCCCCCGTCGGCGAAGCTGCACGCAGTCGAGTGACGGAGCATCACATGGGAAACGTCCTCCTTGCGGTCGCATCCGGCCTGCTGGCCACCTGGCTGGCCTTCGTGATCGCCTTGCTCGTGGTCCGGCCCAAAGGTGCCCTGCTTGCCGAAGCCGTACGCCTCCTGCCGGACCTGATCCGCCTGCTGCGCGGCCTCGCCGCGGACAAGACGCTGCCCCGCGGCGTACGGGGCCGCCTCGGCGCGCTGATGGTCTACCTGGCGCTGCCCATCGACCTGATTCCCGACTTCCTGCCGGTCATCGGCTATGCCGACGACGCCATCATCGTCGCCTTGACCTTGCGTTCCGTCGTCCGCCGAGCCGGCATCGACGCCGTCCGCGCGCATTGGCCCGGCACCGACGACGGCTTCGCCGCCCTGGCCCGCCTCAGCGGGCTCGGGCGCTTGGAGCGCGGCACCGGACCGGCCTGACCTGCACGTCCCCCTTCTCGACAACGCGCTCTCGGCCGAGGAGGGGAGCTGGACGCGGCAGTGAGCAGAAACGAGGAGATCCGCGCGCGGCCCGGTCGGCGGCAGCGTCAGTCGCTGACCCTCGGGTCCCACGGCCCGGGAAGGACCGTCGACGGCCCCACGCCACTGGGCGGCTCGCTCGGGCAGGCCCTCGCCTGTCGGCGAGCAGGCCGCCGACACTGAGCGCCACCGGTCCGCCCGCGCCCCAGCGGCCGGCCGCTGGGCGCCACGATCGACGAGCCGGGCGTCGCGGACATCGCCCGGCGCCGGAGTCCATACATCCGACCTCTATGGCCTCCTCGAATTCACGACTCCCCTCGCACCTTCCCGAGGCGGGTCTCTCCATTCCCGTACGCGCACTCTTGCTACCCCCGCACCTCCCCTCTATGGTCCCCACATCCGCGCCATTGATCCTGGAGGCCACAGTGCGAAGAACGGCGTCATCCCTGCTGTTCGTCCTAGCCATCATCAGCGGATTCATCGGATCTGTAGTCCCGGCGTCCGCAGCCCAGCCCGGTGAGCCGGGTCCCGGCCCGCTCGCCGGGCAGCCCTCCGTGGTCCCGCGCCCCACCGACTGGACGTCGCTCGGCGGCACCACCGCGCTCACCGCCCGCACCCGCCTCCTGGTCGACCCGGGCGCCCGTGCCGAGACCGCTCTGCCGTCCGGCCGCGCCGAGTTCCCCGGCCCGGCCCGGCAGACCGTGCAGCAGCTCGCCACGCAGGTGCGTACCGAGATCGGGCAGATCGCGGGCGTGCGTCCGAGGGTCGAGAGCGACATCGCGCACGCGGGCCCCGGCGACATCGTGCTCGCGCTCGCCGACGACCGCGAACTCGGCGCCGAGGGCTACCGGTTCGACAGCGCGGACGGCGCCGTGCGCATCCGGGCCGCCTCCACGCACGGCCTCTTCTACGGCACCCGCACCCTGCTCCAGCTCCTGCGCTCCACCGCCGAAGACCACCGCACGCTCCCCCGGGCGCGCGCGACCGACGTCCCCACGCAGCCGATCCGCATGGTCCACCTGGACGCGGGCCGCAAGTACTGGAGGATCCCGTACCTGGAGAACCTGATCCGCAGGATGGGCGACCAGAAGCTCAACACGCTCATGCTGCACCTCTCC
This sequence comes from Streptomyces sp. NPDC018947, assembly GCF_044390505.1. Classification (NCBI taxonomy): domain Bacteria; kingdom Bacillati; phylum Actinomycetota; class Actinomycetes; order Kitasatosporales; family Streptomycetaceae; genus Streptomyces; species Streptomyces sp. NPDC018947. The sequence continues at coordinate 186,450 of NZ_JBIRZD010000006.1, forward strand.
GAGTCGGAGGGCTTCCGCCTCTACAGCCCGAAGTTCCCGGGCCTCGCCGACCCCGACCACAGCTACAGCCGCGCCGACATCGAGCATCTGAAGGCCTTCGCGGCCCGCCACCACGTGCAGTTGATGCCGGGCCTGGAAGTGCCCGGCCACGCGACGGCGATCAGCGGTGCGTTCGGCATCGGCTTCGGCTCGGGGCCGAACCCCTGCACGCAGGCGCACACCCACTCCCACCTCACCGCCGACTGGATCATCGACATGACCAGCGACAAGGCGGTGGCGAAGACGAAGGAGATCGTCGACGAGTTCGCCGGCTGGTTCGACGCGCCGCTGTTCTCGATCGGCGGCGAAGAGGTACCGGGCCGGCTCGCCGACTGCCCCCGTGTGCAGGAATACCTGGCCGCCTCACCCGACGTGTCGACACTGGGCGACCTCCTCAACCGGTACATCAACACCCTTGACGACGTGATCGCCTCACACGGCAGGCGCACCGCCGTCTACAACGGCTCCGAGCACCTCTCCGCCCCCCAGCAGACCGTCCACGGCCCGGTCGTCTTCCTCACCTGGGAGGGCACGGGCGCCGAGCCCGCCGTGGCGGGTCACGACGAGATCGCCATCGGGCCGTTCTACGACACCCCGAACAACTACCACCACCTGTACCCGAACGAGTCCTGGATGTACGACTCCTGGGCCGTCGGCACGACGCCCGACATGCTCGGCTCCGGCCTGACCAACTGGGCCGACTACAACTTCTGGGCGGACGACGCGTACTTCGAGCAGTCGATGGCCGGTCCCCGCGCGATCCTCGCCGACCGCGCATGGAACGGCACCGCGACCCCGGACACCCTCGCCGACTTCCGGGCCCGCGCATCCCGCCTCGGCGACCCTCCCGGCGTCACTCCGGCGCCCGTGCGGCCCCGCGTCACCGACGGCCGGCCCAGCCACCACTGGACGTTCGACACAGCCGCGTATCCGAAGGGCTGGACGTACGCGGGCAGCCCCGGCAACACGATCTTCGCCGAGGACACCGCGGGTGACCTGCCGGGCACGTCCTACATCATCAACAACCCGACGCCGGTGGAAGGCGTGAGCGGTCAGGCCTGGCGCTTCGACTCGGACCGCGACGGGGTGGGCTTCGGCGGGCTCGACGTGGCCGAGCCGTGGACGGTCTCGGTCTCGGTCCGCCCGACCTCCCGCACCCCCGACCAGGTCCTGCTGAGCTCGAAGGCGGGCGCGCTCAAGCTCATGCAGTACGGCACGGGCAAGGTCGGCTTCACGAAGTACGGCACCGCCGACCACTCCTTCGACTACACGTTGCCCCTGAACCAGTGGACCCGGCTGACCTGGGTCGCAACCCCGGGCCACACCACGCTGTACGCGGACGGCGAGCGCGTCGGCACGGTCGGCGCGTCGATACCGCTGCCACTGCGCTCGATCGGCACGGAGAAGGCGAGCCTGCGCGGCGACCTCGACGAACTCACCACCTGGGACGTCGCCCTGACCGGCCGCCAGGTGGCCGAACAGCTCGGGAAGGACACCAAGTGACACGGCACGGACACCGTTCCTCGGCACGCACGTGGCGTCGTACGGCGCTCGTCGTGGCGGCCTGCACGACCCTGCTCGGCCTGCCCGCGACGGGCGGGTCCGTGGCCGCCGAGGATGTCCCTTCGGCCCCCGCGGGTGCCCGGACGTCGCCGGACTACGAGCCCACGCCCGACTCCCTCAACAGCCATCCGACGCCGGACTGGTTCAACGACGACAAGTTCGGCATCTTCATCCACTGGGGCGCCTACTCGGTGCCCGCCTGGGGCCCGCGCGGCAGCTACGCCGAGTGGTACTGGGCGTACATGAACAACGCGGGCAGCCCCACCAACAGGCACCACAGAGACACGTACGGGACAGGCGCGAACTACGACGACTTCATCGGGCAGTGGAAGGCCGAGAAGTACGACCCGGACGCCTGGGTGAAGCTCTTCAAGGACGCCGGCGCCAAGTACTTCGTACTGACCTGCAAGCACCATGAGGGCGTGGCCCTGTGGGACTCGAAGGTGAGCGGGCGCGACACCGTCGACATGGGCCCGCGCCGCGACCTGGCGGGCGACCTCTTCAAGGCGGCACGCAAGGAGAAGGGTCTCAAGGCCGGCTTCTACTACTCGCTCTACGAGTGGAACAACCCGTCGTACACCGGCCGGCCCGTCACCAATCCGTACACCGGCGCCACCGTCCCGTACACGGGGGCACCCGCGGTCGAGGACTACGTCGCCGACTACATGGCGCCGCAGATGCGGGAGCTGATCGACCAGTACGACCCGGACCTGATGTGGTGCGACGGGCAGTGGGAGAAGCCCGCCTCGTACTGGAAGACCGCCCCCGTCCTCGCCCACTACTACAACCGGGCGAAGAACCGGGAGCATCCGAAGGAAATGGCCGTCGCCAACCGCTGCAAGATCGACACGGGCGCCCTCGACTCCACCGAACTCGACTTCCAGACCCCCGAGTACACGGTCAAGTCGGAGATCGACCCGAACAAGTGGGAGGCCAGCCGCGGCATAGCCCACTCCTACGGCTACAACCAGAACGAGCCGGAGGAGGACTACCTCACCTCCGACCAGCTCGTCGACTCGCTCAGCGACATCGTCAGCAAGAACGGAAACCTCCTCCTCGACATCGGCCCGCGCGGCGACGGCACGATCCCCGAACTCCAGCAGCGGCGCCTGCGGGACATCGGCACCTGGCTGAAGACCAACGGCGAGGCCGTGTACGGCACGACGTACTGGCACCACGCCGAGGAGCCCACGTCGGACGACGACATCCGCTACACGGTGAAGGACGGCGCCCTCTACGCGACCGCCCTGAAGTGGCCCGGTGAGCATCTGACGCTCGGCGCGGACACCCCCGTGAGGAAGACGACCCGCATTTCGCTGCTCGGCTCCGACGCGGGGCCGCTCACGTGGCACAGGGACGACCAGGGGCGGGTCGTGGTGGACACCCCCGCCGAGACCGGCGAGTACGCCTACGTCTTCAAGATCGAGACCCCGGGCGTGCGCAGCCTGGCCCGCACCCGCACCGAGCTGCCGAAGGAGTTGAACCCGGGCCGGTCCGCGGACGGCACGCTCACCGTCACCAACACCTCACGGCAGGAGGCACCCCTCACGAAGGTGGCCTTCGGCGCGCCCGAGGGCTGGACGGTCAAGCCGGGCACGGCCGCTGTTCCCCCGCAGGCCCCCGGCGCGGACACCAGGATCCCGTTCACGGTGACCCCGCCGAAGTCGGCGGAGCCCGGCACCTACGAACTGCCCCTCACGCTGCGGCACGCGGGCATGACCAGCACCACGACGGTGCGTGTGAAGGTCGCCCCGGAGAACCTGGCCCTCGGCAAGACCGCCACGCAGAAGTCCACCGCGTGGGACGCCCCGGCCTCGCGCGCCGTCGACGGCAACACGGACGGTGCCTTCGGCTCGGGCTCGGTCACGCACACCGCGGAGCCCTCCGACCAGGCCTGGTGGCAGGTCGACCTCGGCGCGAAGGCCGATTTGAGCGGCGTCGACATCTGGAACCGCACCGACTGCTGCTCGGACCGGCTCTCCGACTTCTGGGTCCTGACGTCCGACTCCCCCATCACCGCGGACAGCCTCGGCGAGGCCCGGGGCGCGGCGGGGGTGACGGCCGTACGGGTCTCGGGGCAGGCGGGCAGGCCGTCACACGTGGCACTGCCGGCCGGAACAACGGGCCGCTATGTGCGCGTGCAGCTCGAGTCCGCCACGAACCCGCTGTCCCTGGCGGAGGTCCAGGTCCGCGGGAGTTCCCGGCCGTAGTCGGTGCCCCTGTCTCCTGCCTGACTGAACGCGGCGCTGCGGTCCCGGTACCCCGTGCCGGGACCGCATCGCCGCAGGGCTCCAGTCGCCGCATGGACTCGGTGCGCCCGCGGCCGCAGTGACGGGCGGTCACGGAAGCCCTGCGCCGGGCCTGCCACGTGTTCCGTTCGAGGCGTCTCGTCGTCAAGGCGGCCTCACCCGACCCGGACGGAGTCGTCACCGCCGGCGCACTCAACGCCCCCTCAGCGGGCCGGAGTCGCCACGGCCGACGGTCGCCAGTCCCGCCTGATCAACCCGAACACCCAGGAGTCGGAGACCTCGCCGTTCACGACACAGTTTTCCCTCAGCGTTCCTTCACGCACGAATCCGATTTTCTCCAGGACCCGGGCGGATGCCAGGTTGCGCGTATCGGTCTCGGCCTGGACTCGGTTCACGTCCAGTGTGTCGAAGGCCCACTGCAGCAAGGCGTGTGCGGCCTCCGTCGCGTAGCCATGGCCCCACATCGCTTCGTCGAGGCAGTAGCCCAACGAGGCGCTGCGGTAGTCCGGGTTCCATTCGGCCAGAACGCACCAGCCGACGAAGGCCCCGTCAGATGCACGCTCGATGGCCACTCGCGCCCCGGTGCCTTCGTCCGCCAGCTTCTGGCACATCGTGATGAAGCGCTCGGCGCGGGCCCGGTCGGTCCACGGTGGGGAGTCCCAGTAGCGCATCACGTGGGTGTTGCTGTGCAGTGCGAAGAGAGGGTTCGCGTCGGCTTCGGTGAAGGGCCGCAGCCCCAGGCGAGCGGTGCGCAGTACGGGCGTGGCCAAAGTCATGCGCACCATCTTGTGCCCTCGTGGGGCGGGCGGAACACCGAATTTCCGACCGCGCGGCCCGAAGTGGGCGGCCGGCCGGTGAGCTCATGCGGCGAGGGCGACGTTGTGCACGCGGGCGACGACGTGGATGCTCGACGCGGGCTCGACGCTTGCCATCGGCCGCCCTGCCGGCGACGGTGACGGCCGTCCTCCCGCGGTCAGTTCGCGGTCGGCCCGAATCCGGGCGGGCAACCGATCCCCAGCGCGATGCAGCCGAGCGGCACGACGTCGGCGGGTTTGGCGGGAGCGGCGTTCGCCGGCCCGGCGAACAGTCCGGCGAGAGCGAGGGCACCAAGTGCCAGGGTCACGATGCGGCGCATGCTGTTCCTCAAGGGTGGTCGAGCCGTTTCGGTGGCTGGGTGTTCGCAGGGTACGAGGGCCCAGATGCGGACGAGGTGAGGCCGGGTTTCACTTCACCCGAATGGGCCGTCGCGCGGTTCCAGCGCCGGTGCCGCGCGCTGCCGTGGCCCGTGGCCCGAGGGCCGTCGGAGCAGGTGAGGAATACATCGACCCAGCGTCGAGCGCCTCGCCGGGTTACGTGACGGGAGCGGTTCCCGACGGCCGGGCGCCGTCGGCCGGTCGTACCGGGCTGAAGCCCGGCGGCGAGTCGGGGACCCAAGAGATCGCCGCCACGCCATCAGCGGAGGAGGGGCCCGGTGGTGAGGGGAAGTACTGCGCCTGCGGCGAGGCCGAGGACCAGGGAGAGCGCGCCCGCGGTGTAGGCGGTGGCGGCGGTCCAGCGGCCCTGGACGGTCTGTGCGCGGAGGGGTGCGGGGGCGGTGGCGGCGAAGAGGGGGACGAGCCAGCGCAGGTAGTAGAAGAGGGAGGCGACGGTGTTGGCAATCGCGAGGGCGGCGAGCCAGGTGCGGTCACCGTCGACGGCCGCGCTGAAGATCTCCAGTTTGCCGAGGAAGACGCCGGTGGGCGGGGTGCCCACCAGGCCGAGGAGGCACACGACGAGGACGGCGGCGAGGCCGGGGCGGCGGCGGGCGAGGCCGCGGTAGTCCTGGAGGGCGCGGGCGTGGGGCAGTTCGGTGACGACGGCGAAGGCGCCGAGGTTGGTGGCGGCGTAGGCGGCCAGGTAGAACAGCAGGCTCTTCTGCGCGAGGTCGCTGCGCGTGCCGACGGCCAGGGCCATCAGGAGGTAGCCGACCTGGCTGATGGTGGAGTACGCGAGCAGACGCTTCACGGAGGTCTGGAAGAACGCGGCGAGGTTTCCCAGGGTCATGGTGATCGCGGCGAGGACGGCCAGCAGCAGGGGCCAGTTGACGTCCGTGCCGGGCAGCGCCTGGTGGAGGAGGCGGTATCCGGCGATCAGGCCGCCGATCTTGGGCAGGGTGGTGACATAGGCGGCGACGGGCGTGGGAGCGCCTTCGGTGACGTCGGGCACCCAGTGGTGGGCCGGGACGGCTCCGATCTTGAACAGCAGTCCGGCCAGGACACCGACGAGTCCCACGGCGACGAGTCCGTAGGGGGCCGTGGACAGGCCGGCGTCCAGCTCCCGGTAGAGCGTGGCGTGGCCGGCGCCGTACAGGAGGGCGGTACCGGCGAGCATGGTGGTGCCGAGCAGGGCGCCCATCAGGTAGTACTTCAGGGCGGCTTCGGTGCCCGAGGCGTCCTTGGCGAAGCCGGCGAGTGCGTAGGCGGGGATGCCGGCCAGCAGGTAGGCGGCGAACAGCATCAGCAGGTCGTTGGCGCCGATCAAGGCGAGAGTGCCGGCGCCGGTCATGAGCAGCAGCACCCAGTACTCGGTCTCCCGTCGGTGACCTCGGACGGATTCGACGGACATGCCGAGGACCAGCAGCAGGGCTGTCAGGACGATGAGGCGGCCCATCCCGGTGGCGGCGTCGACCGCGAACGCGTCGGAGAAGACGAGCTGTTCACGGTCGGTGGCCATGGTGACGGCGGTGGCCACCAGGCCGGCCGCGCAAGCGGCGACTGCCAGGAGCGCGACGATCCACTGGCGGCGGCGCGGCAGCCACGAACCGGCGAGCAAACCGATGACCGCGGCGCCGAGCAGGGTGGTTTCGGGCAGTAGTGCGGTCAGGCTTTCGTTCACCGTGCCACCAACCCGGTCACGGCGCGGCCGGCTGGTTCGATGACGTCCAGCAGCCAGCGCGGCGCGACGCCGATGAGCAGGGCCACGGACATCAGGGTCACGGTCGGGACCGCCTCGCTGGTGCGCAGGTCGGTGATGCCTCCGGCGGGGACGGTCGGCGGCAGGCGCGGGTGGCCGAGGAACATGGTGCGCAGGGCGCGCAGGAACAGAGCGGCGGTGAGGAGGATGCCGGTCACGGCGATGGCGGTGGCGATCGTCTGGGAGGCGAGCGAGCCGGTGAGGATCTGGAATTCGGCGACGAAGCCGGAGAACCCGGGGATGCCGAGGCTGGCGAAGGCGGCGACCGCGGTGACGCCGGCGAAGCGGGGGGTGTGCGCGGCCAGTCCCGAGTAGGCGTCCATGGCATAGGTCTGCCCGCGGTCGTGGAGCACTCCGGTGAGCAGGAACAGCGCCCCGGTGATCAGCCCGTGGCTGACCATCTGGGTGACCGCGCCGGTCACCGCCAGCGAGCGGGCCTGGACATCGCTGCCGGCCAGGGTTCCGGCGGCTCCGACGGCGAGGACGATGTAGCCCATGTGATTGACCGACGTGTAGGCGATCATCCGTTTGAAGTCGGTCTGGCCCAGGGCCACCAGCGCTCCGTAGACGACGGAGAGCGCGCCGATGACGACGACGACCAGGGCGTAGTGGCGCCACGAGCCGGGCAGCAGGGGCATGGCGATGCGGACGAATCCGTAGGTGCCCATCTTCAGCAGGACTCCGGCGAGGATCGCCGAGCCGGCGGCGGGAGCGTCGGTGTGGGCGGGCGGCAGCCAGGTGTGGAACGGCACCGTCGGGGTCTTGACCGCCAGGCCGACACCGATCGCCAGGAGCACCAGGCCGGCGTACAGGCCGCGGCCGGCCAGGGGGTTGCTGCGGGTCAGGTCGGTGATGTCGAAGGTGTGCGGGGCGGCGGCGAGGTACAGGCCGATGAAACCGAGCAGCAGGGCGAGGGAGCCGATGAAGGTGTAGAGGAAGAACTTCAGCGCCGCAGCCCGGGCGCGTTCCCCGTGGCCCCAGCCGGCGATGACGAAGAACATGCCGACGATGGACAGGTCGAAGAAGACGAAGAAGAGGATCAGGTCCAGGGCGACGAACAGACCCAGGCTGACGGTCTGGAGGAAGAGGAACAGGCATACGTAGGAACGCACCCGTCGGGTCTCGCGCAACGAGTACACGGCAACGGCCAGGAACAGCAGGCAGGTCAGCGCCACCAGGGGCAGGGACAGCCCGTCCACACCCACGTGGTAGCCGACCCCGGCGCTGGGGATCCAGCGCATCCGCTGCTCGTACTGCATCCCGCCGCCCGCGTCGAAGCCCGCCCACAGGGCGACGACCAGGGCAAGGTCGGCGGCAGCGGCGGCGATCCACACCCGGACGCACGCCCGGTCGGGCAGGGCGCGCGGCCAGAGCAGCAGCGCCACGCACACCAGCAGCGGCAGGAAGGTCACGAGACTCAGCACGGGGACTTACCTCACCAACAGCACGATCAGGGTCAGCACCGCGAAGCCGACGGCGGCTTGGGCGTAGTACTGGTGCAGCAGCCCGGTCTGCGGGCGGCGCGCCCACCGGCCCAGACTCCGGGCGCCGGACGCGACCGCGCGGACGGCGGCGTCGATGCCGCCGTCGTCGGCACGGCGGGCGAACCTGCCCGCGGCCAGGCCACCGCGGGCCGCCTGCCTCACGGCGCCGTCGACGACCCGGTCGTCGAAGACCGCCAGCGCCCGCGCCAGTGCCAGAACGGGCCGCACCACCACCGTCTCGGCCGCCCGCTCCAGGAACAGCCACTGCTCGACCCACCGCACATCGGCACGAGATGCCGGCTCATGGCGGGAGGACCACCACCAGGCCACGCCCGCGGCGGCGATCGCCGCGCCGGCGGACAGCCCCAGCTCCCACGCCGCGGGACTCGGCTCCCCGGGGGTGCCGATCAGTTGTTCCAGCCAGGACGCGGGAGTGGGCAGCGCAAGCACGCCCAGCACCGCCGCGGCCCCTGTCAGCGCCCACAAGGGGAGCGGCGCCACACGTGAGACGCGGCGCGTGCCGTGCCGTTCGGTGTCGTAGGCGGCTTCCGCCTGCTGGGGCAGGGGGCGGGTGACGTACCACAGGGCCTTGACGCTGTAGACCGCCGCCACAGCCGCGGCGGCCAGTCCGACGGTGTACAGGCCGGTGCTCTCGGCCCGGGCGGCGGCGAGGACTTCGTCCTTGGCCGCCCACAGCGACAGCGGCGGCAGGCCCGCCAGCGTCAGGGTGCCGACGACGAAGGCGGCGCCGACCAGTGGGTCGCGGCGGGCGGCGCCGCGCAGAGCGGGCAGTTGCTTGGTGCCCAGTGCGGTCAGCCACGCTCCGGCGGCCAGGAACAGCCCCGACTTGGTGGCGGCGTGCGCCACCAACTGGGTAACGCCGCCCGCCACTCCACCGCTTCCGGCGGCCAGGACCATCAAGCCGATCTGCGCCGAGGTGGAGGCCGCGAGCAGTTGTTTCACGTCGCGCTGGGCGATGGCCACGACGCCCAGGGCAAGGGCGGTCAGCGCGCCGGTCCAGGCCACCAGCGGGCCCGCCCAGGCGGTGGCGGCCAGCAGTGGATGCAGCCGCAGCAGCAGGTAGGCACCGGCGGCGACCATGGTGGCCGAGTGCAGCAGCGCCGATACCGGGCTGGGGCCCTGCATGGCCCGGGACAGCCAGAAGGAGAACGGCAACTGGGCGGACTTGCCCGACGCCGCGACGACGACTCCCGCCGTGACCAGATGCAGCCACGGGGAGCTCGCCCCGGGCAGCGCGTCCAGGCGAAGGGAACCGATGCCGCCCGCGAGCGCGGCCCCGGCCGCCACGTACAGGCCGAGGTCGGCGGTGCGCGTGGTGAGGAAGGCGACGTCCGCCGCACGCACCCGCTCGGGCCGCTGCCACCAGTAGCCGATCAGCGCCCAACTGGTGGCGCCCATGACCTCCCAGGCCATCAGCAGCAGCGGGAGCGTGGCCGCCGTGACGGTGACGAGCATGGCCCCGGCGAACAGCAGCATCAGCCCGAAGAAGCGGCCCCGGTTCTCCTGCGGGCCGAACTCCCCGGCGGCAAAGAGCAGTACGCCGAGGGTGATCGCGGCGACGGTGACCACCATGACCGCGGACAGACCGTCCACCGCCAGGAAGGCCCCCGTCCCGGCGAACAGCGGCGCACCCGCCTCGGGTCGTGCGAGCGCGACGGCCACCGCGAGGCCCACCGTCACCAGGGCCGCTCCCACGCCGAGGACCGGCGCCAGGCGGTTGGCGCCTCGGCCCGCCACGCCGAGGAACCCCCCGGCGCCCAGGGGTACGGCGATCAGCAGCCACAGCAGCGCGCTCACCCCTTCAGCTCCTCGGCCATGTCGGTCATGTCGACCCGACGCGCCCGGTAGATCGCCGTCGTGACGGCGAATCCCATGGCCATCTCCACCGCCATCGCCACCACCGCCGCCACGACCACCACCTGGCCGCTCGCCGCGGCCGGGGCGAGGAAGTGCCAGAAGTCGGCGGCGGCCACGATCACACCGCCGGTCATCAGCTCGATCCCCATCATGATCATGACGATGGACTGCTGGGACAGCGCACCGAACAGGCCGATGCAGAACAGGCCCGCGGCCAGCACCAGGAGCAGTTCGAAGGTCATCGGCCCATCCCGCCGCCGACCGGGTCGTTCGCGGGCCGCTGATCGAGGTCGTCGCCGAAGCGGTCGTAACGGCCCCGGTGGGTGGCCAGCACGGTCGCTCCCACCATGGTGGCCAGCAGGACGAACCCCAGCGTCACCATCGTCAGCATCTGGGGACCCATCAGCGACATGCCGACCTGGAAGGTGGTGTCCCTCGGGCGGTTACCGGTCCGCTCGGGCCAGGGCACCACGAAGATCCCGACGACCAGGGCGGCGAACACCCCGACGCTGATGACCAGGGAACCGCGCTTGTTGTGCAGCATCGACATCGGCATCAGCCCGGCCGGATTCATCATGTAGGCGATCATGAACACGGCCATGATCAACATCTCCATGACCATCATCAGCACGATCACCACGCCCAGATACGGCAGCCCCAGCACGGTCACCACACCGCCGACGCAGCACAGGGACGCCAGCAGGGAGAAAGTGACGCGGGCCATCGAGTTCAGGGTGAACACCAGCACCCCGCCGGCCGGCGCGAGTACGCCCAGCAGGGTCAGCAGCACGAGGGCGGTCGTACTCAGGACGTGCTCCCTTCGCCCGTCATCGGTTCAGGCCGACCAGGGCCGGGACCAGGGCCTGCGCGATCGTCAGCGGGATCAGCACCACCCAGGCCAGCTCCACATACCGGTCCGCGCGGATCACCGGAAGTCTGCGCACCGCCACCACCAGCACGGCCAGCACCAGCAGGGTCTTGACCAGCGCCCACGCCCACGGCGGCAGGCCCGGTCCGGCGCCGCCGCCGAGGAAGAGCGGCACCGCCATCGCCGCGCCCGCGGCCAGCCACAGCCACCGCCCGGCCTCCAGCAGAAGGCGGTCCACCCCCGAGGCTTCACTCAGCACCCCGCCGGCAAGGTCACGGCCCGCCGGGTAGGCGAACGGGCCCAGGAAACCGAAGGCCGGCACACCGGCCAGGTAGACGAGCAAGGCGACCGGCATCCACACCGCGTGCCACAGGCCGTGCTGGGCGGCGGCGATGTCCCCCACCCGCAGGGACTGCGCCCCGGTGGCAGCCGAGATCAGCGCGAACATCAACGGCAGTTCGTAGGCCAGACCCTGGGCCAGGAACCGGTAGCCCCCGATCAGGGAGAACGCCGCGTTGGGACCCCACCCGGCCAGCCACAGACCGGCCCAGGTCAGCACCTCCATGGCGTTGAACCACACCACCCCGACCGACACATCGGCCACCACCGTGCCGCCGAACGGGATCACCAGCGTGGACAGCACCGCGGCCACCGGCACGACGACCACGCCGGTGCGCCACAGCAGCACGTCCGGGGCGGGCAGGCGCCGCGGCTGCGCCAGCAGCGCCCGCGGCACGCCGAGGAACGGCCGCACCGCGACCGCGGGACCGAGCGGCCGGCCTGCCTCACGAGCCTCGAGCACCGCGTTGCCGGCCACCGCCAGCACGGCCAGAGCGAGGAGCATCGCCGGTGCTGCCAGCAACGTCCACCACGCGCCCGTCTCAACCACGGGCCGCCCCCCGCCCGCATGCCGTGAGTTCGTCCAGGTCCGGGTCGAGACTGGCGACGACGAGACGCGCCGCGGCCAGCTCGGCTCCCCTCAGCAGACGCGGCAGCAGCGCGATCAGCGCGGCCGACGGCGGGGCATCGCTCTTCCAGTCACCGCGAGGACTCTCCTCCCCCGCCGGTCGAAGCAGCGAGGATTCCTCCAGCCGCCCCACGTCGCTGCGGATGTCGGCGAGCCACTGCCGGTAGCGCGCGGTCACGTCACCGCCGGCCCGCGCCGCCGGCCCGCTCACCCCGGCCTCCCGCGCCTCCTGGCCGCTCACGCTGCCGATCCCACGGGTCAGCCAGGCCAGCGTCCGCGACCGGCCGACGCGGCGGGCGAAGCGGTCCAGCCGGGGTGCGACCGACGCACCGGGGACACCGTCGAGCAGGTCGTCGCGCAGCCGCCGCGCCGCGGTCGCCTCGGCGGGCCAGCCGGCCACCGACAGCATCCGGGCCAGACTGTCCAGACGCGCAGACGCCCGGCGCCGGGCCGCCTCCCCCACGCTCACCCGGTCACCGTCAGCCGCACGCAGCCACGGCTCCACCCAGAACGGCGCGGCCCCGGCGGAGGGCGTGGGCCCGCCTTCGACGTCCACCTCCTGAATGACGTCGCCCTGCAGGATCAGCCTGACGGTCAGGCCGGCCGGCCAGTCCGCGAGCAAGGGCCCCAGGGGCACGTGCAGACGGTCGAGCGTCAGACCGTCACGGTCCTCACCCTGCTCGGCCATCGGCAGCCCGCCCGGCATCCCCGTCCCCCCGCCACCGTGACCGCCGTGCCCCCCGTGATGCCCGTGGCCCTCGTCGCCGCCGTGATCACCCCTGTTCCCGGCGCCCTGACCGTCGTGGCCGCCGTGGGCCCGGCCGCCCTCGTGCGGCGCGTGCGCACCGGCGTGACGGCCGCCGGGCCCGTCAGCGTGCTCGCCGTGCGCACGGGCATCGCTGTGCCGGGCCTCTTCGTCGTGGTGACGAGCACCGCCGGACGACTCCCGGTGGCGGGGACGGCCGTCATCGTCGTACCGGGTCGTTGCGGCGGACGCTTCGGCATGCCGGTGCTGAACCGCCGGCGAGCCGAGCCGGGCCCGTCCGGCCTCCAGCGCTGCCTCGACATCGTCGGCCGCGCCCGCGTGCACAAGGGCGCGGGGCGCGGGCATGTCCTGCCAGAGCCGGTTCACCGCCGCCCGCGGGCGCGAGCAGTCCTGGCCGACCACGAGCAGCAGGTCCGCCTGGGCCGGGGTGGCGGCCAGCGGCCAGTCCCGCAACCGTGCCGAGCGCTCGGCCCGAAGCCGCGCGGCCGTTCCTCCCGGCAGAGTGGCCAGCAGCACGCGGGGCCGCGCGGCCGAAGCACGCAGGGCGAGTCCGGTCAGGTCCATCGCAGGGCGCCCTCCCGCCAGGCGTAGACGACCCCGGCGAGCAGAACCCCCAGGAAGACGAACATCTCGATCACCGCGCTGGGCCCCACCGCGGAGATCACCAGCGTCCACGGGTACATGAAGACCATCTCCATGTCGAACGCCAGGAACAGCATCGTGACGGTGTACCAGCGCACGTGGAAGCGGCTCACCGCGTGCTCGACCGGCTCCAGCCCCGACGAGAACGGAGCGGCTGCCGCCGGATCGGAGGACAACCGCGTCGCCCGGCTCGCCCCGTAGAGGCCGGCGACGGCCAGCGCGGCCACTCCCAGCAACGACAGCGCCGCGGTCATGCCGTCCACCCGCCTCACCGGCCCGACGGGCGACCGGCGGGGATCCCCGGTCGTACCGGGCCGGAAGACCGATGGCGGCCTCGCCGTGGGGCGGCGATCCGGATGGCCATCTCCGCACTCCTCTCCTGCTGTCGTCCGGCCGTCGGGTACTCCTGGGGGGTGTGTGATCCAGGATGGTGAACCGGCGTCCTTGTGCAGGATTCCGGCTCTGATCTTCAGGAAGGGGGAGGGCGCGCCGCAGCACGGGGGAACTTGCCCCGCCCGGCTCGGCGCCCGGGCACGCGACACCGCCGCAGCGGTGGGTACGCGGTGGCGACCGCACCGATACTGGGACCAGGGCATCGGTGGAGTCGTTCCCCGGTGACCGGCCGGACGGTGCCGTGCCCCACCCGGTTCGCCGGCGGACAGCACGACGAGCGACCTCGTCACCACTCGCGATCGTCACCGGAATCCGAAGGGACCGGTCACATGAGCACGCATACCGAACCCCCGGCCGTGCCGCCGGGAGGCACGCCGCCGCCGTGTCACCCCGCGCGGCTGACGGCGGTCCTGGACGCCCCCCTGTCCCGCTGGCTGTGGCTGGTCAAGTGGCTGCTCGCTCTCCCCCACTACGTCGTCCTCGTCTTCCTCTGGGTGGCGTTCGCGGGAGTGAGCGTGGTGGCCTTCTTCGCCGTCCTCTTCACCGGACGCTATCCACGTCCCCTGTTCGACTTCAGCACCGGTGTCCTGCGGTGGAACTGGCGCGTGGCGTACTACGCCTACGGTGCGCTCGGCACCGATCGCTATCCGCCGTTCACCCTCGCCGACGTCCCCGGCTACCCGGCGCACTTCGAGCTGGCGTACCCGGAGCGGCTCTCCCGCGGCCTCGTCCTGGTGAAGTGGTGGCTCCTCGCCGTCCCGCAGTACCTGGTCCTGGGCTTCTTCCTCGGCGGCGCGCGCCTGGCCTGGTTCTCGGGCGGCCTCATCGGGCTGCTCGCGCTGTTCGCGGGTGTGGCGCTGGCCGCGACGGGACGTTATCCGCGCGGTGTCTTCGACCTGGTGACGGGGCTCAACCGCTGGGTGCTGCGGGTGGCGGCCTACGCGGCTCTGCTCACCGACGTGTACCCGCCCTTCCGGCTCGACCAGGGCGGCCGGGAACCGCAGGATGCACCGGCGCCGTCATGACAGCCGCCCCCGCCCGCCGCCGGTGCGGCCGGCCGACGGGCGTCCCCTTGGCGAGCCGCCCCGCGACGGCGGACACGCCGCAAGAATGTCCTTCTCCGGCCGACGCCGTGCGGCGGCCGGGGGCCGGTGCCCGCCCGTTCTTCCGTCACCCGACGGTCCTTCGACGGCCCCTGGGGGGCGCACGCAGCGCCCCCCAGGGGCCGCCGGGGCTCCGCTGCCCATTCCGGTGGGCGAGCGGGGACGGCTCGTGATCACCGTGTGAGCACTCGGGAAAACGCCCCGCCCGCGCGGGAGAGTTCGTCCCACGTGCCGCTCTCCGCGATCCGTCCGTTCTCCAGGACCGCTATCCGGTCCGCTCGCCGCACGGTCGTCGGCCGGTGGGCGATCACCACCGTCGTACGCCCCCGCGACGCGGCCGCGAGCGCCGCGGACAGCTCCGCGTCCCCTGCCGTGTCCAGGTGGGCCGTCGTCTCGTCCAGGACGAGGACCCGCGGATTCGTCAGCAGCGCCCGCGCCAGGACGATGCGGGAGCGCTGCCCGCCGGACAACGTCGTGCCGCGCTCACCGACCTGCGTGTCGTACCCGTCCGGCAGGGCCTGCGCGATCCGGTCGACGCCGCAGACGCGGGCGGCCGTGTGCAGCTCGTCCTCGGTCGCGTCCGGGCGGGCCAGGCGGAGGTTGTCGGCGAGCGTGCCGTGGAAGAGCGGCGTGTCCTGACCAACGACCGAGACGGTGCGGCGCAACTCCTCCTCCGCCAGCTCCCGTATGTCGACGGACTCGCCACCGGCCCCGACCAGCTCCACGGAACCCCGCGTCGGATCCCAGAAGCGCGCCAGCAGATGCGCGCAGGTGGACTTGCCGGTGCCGGACGCCCCCACCAGTGCGAGGGTCTCACCGGAGTGGACCGTCAGATCGAGGCCGTCGAGCACGGGCGCCCCTCCGTAGTCGAAGCGGACCCCACGCATCCGGACCCCGAGGGGGCCGGCCGGCGCCGGGCGGGGCGATGCGGGCGCGGGCGCCCCCGCCCGGGCGCGGATCGCCGCGCCGACGCGGGACGCCGCCGCGCGCAGCCCGGCCGCCTGACCGAGCGCGGCGGCGGAGTCGGCGACCGGGGCGAGGACGCCGAGCGCCAGTGCCATGGCCGCCGGTGCCCAGGCCCCGCTGAGCGAGTGCGCGGCCGTCCCGACCACCCCGACGACCGCCGCCACCACGAGCAGGTCGCGCACCGCCGCCGCGCCCGCCTCCCACGCGTGCTCCGAGCTCTGTGCCTTCCCCAGCCGCTCACCCTGCTCGCGCAGACCGGCGCGCCGCTGCTCCAGCGCGCCGAAGGCGAGCAGTTCGCGTAGCCCGTCCACGGTCTCGACCGCCTCCGCGGACAGCTCGGCGGCTGCCCGGCGCGTGCGCGCACCGCGCGTAGCCCGCGCACGGCCGTCCGTCAGCGGCGCGAGGACCAGCAACCCGGCAGCCGGCACGATCAGAGCCGGCAGCCAGGTGTCGACCACGGCCAGTACTGCCGTGCCGGACACGAAGACGGTGGCGGAGGCGAGGATCTGGGCGACGGCGTGCGCGTAGAAGAACTCCAGCGCCTCCACGTCGGTCTGTGCCGCCGCCGCGAGGTCGCCGCTGCGTCGGCCGGCTACGCGAGCGGGCGCGCTGCGGGCCAGTCCGTCGAAGACCCGTACCCGCAACTCGGCCAGCACCCGGTACGCCAGGTCGTGCGACAGGTCCATCTCCCGCCAGGTGGCGAGCGACCGCAGCAGGACCAGTGCGACGAGAGCGGTGACGGTGGCCGGTGCCGGGACGGAGTGTTCCATGACCGCGGTACCGACGGTGTGCGCGGCAAGCGTCACCAGCGCGACGAGCGCCGCCTGGTCGAGGAGCGCCGCGGCGAAGGTCCGTGCCGTCATGGCCTTGTGCGCCGCCAGCACCGGCAGCAGGGCCCGCAGGGCACCGCGTTCGGTTCCGGTCGTCGTGGTGGTCATGCCGCCTCCTGAACGCGTCCCGCGGCCACCAGCCGCGCGTACAGCCCGTCCTGCGCCAGAAGGCTCATGTGCGTCCCGACCCCGTCGATGCGACCGCCGTCCAGGACGACGATCCGGTCGGCGTCCTGGACGGACGTGAGGCGGTGGGCGACGACCAGGCAGGTGCGGCCGCGCGCCGCGCGGAGCAGCTCGCGGGCGATGCGCGACTCGCGGTGCTCGTCCACCGCGCTCGTGGCCTCGTCGAGCACCAGGACCGGCGCGTTCGCGAGCAGGGCCCGGGCGAGCGCCAGGCGCTGGCGCTGGCCGCCCGAGAGCGTCGCGCCGCGCTCGCCGACGTGCGTGTCGTAGCCGTCGGGCAGCCGCGCGATCTCGTCGTGTATGCCGGCGGCCCCGGCGGCGGCGTACAGCTCCTCGTCGGTCGCGTCGGGGCGGGCCAGGCGGAGGTTGTCGGCGACGGAGGCGTGGAAGAGGTAGGTCTCCTGGGAGACGACCGCGATGCCGCGTCGCAAGGAGGCGAGGGTGAGGGCGGTGTGGTCCGTGCCGTCGAGGGTGATGCTCCCGCCGTCCGGGTCCCACTGGCGCAGGAGGAGCGCGAGGAGCGTCGACTTGCCGGCGCCGGACGGACCGACGACGGCTGTGGTGCGGCCCGGGTCCGCGGTGAACGTGATCCCGCGCAGTGCGGGGCGTGCGGCGCCCGGGTAGGTGAAGTGCACGGCGTCGAAGCGGATCGCGGGCGGTCGGTGCGGGGCCGGCTCGGTGCCTTCGTCGCGTACGGCTGGTCGCGCCGTGCGGAGCTTGGTGATGCCGTCGGCCGCCGAGAGGCCGAGGTAGCCCGCGTGCCATTCGCGCGACAGGTCCCGGATCGGGCGGAAGCACTCGGAGGCCAGCATGAGGACCAGGTAGGTGCCGGTGGCGGCGGTCCGGCCGGACGCGGCGGAGGCGCACGCGACGAGCGCGGCGGCGACCGTGCCGCCCTGGACGGCCAGGTCCGTGATGCCGGTGTCGACGAGTGAGACGCGCAGCTTGGCGACGGTGGCGCGGTGCAAGGCCGCCGAACGCTCCTCCAGGCGCGCTCGGGTGCGGGCGACCGCACCGGCGGCCCGGAGCGCCGGCATGCCCTGGAGTGCCTCCAGGTAGTCCGCGGACAGCGCCTCGTACGAGCCCCAGTGCTCCTGGCCGCGGCGGGCGAGCAGCTTGTCCCACCAGCGCGGGACGAAGAGCGCCAGGAGAAGCGCGGGAGTCAGGGCGAGCAGTGCGTACGGTTCGACCGCCGCGACGGTGGCGAGGAGCGGGAGCGGCAGTACGCAGGTGACCAGAAGCTGTGGGAGGTAGCGGGAGACGTACGCGTCGACGCCCTCCACACCGTCGACCAGTGTGGCTCGCACGGCTCCCGCGCGGTTGTCCGTCCCGTGCGTGGGGCCGAGAGCGGCGAGGCGTTCGAGGAGCTCGTCGCGCAGGCCGATCCGTACGCGTGCCCCGGCGCGGACGGCGAGGACGCGCTGACGGTGACCCAGTACGGCGCGCACGGCGACGACGGTGAGGACCGCGGCCAGCAGGGCGGGCAGGTCCGAGGTCTCCCCGTGCGCGATGCGGGCCAGGGCCAGAGCGATGAGCACCGCCTGGGCGAGGTGGGTGACGGCCACGGCGCCGAGCAGGGCGGTGGCCCCGAGCAGGGGGCGTCGCGCGATCCGTGCGGCGCGCAGCAGTTCCGGGTGGACCATCATGGCCGGTCGGTCCCTTCTGGGGTGCGGACGCCCAGCGCGAGGGCGTGGACGATGTGGGGCGGGCCGCAGGGGCCGTGCTGCCAGGAGCCGATGGGGCGCGAGGCCAGACCGAGGTGGATGGCGACCGCTTGGGCGAGGCCCGCACCGTGGCCCGCGAGCACGTGGTCCCGGCGCACCCGGGCGGGCGGCGCGTCGTCGGGGCAGCCGTGCGCGACGAGCAGGGCACCGACCTGCCCGAGCAGTGGCTGGCCCGCGGCCCGGGCGGCCAGGTCCGCGGGGGCGGCCTCGTCCGGGGGCCCGGCCGCTGTGCCGGGTCTGCGGGCGGTCAGCAGGCGCCACGGCACCGGTGCCGTGTGGCGGGCCGTCGCCAGGACCTCTTCCAGCAGGGTCGCCTCGGGCACGTCCGGGAAGGGCGGCCGCGCACTGCGGCGGGACGTCAGCGCGGTGTCGGGCAGTACGGGGGCCACCGTGCGGCGCCAGGTCGTCGTGCCGGGCAGGGAGCTGAGGACGCGCCACGCCTCCTGGAGAACGGGCGGCGGAGCGTGGGGCGTGGGGAGGGGCGGGGCGCCGGGGGCGTAGGCCGCCCAGTGGTCGAGGGCGTCGGCCGGCCCGGGGGTGAGTCGTACGGCCGCGAGCGGGTGCTCCGGCTCGGCTCCGTCCCAGTCGGGTGGGAGGCCCGCGGCTGCGGCGAGGAGCGTGGTGTCCGCGTCCGGGCACCATTGCGGCGCGCCCGCGAGCGCGAGCGCGGCGGTCGCGTGTCCTGTGTCCAGGAGCAGCAGCGGCCACGCTCGATGGCCGTAGTGGGAGACCGTGCGCCGCGCGGTGACGGTGAGGACGGCGACCGCGCCCGGCGGCGCGTCGGCGGACACGGTGCCGCGCGCGAGCAGGCGGTGCCGTACGGGGTCGTACGCGTATCGGCCGGGCGGGAGCCCGTTGCCGGGGCCCAGCAGGAGGTGGGTGTTGACCGGGTGCAGGGCGCCGGCGGAGGCCGCGGGGCGCAGGCGGTCGCCCGCGAGGGACAGGCGCAGGAGCCGGTTCAGGTGCGGGGGGACCGGGTGGTGTTCCCCGGGCCACGGGGTGACCTGGTGGCCTGCCGGGATGTCGGGGCCGGGCGGCTGCGCGCAGCGGGCGCGGGCGAGGGCGGTCTGGAGGGACGTCATCACATGTGGGGCGGTGGCGCGAGGGTGAAGTCGGCGGCGGCGGTGGGCGCGCTGGTGCGCCACCGTCGTGACAGCGCCTGTTCGGCGAAGCGCGGGCAGCCCAGGTAGGCGAAGGCGGCGGGCTGGTTCGGGACGAGGCCGGACACGAGGACGCGGGCGACGCGCAGGGGCGTTTCGAGGATGTCCTCGGTGGTCAGGTCGAAGGTGATCACGCGGTGGCCGGCGAGGCGGGAGTCGAGGGCGGATCGTGTGGTGGGTTCGATGTCGGTGACGGGGACGGTGCCGAGCGCGGGGTGGGTGAAGCGGCGGGCGTGGGGAGCCATGCGTGGGTCGAGCCACACCTGGACATGGGCTCCCAGGTCGCGTACGGCGGCGAAATGCTCGCCGCAGGCGTCGAGGTAGCTCCGGTCGGGGCGGTGGTCGAGGTAGAGTCCGCGGGCCAGCATGCCCGCGTCGACGGCCTGGAAGACCCAGCCGTCGGCGTCGGTGGTGCCTTGGGTGAAGACCCAGGTGTGGACCGCTTCGAGGACCGCCTTGCGGGCGGCTTCGGCGGGGTCGTAGCGGCAGGCGAAGCCGGCGGCGTGGATGCCGAGGGCGGGATCGTGGACGAGTGCGGCCATGCACGGGGCGAACTCGGAGGGCATTTCGACGATCCACACGTCGAGGGTGGTGCCGGCGAGGTCGTCGAGCAGGCCGGGCACGCTGGCGGGGTCGATGCCGCGGGCCGGGCCGTCGAGGTGCCACCACAGTTCGAGGGCGTCGCGTTCGACGATTTCGAGGAGCGCTCGTTCGACGGCGTCGTCCAGGCCCTGTCCGGTGGCGATGCCCGCGTAGTTGAGGTGGTGGGTGCGCGGGAGCGAGCGGTGTTCGCCCTGGCGCCAGTTGAGATGGGTGAGGGCGACGGGGGCCCAGCACTCCTCGCCGTCCTCGGTACCGCGGGCCCACAGTGCGGGGGTGTCGGGGGTGAGAGGGCGGTAGGGGAAGTTCTCGCGCGCGTACTGCCAGGGGGCGTAGGCCGGGACGTCGCCGGGGCCGTACAGGCGCTGTCCCTCGGCGGTGAGTTCGGCGGCGGTGGCTCGACGCGGCGCGCCGGGGTGGCCCTGCGGGGGCAGGCGGTTGCCGCAGTACCGTTCGACCGCCTCCGCGATGGCGGCGATTCGCGCGCCGGCCGGGTCGCCGAAGGTGGTGCCGAGCGAGACCCGGTCGGCGGGCCACGCACCGAACCGGCGGGCGTCGGAGACGTCGGCGGTCATCGCGGTGTAGCGGGGCGGGGCTCCGGTGGGGTGCGGTACGGGCTCGACGCTTCGTATCAGCCCGCAGACGGGGTCCACGAGGGAGTCGATGGTCACGTCTGGATCTCCTGGGCGGGAGCGAGGGGGTGGACACCCCGGGCGACGGGGAGGAAGAGGGCGCTGCCGCGCGTGCGTACGGTGCGGTGGGAGGGCACCAGGCGGGTGGCCGCCACCGGGTCCTCGCCGGTGTGCGGGTTGCGGGCGTGCGCCGGGAAGTGGTGGCCCGCGACTTCGAGGCGGAGCCGTGTCCCCGCGCGCAGACGGCGGGCCAGGTGTCCGAGCGGGACGGTGAAGGGCCCGGGCTCGGTGCGGCGCACGATGCCGGTGGCGAGCGGTTCGGCCCGGCCGGCGGGGTCGAGCGTGACGAGGCGTACGGCCCAGTCGGCGGAGGGTGCGTCGGCGACGGCGTCCAGTCGGACTTCGGCGGGACCGAGGAGGTCGAGGGGGCGCGGCAGGGGTGGTGAGAGCAGCAGGGAGCGGTCCGGGACACCCTGGTCGGGGACGTTCAGGTCGTCGGAGCGGACCGGTCGGTGGGGATCGGCGACGAAGTCGGCGCCGTTCAGGAGCCGCAGACGGGTGCCGAAGGCGAAGGAGGCGGGGTGGCCCGGTCGGGGGTGGCACCAGTGATCGCTGCCGCCGAGCGCGACCGCGCCGGTCCGGCCGGCGAGGGTGCCGGCGAGTGCGGCGCGGGCCCACCCGGCGTACAGCTCACCGAGGTTGAGCCGGTGGCCGGGGCGTGCCTCGGGTGCCGGATCCGCGGTGAGCCGGTGGCCCCAGGGGCCGAGCAGCAGACGGGCGGGACCGGGCCAGTCCCGCCAGAGCCGGACGGTGTCCTCGGCGAACGGGTCGCGGCTGCCCCCGACGGAGAGCAGGGGCACGCGGGCCCCGGGTACGGCGCGGCGGGGCGCGTGCCACAGGGCGGGCCAGGCGGGGAGGTCCAGGATCTCGCTGACCGGGAGGTGTTCCAGCGCCCTCGGGGTGAGGGTTCGGCCGGCGCCGTGCCGGGACCACCAGCCGACGCGGGCCTGGAGGCGCTCGGGGCCGGTGGTCTCGCGGGCCGTCTCGGCGAGTCCGAGGGCGGGAACGGCGGCGATCACCGCGTCGGCACCGGGCGTGACGAGGGCGCAGTACGCGGCGTACGAGGCGCCCGCGGCGACCACGTGGCCGTTGCTCCAGCGCTGGGCGCGGATCCAGTGGAGGGTCGTTTCGGCGTCCTCGGGTTCGTGGGCGCCGTACGGGTGCCAGTCTCCGTTCGACGCGTACCGGCCGCGTACGTCCTGGGCGAGAGCGGCGAATCCCCGGGCGGCCCAGCCGCGGAGTTCGGCGCGGTGACGGCGGCGGTCGTAGGGGGTGCGGATGATCACGGTGGGGTGGGTGCCTGGTGCCGGAGGAAGGCAGACGTCGGTCGCCAGTCCGTCGATGCGGACGGTGGTGGTCATCGGCGGGGGCCCAGCGGGGCGACGCGCGGTACCGGCAGGACGGGGTGTTCGGTGACGGTGAGGTCGCGCAGGTCGATGCGGCGCAGCCGGCGCCGTACGGGTAGGGGCGCGCCGTTCGCCCAGGCGATGAGGTCCCCGGTGAGCAGTGCCGCTGTGAGCGCGGCCGACGCCTGCGAGTGGCCGGGGGAATCGTCGGGGGTGGCGTGGCCGGCCCAGTAGGCGGAGAGCTCGCGGTGGGCGGGGGTCGCGGCGAGCCGACGGAGCCGTACGTGCGCGGAGGTGACGTCACCGGGCGCGCAGGCGAGCGGCTCGAGCCAGGCGTGCGCGCCCTCGCGGTGACAGCGGAGCCATGCGGTACCGCGTCGGGGCAGCTCGTCGGCCTCGTCCCAGACGCCTTCCGCGGCGGGCTTGTCGAGGCACCAGACGACGGCGGTGCGGTGGGGGTCCTCGGTGGGGAGGTCACCGCGCACGGTGGCTCCCGCGTCACGGACGCACAGGGTGAGCGGACCCGTGAGCTGGGGATCGCCGAGCACGACCACGGTGCGTCCGTCGAGCGGGGCGGGCGCCGGTGTGCGGGCGGTGTAGCCGGCCTCCTCGAAGGCCCGTACGAGGGCCCGGAGTCGGGGGTTGCCGGGACCACCCTCGATGAGGTGGGACAGGAGCTCCTGCTCGTCCACCGGGCCCGTGTTCACGCCCAGGAAGTTCCCGTCGGGTGTGCGGACGGCCAGGCCCCGTTGGGGGACGGTGACGAGGACGACGCCGGGTGCGAGCCGCACGGTGGCCACGAGTGTTCCTCCAGGAGAAGCGGGGGCTGGACGGGCCCGCCCGGAAGGCGTTCCGAGCGGGCCCGGTTTCGGCGGGCGGGCTTACTTGTCCGCGTCCGCCTCTACGGCGTCGTCGAAGGGGTTCTCGACGAGGGCGTTGGAGTGGGTCGCCGACAGGTGGGCGAGCTGACCCTGCTCCGCGATCGGCGTGAACACCTTGTCCTGCTCCATGAATGAGCCTCCGTTCCCTACGGGTGACCGCGCCGCCGGGCCGGCGGCGCACCACGAACACTAATGAAGATGATTATCATTTCGCAAGGCTTCGGGGAGCGGGTGATCCGGGTAACACACCGGCCAGCCGCCCTCCGGATCGCGGCCCACCCGGCCTGCCACGCCCAGGACTTCGGCCAGCAGGGCCGGGGTGACGACGTCGGCCGGCGGGCCGTCCGCCGCCACGCGGCCGTGCCGCAGCGCCACGATCCGGTCCGCGAAACGCGCCGCGTGCCCCAGGTCATGGAGCACCATCACGACCGTGAGCCCGCGTTCCTCGCGCAACCGCGCCACCGTCTGCATGACCTCGAGCTGGTGACGCAGGTCCAGGTACGTGGTCGGCTCGTCGAGCAGCAGTACGCGGGTGTCCTGGGCGAGCGCCATGGCCAGCCGGACGCGCTGGCGTTCACCGCCCGAGAGCGCGTCCACCGGCCGGTCCGCCCACTCGGCCACTCCGACGTCGGCCATGGCCCGGACGCACACCGCGTCGTCGCCGTCGCGCAGCATGCCGAGCGGTCCCCGTGCCGCGTACCGCCCTTGGCGCACCAGGTGACGCACCGTCAAACCCGGTACCGAGGGCGCCTGCTGGTGCAGCAGGGCCACCCTGCGGGCCGCGCTGCGCCGCGAGAGGCGGGTCAGGTCGTCACCGTCCAGCAGGACCCGTCCGGCGGCCGGTCTCAGCAGGCCGGCACAGAGCCGCAGCAAGGTGCTCTTGCCGCAGCCGTTGAGGCCCACGAGGGCGACCAGCTCGCCGGGGGCGATGCCCAGGTCGATCCCGTCGAGGACCTCCCGGCCCGGGTAGCCGAAGCGGAGCCCTTCGACCTGTATCGCACCCTTGATGCCGGCTTCCACGACCACGTCCACCTTCACTCCTCACTCGCCGCGCGGCGGCGTGCCACAAGCAGCAGCAGCGCCGCGCCACCGCAGGTCGTGAGCGCCCCGACGGGGATGCTCAGCCGGTCCATGTCCAGTGCGGCGGCGGCCGTCCGGGACAGCCACTGGGCGCTCGCGTCCGCGGCGCCCACCACGACCGCGCCGAGCAGCGCCGCCCCGGGGAGCGCGGCCCGCAGGTCCGCCCCGAAGAGGGCGAACGCGAGGTGGGGCACGAACAGCCCGACGAAGCCGAGCGCGCCGACGGCCGAGACCGCTCCGGCGGTGAGCGCCACGGCGCACACCAGCGCCGCGATCCGCGCCCGTCCGGTGTTCAGCCCGGTGGCCGCGGCCTGTTCCTCCCCGCAGCGCAGCAGGGTCAGGGGCGCCGCCAGCGCGCACGCGGCGACGGCCCAGACGGTCGCCCAGGGCCACAGCAGGTGCCAGTGGGCCCATACGCGGCCCTCGGTGGAGCCGACCAACCACTGGACGACACTGCCGAGTTCGCCGGGGGCGACCAGCAGCACCACGGCGGTCAGTCCGGCGAGCACCGCCGAGACGAGCACGCCGTGCACGGCCATCTGCGTGGAGTCGCCCCTCTCCCGCCCGGCCAGCAACCACAGCAGCGCCGCCCCCGAGAACCCGCCCAGGCACGCGGCCGCCACCACCGCGGCCGGGGATTCCCAGCCCGCCAGACCCAGACCCGTCGCGGTCACCGCGCCCAGGACGGCGCCCGGTGTGACACCGGTGACCTCCGGCCCGGCCAGCGGATTGCGCAGCGCCGACTGCAGAACCGTGCCGGCCAGGCCCAGCGAGGCGCCGGCCGCCAGCGCCACCAGGGTGCGCGGCAGCCGCAGGTGAAGGACGATGTGCCGAGCTGTGGGGTCGCCGCCTCCGCTCAGCACCTCCCAGACACCGAGGGCCGGCAGCGCGCGTCCGGCGCACAGCCCGGCAGCCGCCACGGCCGCGACGAGCAGCACCAGGGCGGCTGTTCGGCGGGCGTACGTCCGCGTGTACGTCATCGGCGGCCCCCTTTCAGCAGGGCGACGCCCACCGGGACGCCGACCAGGGCCGTCCAGGCGCCGACAGGTGTCTCGGTCGGCGCCAGGGCGAGCCGCGCCGGCTGGTCCGCACAGGCCACCACCAGCGCGCCCCACACCGCCGACCACGGCAGCCAGCCCACCGCGTCCGAGCCCGGACGCAACCGGCGCGCCAGGTGCGGTGCGAGGAAACCGACCCAGGCCACCGGCCCGCACACGGCGACGACCGGCGCGATGAGCAGCACGGAGATGGCGAGCGCGGCCAGCCGTGCCCGTCGTACCCGTACGCCCAGTGCCCGGGCGTCGTCGTCGCCGAGCCGCAGCACGCTCAGCACCGGGGCGCACAGGACCAGCGCCGGGAGGGCTGAAAGAAGCCAGGGCCCGAGACCGGTCACGTCGTCCCAGGTCCGGGCGGAGAGGCTGCCGAGCAGGTACCGGTAGATGAGCTGGAGGTCGAGCTGGTCGGCCAGGACCATCAGCACGAGCAGCGCGGCCTGAAGCGCGGCGGCGACGGCCGCCCCGGTGAGCAGCACGGCCGAGGGGCTGCGCCCGAACCCGGCGGCGAGCAGGGTCAGGACACCGCCGAGCGCCGCGCCGCCGATGGCGAGCAGCGGCTGCACCGCGAGGGGCACGGACAGGGCGAGGACCAGCGGGGCCGCGACGCCGAGCGCGGCCCCACTGGAGACGCCGAGCATCTCGGGCACGGCGAGCGGATTGCGCAGGGCCTCTTGGAGGACCAGCCCGGCGGCCCCCAGGCAGGCACCGGCGACGAGCGCCAGCACAAGCCTGGGAAGCCGCAGTTCGGCGACGACGACGCCGGCCAGGCCGTCCCCGCCGAGCGCGTCGGCGAGTGCGTGGGGCGGCACGTACGGCGTTCCCAGGCACAACGCGCTGGAGACGACCGCCACCAGCACCGCGGCGGCCACGGCGACAGGGCGCACGGTTCCTTGCCCGGTCACCTCAGTGCTGCCGTCGCCTCGTCGAGGACGATGCCGAGCGACCGGGTGCCGCGGCCCTTGGCCCACACCTCGGGGTCGACCTCGTGGACGTCGCCGTTCCTGACCGCCGGGATGCGCGACCAGAGCGGGTTCTCGGCGAGTTTGCCGGAGAGCTCGTCCCCGGAAGGGCCGCCGAAGGAGAGCGTCTCGACGAACAGCACGTCGACGTCGGCGGCGAGGATCTCCTCCATGCCGTACGTCCCGTCCACGCCTCGGCTCTTCCACGGGTAGTGCGCGATCCCGGGAAAGAGCCCGGCGGCGACGTCGTTGCCGGGCGTTGCGACGCCGAAGTTCTCGTCGCTGCCGAAGATGACGAGCGCGGTCTTGTCGCTCCTCGCGCTCTCGGCCCCGGCGAGCTTGGCGCGGAACGCCTTCTCGGCCGCCTCGCCCTGCGCGGTGCGTCCGGTGAGCGCGGCGAGGTTGCGCAGGTAGCCGACGCTGTCCTCCCAACTGCCCGGCTGAACCGGCCAGAACACCGTCGCACCCTTCAGCGCCGGCGCGAGCCTGCCGTGCGTGTCCTCCAGGCCGATCACCAGGTCCGGCTCGTAGGAGAGGATCGCCTCGGCCTCGGGCGCGAGGAAACCGCCTGGTACGACCGGTATCTTCGCGGCCTTCTCCTTGCCCAGGAACTTGGGATGGGCGAGCAGTTCGGAGTTCGTGGCGGCGGGCGTCATGCCGAGTTCGGCGAGCATGTCGTCGCAGAGCGCGACGAGGCAGACGACGCGCCGCGGCGCGGCCTTCGTAGCGACGGTGACGCCCTTGGCGTCGGTGACGGAGCGGGCGGCGGTGATGGGCTCGACCGTCACATCGGTCCTGGCTCCCACGTCACCCGCCCGCTCGCCTCCGGTCTCGGCGGCGGTGGATCCGCAGCCGGCGAGCAGCGCCCCCATGACGGCGGCGGCCGTCCAGCGGCGAACGGTCCGCAGCATTCTGCGCGACATATGACTCTCGGCTCTCCGTGTCGTTCCCGGGGCGGATCCGGATGTGAGGCAGAGGCGCCCCGGGCCTTCCCCCACCAAACGAATGAGTACATGATAATCATTACCAATAACTTGTTTCCGCCGCCCTCCAGGAGTCCCCCGTGCCGCTCGCCCCGCGCCTGCTGACAGCCGATCAAGTCGCCGGATCCATCAGGGTGCTGAACCTGCCGGACGGCCGGGTGACGGGTGTCGTGGAGGGCCGGCACCTCGCCGAGCACGCCGGTTTCCTCGCCCTTCCGGACGGCCACTGGGCATTCGTCGACGACCTCGCGGGCGAACTCGTCGTCCTCGACCCGTACGGCCCGGACGCGGGGCGCCCGCTGATCGCGGCGACGGCGCCGGTGGCCACGCCGGCCGAACACCTGGCCGCCGACTCGTCGGGCCGCCGGCTCGCCGTCACCACGGGTCTGGGCCGCAACGAGGAGCCCTGGTCGGATCTGCTGACCACGGTCGACCTCGACCGCGGCAGGTCGGTCCGGGTGCGCACGCGGGCCGGCGAACCGGGCGTGACGGTGATGTGCGGCTCCGGCGGCCCGCTCGTCGTCCTGCGGCACCGTGAGCCCGGCACGCTGACCGCGTACCGCTACGACGACCTCCAGGACGCCGCCCCCGCCAGTCCCCCCGCGTCACCCGCGTACGAGACGGAGCTGCCCGACCACGACGGCCACGGCGACGCCTACGACCGGCCGACCGGACGGCTGTTCGCCGCCGCGGCCTCCGGAGTGCACCGTGCCCGGCGCGACGGCGACCGCCTGCTCATGGAGGAGCCGGTCTCCTGGGCCGGACCCGGACGCGGCTACTACCTGCGGCTCGATCCCGTCCGGCGGACCCTGTGGTCCTGCGTACGCGGCGGCCCCACCGACCCGGGGCGATGGCCGGAATGGACCAACGACGCCTGGTTCCACGCCCTCGACGGAGGCCGCACCGGCCGCCTGCCGCTCGGCCCCGGGCTGGTCTTCCGGCTCGCGGTCGCCGCGCACCACGTGGCGTACGCGCGTGTGCACCCCGACGGCGACGAACTGATCCTGGTGTCGGCCGAACACGCGGGCGGCGAGCCCCGCGTCATCGCCCGTCACCCGCTGCCGCCCATGGACGGTGCGCCGAGGCCCGGGGGAACGCCGTGGGACGGGGTGCAACGCCGGTCCGTCGCCGCCTCGGCGGGCGCCCCGCTCACCGCCGTCACCCGCGGTGGCCACGGCGAGGTCCATCTCTTCGACGGAACCGAGCACGTGTCCACGCTCACCGTACCGACCCCCCTGGACGAGGGCGGCCACCTGGCGCTGACAACTCCGGGGGACCGCGCCTGGGAGGACCCGGTGGGCCGCTGACGCGGACCCGAGGACGACCGGCGGCGCGTGCCGCCCCGGCCGTCCG
The DNA here is from genome assembly GCF_044390505.1 of Streptomyces sp. NPDC018947. NCBI lineage: Bacteria > Bacillati > Actinomycetota > Actinomycetes > Kitasatosporales > Streptomycetaceae > Streptomyces > Streptomyces sp. NPDC018947. The sequence goes on from NZ_JBIRZD010000006.1 coordinate 215,169, forward strand.
CACCACCGGCACTCCGGCTTTGCGGCCGACACCGAGCAGCCCGAAATCACCACGTTCCACGGGTAGTTCGCGTCAGGCGTTCATTCGGCGACCTCCTCCTCACGCCACTTCGAGGGCCCTCTTTACACGCGTAGATTCCCCGTGGCTAACTTATGACGCGGTCACGTCAAGACAGGTCGGGTGGCCGCGGACGACGTCGTCCCCCACCTCGAGGAGGCAGCCGTGTTCACCCTCTCCCCTCGTTCGTCCGGCATCGCGAGACGGACGGCCACCGCGCTCGGCGTCCTGGGCGCCGCGCTCGCCCTCACCGCGACCACCGCCGGCGGCGCGAACGCCGTTCCCGAGCCGGCGAAGGACCGCCTCAAGATCCAGCCCGGCCAGGCCTACATGGGTGTGGGTGCCAAGATCCACGGAAAGGCCGCGGCCGAGGCTCCGTCGATGGGCGCCATGGCCGCGACCGACGGCGTCCAGGGCATCGACGTCTCGCACTGGCAGGGATCCATCAACTGGACCTCGGTGCGCAACTCGGGCATCCAGTTCGCCTGGATGAAGGCCACCGAGGGCACCAGCTACAAGGACTCGAGCTTCAACACCAACTACCCCGCCGCCTACTACGCGGGCGTGATCCGGGGCGCGTACCACTTCGCGCGTCCCGACCTGTCGAGCGGCGCCACCCAGGCGAACTACTTCGTCAACAACGGCGGCGGCTGGTCCCGCGACAACATGACCCTGCCGGGCGTCCTGGACATCGAGCACAACCCGTACGGGGCGATGTGCTACGGCATGTCCACCACGCAGATGCGCACCTGGATCAACGACTTCTACACCACCTACAAGTCACGCACCGGCCGTGACGCGGTCATCTACACGACGGCCAGTTGGTGGAACACCTGCACCGGCTACTGGAACGGGATGTACGACAAGAGCCCGTTGTGGGTGGCGCACTGGACCACCGCCTCCTCCCCCACCATCCCGAGCGGCTTCCCCTACTGGACGGTGTGGCAGTACACCAGCACGGGCTCCGTCAGCGGCGTCTCCGGCTCCGTGGACCGCAACAAGTTCAACGGCACCCGCGACCGGCTCGTGGCGCTCGCCAACAACACGTGACGCGGTAGAAACGCCTCTCGCCCGCCGCTCACCCCCGCGTGTTCATGGTGTGGAGCTGACGGCCGCCGCCGTCGGCTCCACCGCTCCCCTCCCCCTCCTCCCCCTCACCAGGAGTGACCGTGAACCCCGAGAACGCCCTGCGGCGCCGCCTTCTGCTCTCCGGGGCAGCCGGACTGATCGCGGCGACCGCCCTCCCGGGCACCGCCCACGCACGGACCACCGACGTCGTCGAGCCGGACATCGACAGCACCGCCCTCTGGGGAGCGCGCCCGCCCCAGGGGACCATCCGCACGCTGCGGTACCGGCCGAGCAAGATCATCGTGCATCACACGGTGAGCGCCAACACCACCGACTTCTCCCGGGCCCAGGCGCACAGACACGCACACTGGGTCCAGGACCTGCACATGGACAAGAACGGATGGGCCGACACCGGCTACCACTTCCTGGTCAGCCGGGGCGGCTGGATCACCGAGGGCCGGCACGGCAGCCTCCCCGCCCTGGCCGGCGGGACCACCTTCCCGCTCGGCACCCACACCTCCGGACAGAACGACTACTCCATCGGCATCGCCAACGAGGGCGCCTACCACGACGGCGCGGTACCGACCACCGCCCAGTGGGACGTCCTGGTGACCCTGTGCGCGTACACCTGCTCCCGGTACGGCATACCCTCGACGCAGATCTACGGCCACAAGGACTACGGCGACACCCTCTGCCCGGGCGTGTACCACGACATGCTGCCCCGGCTTCGGCAGGAAGTGGAGGCGGCCCGGACAGCCTGACCAGCGACCGCGGCCCAGGGCCGGTCACCGTTTTCTCGCCCACTCCCTGCCCCGGCACGTGCTCAGCAGCCGGGAGCCGCCCTCCGGCGCCGATCACCTGAGCGGACGTCTGAGGCGTTTCCTCGTCGTCCCGTTCGGTGGGACCGTGCTCAACGCCGGACGTGTGGTGGCCGGCGCCCCGACTCGCCGGCCACCGGCCTGTTGGCAGCCATCACCACAGCTTGTCGATCTCCCCTGGATACAGCTCGATACGGGAGTGGTGGAACGATGCCCGTGCCTCGCGGCCCGCGGCCGAGAAGAAGTCCGACGTCGTGACCTTGTCGAAGCCGGGCTGTCCACCCCGCGCGGTCGGCGCGCCGCGCGGGGTATGCAGTCCGGTATGAGCTCCGAACCCACGCCCTTGCTCGTCATGGATCTGACCGGCACGTTCGCCTTCGGGCTCAACGGGGCGCTGACAGCGGTGCGTGCCGCGCGATTGGACGTGGTCGGCGTTGTCGTCCTAGGCATGATCACCGCGCTGGGTGGCGGGTTCATCCGCGACGTCCTCATCGACTCGCTGCCACCGGCCACTCTCCTGGACTGGCGCTACTACACGCTCGCCGCCATCGGCGGGGTGATCGCCTTCGCCCTCAGCAGGCATCTGCGTCGCATGGAGAGGGCGATCAACGTTCTCGACGCGGTCGGGCTGAGCGCTTTCGCGGTGATCGGCGCGAGCAAGGCGCTCGCATCCGGACTCGGCGTCGCGCCCGCCATTCTGCTGGGGGTGGTCACCGCGGTGGGCGGGGGCACGATCCGCGACGTGCTCGTCCGTCGGGTCCCGACGGTGCTGCGCACGGGCCTGTACGCCATCCCCGCCCTGGTGGGTGCCGCGGTGACCGTCATCACCGTCCGAACGGGCGTGTACGGCCTGCCGGCCGCGCTGGGAGCCGCGACGGCCTGCTTCCTCATCCGCATCATCGGCCTCTATTTCAGCCTCAACGCACCCGAACCGCCCGAGACCAGCAGACGCAGGCAGTCACGCGGGGCCGGAGCGTAGGCGGACCCGGCCGGCTCCCATGGGGGTCGCACGGACCTGCACGCTCCGGCCCCCGGGCACATACTGGGGCGAGCGCACCAGGACGGGGCAGGCACGCCGCTGCCGCCGCACGCCAGGTGTTCCGCCGGGTGGCCGGACACAGACGGTGGGGAGCCCGGTCGTCAGGCACCGGCGCGACGCGACGGGAGGCGGGCTCGGAGCACACGTACCGCCGCCGTCCGCGCGGCAGCCACCCCACTCACGCAAGGAGCCTCCATGCATGGTCCCGCCCACACCGTGCTCTCCGGCCTCGACGGCATCCGCTCCGGCCTGGAGGATCTCTACAAGGACCTGCACCAGCACCCCGAACTCGGCCTGCGGGAGGACCGTACGGCGAAGAAGGCGGCCGACGCCCTGCGGGAATCCGGGTTCGAGGTGACCGAGGGCGTCGGCGGCACCGGTGTGATCGGGGTACTGGCCAACGGAGACGGCCCTGTCGTCATGGCCCGCGCGGACATGGACGCCCTGCCCGTGCGGGAACAGACCGGCCTGCCCTACGCCTCCTCCGTCTCGGTGACCGGTCCCGACGGCGCCGAGCAGCCGGTCATGCATGCCTGCGGACACGACGTGCACGTGACCTCCCTGATCGGCTGCGCGCGGCTGATGGCCCGGGCCAAGGACGCCTGGCGAGGCACGTTCGTCGCGCTCTTCCAGCCCTCGGAGGAGAACGGTGACGGCGCCGAGGCCATGATCGGCGACGGTCTCACCGAGAAGGCGCCCCGTCCCGACGTGGTGCTCGCCCAGCACGTCCTGCCCTACCCGGCCGGCTACGTCGGCACCCGGCCGGGCCCCTTCCTGTCGGCCGCGGACAGCTTGCGCGTCACCGTCCACGGACGAGGGGCGCACGGCTCCATGCCCCAGTCCGCGGTCGACCCCGTGGTGATGGCCGCCATGATCGTCGTCCGCCTGCAGACCGTCGTCTCCCGGGAACTTGCGGCCACCACACCCGCCGTCGTCACCATCGGCAGCATCCACGCCGGCAGCGGACCCAACGTCATCCCCGACAGCGCCGTCATCCAGCTCAACGTCCGCACCTACGACGACGCCACACGCGCCCGGGTCCTGCGGGCGATCGAACGCATCGTACGCGCCGAGTGCGACGCGTCCGGGGCACCGAAGGCGCCCGAGATCGAGAAGATCTCCTCCTTCCCGCCCACCGTCAACGACGAGGACACGACCCGGCGCGTGGCCGAGGCGTTCGCCGCCCACTTCGGAGACGACGCGCACACCATCGATCTGCAGACCGCCAGCGAGGACATGAGCGAACTGCCGCAGGCGTTCGGCGCGCCGTTCACCTACTGGGGCATCGGGGGCATCGACCCCGAGGTGTACGCCCGGGCCGTCGAGCACGGCACCGTCGCCCAGGACATTCCGGTCAACCACAGCCCCGCCTTCGCCCCCGTTGTCCAGCCCACCCTGGACACCGGTGTCAGCGCCATGACCGTGGCCGCGCTCGCCTGGCTCGGCACCTGAGCCGATGAGTTTCTCTTCGAGCGGAAGTACGGTGCCCATCCGACCAGCCCCGAGGGTTCCTGGTACGGGTTGGGCGAGGCCGTCGTCGCCGACGGCCGGACCGGACGCGGGGTGACCCCGCAGACCCCGTTCTTCAGCTCCTCCGCCGGCAAGGTCATGACACTTCGCCGGGGCGGACGCCGACGAGGCCGAGGTGGCGGTCGCCGGGTACCGCTCGGGCGCTGTGGTCGACGGTGGGTGCGGAATGCGGGGGCCCCGGCGGTTCGCTGCCGGGGCCCGGGTGGGGTGGGTCAGTTGGCGGTGAGCAGACGCCGCCAGGTGGTGGGGCCCGTGATGCCGTCGGGCGTGAGGTGCCGGCCGCGCTGGAAGGTGCGTACGGCGGTGGCCGTCGCCTTGCCGTAGCGGCCGTCGACGGCGATGCGGGCTCCGTGGCGGCGCAACTGCGCCTGGAGGGCCCTGACGGCGCTGCCGTGTGCGCCCGAGCGGAGCGTGGGGGCGAGGCGCTGCCAGGTGGCGGGGCCGAGTACCCCGTCGGCGGCGAGGCGGTGCTTGCGCTGGAAGGTCTTCACGGCCTGACCCGTGGCCGGGCCGTAGCGTCCGTCGGCTTTGATCCGCAGCAACTGCTGGGCTGTGGTCACGGCGTGTCCTCGCGAGCCGGCGCCGAGTGTGGGCCAGGCCCGGCCGGCCGGTGTGGTCGGGCCGGTGCCTCCCTTGTACTTGATGTCCCAGTGGTTGCTTTCCCGGAGGTACTCGACGCTGCCGGCCGCCCAGGTGGCGGAGCCGATCTTGCGGGCGTGCTGCGGGATGTAGCGGTTGACACAGGGGTTGAGGGCGACGTCGACCTTGTAGCCCTTGCCGTGGGTGTAGGTGCCCGTGGTCTTGTGCGGCGGGATCTCCGCGGCGCCGGTGATGACGATCGTGCAGCGGCTGGCGCGCTTGAGGGCGATGACTCCGTCGACGGTGGCCCTGCGGATGCCCTGGAAGCTGGTGCAGCCGTTCTTGTTCTTGTTCTCGCAGTTGCGGCTGGACCGCCAGGTGATGCCGGCCTCACGGAGTTTGGCCTTGGCCTGGGCCGGGGTGTAGTACACGGAGGCGGCCGCGGGCGTCGCGGTTGCGGCCGTGGCCTGCGCGGCGGTGCCGAGCACGACCGTCGCGGCCGTCGCGGCACCGACCGCGAGGCGTGTCCAGCAGGCGGAGAAGGGGGGCGTTGCGGGCTTTCCGTTCATGGTGGGTGCTCCTCGGTCTGTTGTCGGTGGTGCGGAATCGGGGTGGTCGACGGCGGGGCGGCTCATCCGCGGGACGCGGCCAGCAGCGCCCGCCAGGTCGAGGGGCCCGTCACCCCGTCCGGGACCAGCCGGTGTCCGCGCTGGAAGTCCCGTACGGCGCGTGCGGTCTCCGGGCCGAAACGGCCGTCCGCCGTCACCCGGTGCCCGCAGGCGGTCAGTTGGTGCTGGACAGCTCGTACGGCCGCGCCGCTGTCGCCGGTGCGTACCGTGCGGACGAGAGCCGTCCACGAGCGGGGGCCCACGATGCCGTCGGCCCGCAGCCGGTGTCCGCGCTGGAAGTCCCGTACCGTTCGGACCGTCTCCGGGCCGAAACGGCCGTCGGCACGGATCCCGAGCAGCAGCTGGACGGTGCGGACGTCCGCGCCCTGCCGGCCGGCGCGGACCGTCGGCCAGTCGGCGGACGGGACCGGGGCGCTGTCCGGCAGGTGGGCCATGGCCCTGAGCCGGCCCGTGGTGCCCGCGTAGACATCGCGGTCGACGGCCGTCGGGATGCCGGGCACACGTCCGGTCTCCGTGTGCTGCCAGAACGTCCACCCGGGTGCGGCCCCCGGCACCGGCCGGGGCTCCTTGGCTCCGCTGCCGTAACGCGCCAGCCAGAGCGGATGGCCCGCGAAGACACGAGCGTCGCCCTTCATGCACTCCTTCACGAAGGAGGCCCGGGTGTACACGATCGGCGTGACCCGGAACTCGGCCCGGACGCGGCGCAGGAACGCGCCGACCTGGTCGGCGCGCAGTGCCGGCGGGCACACCTCCTTGCCGTCGCGCCGCACCTTCTCCACGTCGAGGACCGGCGGCAGCTCTCCCGGCCGCGTACCCGTGTAGCCGGCCGCGCGGACGGTGCGGATGAAGTGCTCGGCCTGGACCAGTGCGTCGCGCGGGCCGCGCGGGTCGAAGAAGTGGTACGGGGCGCGCGCCAGGGACGTGGTCGAGACCGCTTTCCAGTCGGCGGCGAACCAGGCGTCCTTGCCGGTGGTGTGCTGGGTGGCTTTCAGGAACGCGAACGACTCCGAGGCGGCGACCTTCTGCCAGTCGATGCGGGCGGTCTCCCCCGCGTCAGGGGTGGCGTGGTTGTAGTGGCTGGTGTCCACGCCGGTGACCGGGTACGAGGACGGCTCGGCGGCCGCGGCCGGGGTGGCGGGCACCGCGGCGGTCAGGGCGCCCGCGAGGGCGAGTGCGGTCACGACGAGTCGGGGTGTGCGCATGAGAACTCCTTGTCGACGAAGTAGCGGGCTCGGCCGGAGCGGTGGCCGGCTCAGGCGCCGCGCGGACTGACATAGCCGGAGATGCGGTGCGAGCGGGTCTTCGCCGTGCGGGGGTCGATGTTCTTCCGGAAGGTGACCTTGTTCCGGTAGTTGCCGTCGACCGTGTCGATGCGTCCGTCGGCGTGGACGGCGACGACGATCCCCACGTGGCCGCCGGTCTTCGCGGCGGGTTCGCCCCACACGACGATGTCGCCCGGCTTCGGGTGGCTGCGGTGGAAGAGGCCGTTGCGCTGACCCCACAGGCCGACCTCGCGCGCCACGAGGGTCCTCGGCACGGCCGCCGACGGGACGCCGGCCTTGCGCCAGGTCCACGAGACGAACGCGGCGCACCAGGCCGTACGCGCGCAGTCCTTGAGATACGTGCGGCAGCCGGAGGGCTCGGAGACCCCGATCTGGCCCCGGGCCGTGGCCACGATCCGCTTCCTCAGCGTGGAGACGTCACCGGAGGGCCGGCCGGGCGCGGCGAGGAGCGCCGCCCAGGTGCGGGGTCCTGCCACCCCGTCGGCGGACAGGCCGTGGGCCCGCTGGACGGCCCGGACCGCGGACGCCGTGCCCGCGCCGAACACACCGTCCACGGCGAGCCGGTGTCCTTCCTGGCCGAGCTGTCGCTGGAGTGCCCGGACCGCCCGGCCCTTGTCGCCGGACCGCAGGGTGACGGAGAGGGCCGTCCAGGTACGCGCGCCCACGACACCGTCCGCGGCCAGCCGTCGGGACTTCTGGAAGTCCTTCACGGCACGGGTCGTTGCCGTACCGAACACGCCGTCCGCGCTCACCCGGTGACCGGCCGCGGCCAGCAGGTCCTGGGCGGTGGCGACGTCCACGCCGCGCGCCCCCCGCCTCAGTGCCGGCCACGTGGTGGTGGCGGACCGGGCGGCGGTGGCCTCCGTCGACGCCACGTGGGAGGCGGGGGCGGCGGAGGTGACGGCCGCCGCTGGGGCGAGCATCGCGCCGGTGAGCGTGGCGGTCACGACGGCGCGGAAGAAGGTGTTGGGCAGGGTCACGGGATTCTCCTCCGGTGTCGTCTCCGCCGCGCCGGGACACGCGAAGGCACGCCGTGGCACGGCGAGGCGGCCCGTGGGGGGCGGCGGAGGAAGGGAAGTGCGGTGGCTCTGTCGGCGACCGCTGATCGAAGATTGCCCCCGTGGGGCGGTGAGCCTCTACTCTGCGCTGAGGGCCGTCCCATACATCGCTGATCCGCGGTCAATACACGGCTCTGACCTGCTGTTTCCAGGTCGTGCATGCATAAGGCGACAGAGGGAGGGCCCGGTGGGGCAACCCGATCAGGTGAATGAAGGTGCCCAGTTGTCCGCACTGCTGCGGCAGTGGTGGCAGAGCGAGACGGCCGTACGGAAGCAGGACTCGCTCGTAGCCCAGCTCAAGGCGCGCGGCGTCGAGATCACGCAGGCGACCCTGTCGCGCTACCTCGACCCGGCCAAGCCGCAGATCGCCCGCGAGGACGTGGTCCGGGGACTCCACGCGATCTTCGGGCGCCCGGAGGAGGAACTGACGGCGGCCCTCGACCTGTGGGAACGGGCCACGACGCAACGTACGGCGCGGCAACGGCTCCGGGCGACGGCCCCGCAGGAGCCCGGGCCCGCGCGGGGCACCAGCCCCCAGGTCCCGCCCTCCCGTTCGCCCCGCGGTCTGCTGTACGGCGTCGTGGCGGCCGTCCTTGTCCTCGTCGGGGTCGGCACGCTGTGGCTGATCACCCCGTGGCAGCGGGATCAGGCCTCGGGCGAGGGCTCACCTGGCGCCGTCCGGGCCACCGGCGTCGTGGCCACTCCGGCCGCGTCCCAGCGCCCCGCGGGCGACCTCGCCGTCTGCAAGGGCGAGACCTGCTTCGGCTTGGAGCCCAATCACACCGTGTGCCGCACCGACGCGGTGACCGCGTCCGTCGACACCGACCCCGTGATCGGCGTCGAGCTCCGCTACAGCGCGAAGTGCCGGGCGGCGTGGGCCAAGATCAGCAACACCACCCAGGGGGACATCGCCCGGATCAGCGACCGAGCGGGCCGCACACGCGAGTACACGCAGATCAGCGGACGGGACGCACACACGACGATGCTGCCGGCCGCGCGACCTCAGGACGTGACGGCCTGCGCGGTCCTGGCGGCACGGACGGTCTGCGCCACGATTCCCGCCGAAGCCCGCGACTGAGCCGGCCCGGGAGCACGCACGGCCCCCGCCTGGTGTGCGACCCCAGTGGTCGGGCGCGCGCGTCGCGCCGGAAGGCAACTGCCGCACGACCTCGTCCAGCACGTCGCGGGCATGGCGCACGTCGTCGAAGGAACAGCCGCGGCACGAGCGCTCCGAATCCCTGGGGACAGAGCGGCCGGCGTCCGGGTGCTTGCAGGAACGCTCGATACCGTCGCAGCGCGCGGTCGGTGGCACCGGGGTGGACGTAGCAGTCGCCCGAGAGTCTCTCGACTCGGTCCACCGCGGCGCTGGTCCGGTCATGAGCGTCATCATGCCACCGCCCACGGGGTTCGATGAGGCCCGGGAGGCCGACCCTGACGTGTTGTGACCTGGACGGCGAAGAAGGGGAGAAGAGTGAGCCGGGCCCGACGGCCCGGCTCGTCGACCGCTTCCCGGAGGACGGACGGATCAGGCGAGCCCAGTGCTGCTGGGAAGCACCAGTGCCGAGTCCGTGTGGAGCGTGATGCGCGCCGGTGTGAAGGTGGTGGCGTCCACCGACGACTCACCGGTGCCGGGATTGCGGGCGTAGCGCGGGTGGGCGCCTCCGCTGATCTGCCAGCGTAGGCGATGGCCGACGGGGAAGCGGTGGGCGGTGGAGCTCATCGGCACGGTGACGTGCGAGGGCGCCTGTCCGGGCGTACGAAGTCGGCTGAACCCGTCACAGACGTTGACGGAGCGGCCTTGTGGATCCACGTCGCACAGGCGGGTGAAGACATCGGCGTGTCCGGTGTCCGTGGAGATGCTCAGCCGTGCGAACACCGGGCCCAGGACGTCCATGGGCTCGGTCAGCGGCGGGCCGGTGAAGGTCAGGACGTCGTCTCGGGCCTCCAGGGCGGCGTTGTCGCGGGGACCGGCGGTACGGGAGAGCAGGGGGCCGCCGATGGAGGGGGTGGGGTCGGCCGGGTCGTAGCGGAACGCCGTCACGGGTGTGGAGTCTGCGGGGGCCTGCCGCGTGAGATGCCCGCCGGTGACGGGGTACCACGAGGTGGCGGTCGCGGCCGGCGGCCAGTCGTCGAGGTCCCGCCAGGCGTCCTCGCCGCCCATGTGCACACGTACCGCGGTGGGTCGCAGACCGGAGGGGTCGGCGTACAGGTGGGCGCGCAGCCACGCGAGGCTCTCGGCGAAGACCTGCGGCCATCCCTGCTGGAGGGCGGACGTGTGGGTCCAGGGACCGACGAGCAGGGCGGTCTCGCATCCGGCTCGGCGCAGCCGGTCGTACTGCTCGAAGGTCTGGTCGACCAGTGCGTCGTGCCATCCGGTGATCAGAGCGGTGGGCACGCGGAGCCGCTCCGCCGCCTCCGCCGTCGACGCGCCGTCCCAGTAGGCGTCCTCGGCGTCCGGGTGTGTCATCACGTCGTCCAGCCAGGGCAGTTCGCTCCCGAAGGCAGACACGTACGCCCCGCGCAGGGGCCGCGCGGTGGTGACCTCGCGCAGGCGGCGCTGCAGGCGCAGCGTCGCCTTGAGGAACGGTGCCATGCCCTGGTGCTGGTAGTTCATGCCCACGCCCACGGCGAGGGCGTTCTCCAGGCGCAGCGCGCCGCCCGCGTGGAACAGGGCGTGGGGATCGTGCAGTCCCACTTGCACCACCATCGCCTTCAGCTCCGGCGGTGGGTCCGCTGCGAGGGCCCACTGCACGTAGCCCAGGTAACTGGGGCCGACGGTCCCGAGTGTTCCGTTGAACCAGGGTCGCTCTCGCAGCCAGGACACCGTGGCCCGGCCGTCGGCGGCCTCGTTGCGCCAGAGATCGAACGCGCCGCCCGATCCTCCGGTGCCGCGGCAGCTCTGCAGGACCACGTGGAAGCCCTGTTCGGCGAAGAGCAGCCCGTACTGGGGCGACCAGGGAAGGCCCCGGCCGTAGGGCGAGCGGACCAGAAGGGTGGGGAAGTCGCCCGGGGCACGCGGAAAGTAGTGGTCCGTGAGCAACGGGCTGCCGTCGGCGGCCGGCACCCGCAGTCCCGGCTCCCATCCGGCCTCATGCCGTTTCGCCGGCAGGCCCCGCCAGGTGGCCCTCATCATCCGTGACGAAAGCGGCGGTTTTCCGGCTGGTGGTACCCAGGCCGGCCCGGCGACAGGGTCGGGCGTGCGTGATGGCATCGTTCCCCTCCTCTATTCTCGTACGACGTACGAGAATAGAGGATGCTTGGATGACCTTGGCAAGAGCCGCCTCGACCACCAGAGGAAGGAGCGCGAGGCCGTGTCCGGTGACGGAAGGTCCGGTGCCGAGAGCGTCGATCCCGAACAGCTCTGGCTGCGCCCCGCCGAGCCACGCAGGGGCCGCAGGCCCTCCTTCAGCCGCGACGCGATCACCGCGGCGGCCGTCACCCTGGCGGATACGGAAGGACTCGACGCGGTCACCATGCGGCGGGTGGCCGCCGAGGTCGGAGCGGGCGTCATGTCGCTGTACAGCTACGCCCCCGACAAGGAGACGCTGCTGGAACTGATGGTCGACCACGTCAGCGGCGAACTCACCGTCACGAACCCGCCCAGCGGAGACTGGCGTGCCGATCTCAAGACCGTGGCACACCTGCAGCGCGCCCACATGCTGCGTCATCCCTGGCTGCCCGCCGCCTTGTCCACGCGTCGCGTTCCGGGCCCCAACACGCTGGCCTTCCTGGAACACGTGCTCGCCGTCCTGCGTCCCACCGGGCTCGACGGTGCGGCGAAGCTGGAGGTCTTCGCCCAGCTCACCGCATTCGTGGCCGGGCACGTCGCCCATGAGCTCGCACAGGCCGCGGCCTCACGGTCCCCGGACCGCGCGGCGGCCGAGGGCCGCTACCTCGCCGCCGTCGCCGCCGACGGCTGCCACCCGGAACTCGCCGAAGCCCTTTCCGCCCCGGGACGCCCCCTCACCCCCGACGCCACCTTCACCCGCTTCCTCAACCGCCTGATCGACGGCCTCGACACCGACTGATGCCGTGCGTGCGTCACTGCGCGCGATCTGCCTGGTTCGACGCCCGCCGGCTGTGGCTGCCGCGGAGAGCAACGTTCACTTGTGGTGATCTAGATCTTGTCACGGGTGTCGTTCTACCCTCCTGTGTGCGATCCGTGAGGGGTCGCTCACGGAAGGTCGGGGCCTGGGGGCCCGCGGGGAGGGTGTGTGATGCGTGTGAGCAGACGGCTGCGTACTGTCGGGATGGTGTTGTCCACCGTGGTGGCGCTGAGTGGGCTCTCAGCGACCAGCGCGGTGGGGGTCGCCCGCGACAAGACGCCCGTGGCCGACCGCCCGCTGTTGGTGGACGAGGTCCAGCAGCAGCCGGTGGTGAAGGGGCGTTGGATGTTCGAGACGGCGTCGGGGTCCCCACTGGTGACGCCGGACGCGTCCCCGTCGGGCAATGCGATGACGCTGTACGGAGGAGCACACATCGGGTCTGGCTGGGTGGACGGAGGCGTCACGCTTGACGGCGTCGACGACCATGGAGTGACGTCCGCGGTGCCCGTGGACACCGGTGCAAGCTTCACGATCAGCGCGTGGGCCCAGGCTGCCGCCGTTCCGCAGACGAATGTGGCCCTGCTCAGCGTGCCCGGTGAGGAGCAGAGTGCGTTCACAGTGCTCTACGTGCCCAGCGCTACGCCGGACACGGACCCCGGGCGATGGCGGATCGCCATGGCGTCCACGGACGCTCCGGGCGCCACGGTCAAGCAGGTTGATCACGGGGGGTTCTTCAGCCCCACCGACTGGACGCACGTGGCGCTGGTCTACGACGGCTCCGCCGAACACCTGTCGCTGTATGTGAACGGTGAGTTGGAAGAGGTCCGGTGTGCGGACGACGACGGCGACGGTGCGCAGGACGACCCGACCTGCACGGGCAGGTTCTCGTGGGCGGATGACGTGGGGTCGTTCAAGTCGGCTCAGCCGATGCAGCTCGGCCGGGCCAGGACGGGGCCGAACACGTGGGGCCAGTACTGGCCCGGCACGGTGTCCGACGCGTGGGCCTTCCAGGGCACGTTGAGCCCGGCCCAGATCAGCATGCTGGCCGTCGGTATGCCGGGCATGCCCACCGACGTTCCGGGAGGCAACTGACGCAGCACGGCTACGTCCATCGCCCCGAGCTCCGAACCGGACATCGCTCGGGAGAGCTCACCGTTGGTGACAACAGCCCAAGCCGACCGTCCTGAATCGCCCCTGATCGCAAAGCCTCTGAGGCTCGTCCCGATGCTGTTGGTGCAGCAGCCCGCCGACCTGTCGGTCGGCGGGTTCGCACAGTCAGGTCTTCGAGCGAAGCCGGTCCAGTTCGGTGCCGAGGGCGTCCCGCAGCGCGTCATGCCGCGGGCCGAGTCTGAACCGCTCGTCACGCCATCGTTCACGCGGATGGAACCATACCGGAGCACCCACGACATCGGCCGGCTCCCACTCGTACCGCGGCCAGACATGCGCGTGCAAAAACGGTTCGTGTTCCCCAGGATCTCCAGGTTGACCCTGCGGAACGCCGGGTCCAGCCGCTGACAGGCACGCTCGACCGCCTCACCGAGCTGGTCCATGTCGGACAGGAACGCCAGCCGCTTCGCCCTCGGCAGGTCCGACAACCGCTGAACACCCGGCTCGTCGACCAGCAGAACCGAGTAGCCCGGCAGGAACTGCACATCGCCGATCACCGCGAACCCCGACGACAACCGCCGCAGCACGGTCGGGTTCTCGCCCCTCAGCGCGGCTCCGATCCGATCCGTCCGCCAATCCCCGGTCACAGCCAGAACCCACATCCTGGTGATCGAAGGCCACCGCCCCGCCGGCGAGGGGTGGACAGGCCCGTTCCTCGTCACGGAAGCGCCATCGACGGCCGGCGAGAGCACGGGCGCGATCCCGTGCGTCCGGCCGCCCTCGGGACGGTACCAGCTGCTCCGGGGCCTTTGCGCCTCCTTGGTTGCTTGTTTCTGATCGAATGACCGCCCCTTTGAGCATCTATTGACATGACCGCGTCGGCGCCATCAGAGTCTTCCTCGCCAGTGATGCCCGGTCGCGGATCAGAGGAGCTCCGTCATGCCCGAAATCCCCGCATTCTCACGCCGTTTGCTCCTGGGAGGGGCTCTGGCCACCGGGGCGGTGGCGGTCGGCGCCGGTACCGCCCAGGCGCAGCCCACCGGCCCGGACACGGCACTGCCGGCTCCCTCGCCCCGGCGCGGCCGGGGCCAGAAGTCGATGATCGACGTCCCCTTCGCCGCCCACGAGACCGTCCGTGTCGGCGTGATCGGGCTCGGCAACCGTGGGAGCGGTATGTCGGAGGGCTGGTCCGTCGTGCCGGGCTGCCGGGTCACCGCGGTCTGCGACATCCGCGAGAGGCGCGCGAAGGCGGTGGCGGACCGCCTCGCCGCGCAGGGCAAGCCGCGTCCGGCCGAGTACGGCGGCACCGAGGACGCGTACACGAAGATGCTGCGGCGTGACGACATCGACCTCGTCTACATCGCCACGCCCTGGGAGTTCCACTACCGCCAGGGCAGGGACTCACTGCTGGCCGGCAAGCACGTCGTCGTCGAACTCCCCATAGCCACCGAGCTCGACGAGCTGTGGGACCTCGTCGACACCTCCGAGCGCACCCGCCGGCACCTGATGCTCTCGGAGAACTGCTCCTACGGCCGCAACGAGCTGGCGATGCTGAAGATGGCCCACGAAGGGCTGTTCGGCGACATCACCAACGGCCACGGCGGTTATCTGCACGACCTGCGGGAACTGCTGTTCTCGGACACGTACTACACCGACTCCTGGCGCCGTCTGTGGCACACCCGCAGCACCGCGTCCTTCTACGCGATGCACGGTCTCGCGCCGGTCGCCGCCGCCATGGACATCAACCGCGGCGACCGCATGACCGTCCTGCGGGCCACCGCCACCGAGCCCAAGGGCCTCGCCGACTACCGGGAGCGGTTCATCGACAGGTCCCATCCCTCGTGGAAGGAGACCTACATCAACGGTGACCTGGTCACCTGTCTGATCGACACCGCCAAGGGCCGCGTCATCAGGGCCGAGCACGACGTCAGTTCGCCCCGCCCGTACAGCAGGATCAACAGTCTGGCCGGCAGCCGCGGCATCTTCGAGGACTACACGGGAACGTCGCCGACCGGGGGACGGATCTACGTCGAACCCGACCACAGCGGGCACTCCTGGCGCAACTTCGACTCCTACCGCAAGGAGTTCGACCACTGGCTGTGGAAGAAGATCGGCGACGACGCGGCGAACAACGGCGGCCACGGCGGCATGGACTACGTGCTGCAGTGGCGCACCGTCCAACTGATGCGCGCCGGTCTCGTGCCCGACATCGACGTCTACGACTCCGCCGCCTGGTGCTCGCCGGTGCCGCTCAGCGTCAAGTCCCTCGCCGCGGGCGGGCGTCCGGTGGAAGTCCCCGACTTCACACGCGGCTCCTGGGTGAACCTGCGCACGGGCCTGGACTCCCGTGAGACGAACATGCCCCCCGTCGCCTGAGCTCCCGTCGCCGGCCGACCGACACAAGGAGCAGTCCGTGAAAATCCTCCGATCGTCCAGATCCTTCGCAGCCACTGCGGTGGCAGCGTTGATCATGACCGTCTCCGCGCCCGCCGCGGTCGGCGCCGAACCCGCGCCAGAATCCTCGACCGCGCGGACCGAGGTGTCGATCTCCCCTATCTCCCTGGACGGCCCCGCCATCTCGACGGTGAAGGTGACCGTGAAGAACGCCGGACCGAAGCCGATGCGGTCGCTGAAGGTGGCGTTCACCGGGCCGGTCGGCTGGGCCGTCCAGCCGTCCGTCGCCGCCGTGTCCGGGTCGGTGGCGCAAGGAGCCACCGCCGCCACGGAGTTCCGGATCCAGGTTCCCGAGCAGCGTCCCGGGTTCGCCCTGCGGACCTTCACCGCCACCGCCACCTACACCGGCGGCGACGGTGCGGGTTCGGCGACCGCCACCCGGACCCAGACCAACGGCGCCCCTCTCGCGAACCTCGCGGCCGCCTACAACAACGTGGGCATCACCGACGAGGGCAACACCGCGCCCGGGGACTACGACGGGGAGGGCAACAGCTTCTCCGCGCAGAAGCTGGCCGCCGCCGGGCTGACGCCGGGCGGCCGCGTCGAGGCCCTGGGTGCCGAACTGACCTGGCCGGACGTGACGCCCGGCACCAAGGACAACGTCGCCTCCGCCGGACAGGCGATCGCCCTGAGCGGCAAGGGCGGCATGCTGGTCCTCCTGGGCTCCGGCGTGACCAGCGCAGCCACCGGCACGGCCACGGTGTACTACACCGACGGCACCAGCACGCGTGGTTCGTTCGGCTTCCCCAACTGGTCCTTCGACCCGGCCGACGCCCACGGCGCGACCCTGGTGGCCTCCACGGACGGCCGCAACAGGCCGGACGGTTACGGGAACGCGGGCATCGCCTACCGGATCTTCGCCCACTCCGTCCCGCTGGACGCGGCGAAGCAGGTCGAGTTCGTGGTGCTGCCGTCCAACAGGAACGTGCACGTCTTCGCCATGGCCCTCGCCCCCTGAAGAACCGGAGCAGCGAACAAGCCGGCGGCCCGCCCCGAGCGGGCCGTCGGCCTTCTCGGGCTCCGTACCGCTGCGTGCACCCGCGGCATCCGACCGCCGCGCCGACCTCCGGGGGGCACGATGTCAGCCGCTCCGGTCCGTGCCCCGCAGCGCCGTCAGGACGCCGGGCACCGCGACCGCTCCGGCCGCCGCCCAGCCCGGCCACCGGTCGGAGGAGTTCGGGGCGAGGGCTCCGCCGCCCTTGCCGTGGCCGACGCCGGGCGTCGAGTGGGTGCCGCTGAGCGTCTGGGTGGCCAGGGCCAGGTTCTTGTCCTCGGCGCTGCCCCAGGCGTAGACCACGTTGCTCGTGCCCTCCGCGTTCCGGCCGGCCTTGCCGACGCCGTCGCCGCCCTGGAGGCACTGGCCGCTCGATGAGGCGGCGTCGGCCGGGCACTCGGTCGTGGCGCCTGGCATCGGCCCGGGGAACGTGGTCCGCTGGACCGGCGTACGGCGGTCCAGCGGGGCCGCCGACGGGACCGGGCGCGGGCGCGGGCCGCAGGGCCTGTCCCACCGGCCCCGGGTACTGGCCGGGCAAGCGTCCCGGCGACGAGTTCCGCCGGCCCACGGCACGGTCCCGGCACCGAAGGAGGAGCAGTATGGCCGACGAACACCGCGGGGCACCGGACGCCGTCGTCGTCGGAGCGGGACTGGCCGGCCTGGCCTGTGCCCGGGACCTGTGCCGTGCCGGACTGCGGGTCGCCCTGCTGGAGGCGTCCGACGGGGTGGGTGGCCGGATGCGTACGGACCGGCGGAACGGGTTCCTGCCGGATCGCGGCCTCCAGGTCTTCTACGCCTCGTATCCGCAGGTGAAACGGCATCTCGACCTGCAAGGCGGGGGCGCACCTCGTCCTCACCGCCGGGCCGTTCCGTGACCCGGCCGGGATCGGCCGCATCCGCGGACACCCTGCGGCCCGAAGCAGTGACCGACCCGATGCGACTCCTCGACCCGATCCGGAGTGAAGTGTGGGTGTGAGCGCAGCCGACGCCCGACTCCTCCGCCCGGGCCCCGGCGGCCTCCGTGCCGTCGGGCGGAGGCCACGGTGAACCGCTCCCCTGCCGAGACCTCCGACGTGGTCATCCTCGGCGGTGGCGCGGCCGGCCTCAGCCTCGCCCACCGGCTGACCGGGACGGGCGCCGCCTCCGTGACCGTCGTCGAGCCGCCGGACGGCCCGCCGCGCCCGGCGGAGCGGACCTGGTGCTTCTGGGGCGAGGACGGCGACGACCTCGACGGTGCCGTCAGCGCGTCCTGGTCCGCGCTGCGCGTGCACGGTGCCGACGGCCGCGCGGTCACCGTCGACCCCGCCCCGTTCACCTACCGCATGGTGCGCTCCACCACGTTCGAACAGCGGGTCCACTCGCTCCTGGCCCGTTCACCGGGCGGACGTCTCCTGCGTGCGACGGCGGACGCGGTACGCGACGTGCCGGGCGGGGCGGTGGTCCGGTGCACGCTCCCCTCGGGCCGGCCCCTGACCCTGCGCGCCCGGCGCGTGTTCGACTCGCGGCCGCCGCGCGCACTGCCCCCGGCCCGGACACAGATGCTGCAGCACTTCCGCGGCTGGTTCGTGCGTACCGACGCCGGACGGTTCGACCCCGTGGTCGCCGACCTGATGGACTTCCGGGTGCCCCAGCCCGCGCACGGGCTCGCTTTCGGCTACGTCCTGCCGCTGGCCCCGGACCGGGCGCTCGTGGAGTACACCGAGTTCTCCCGCGCCGCGCTGACCACCGACGCGTACGAGGCGGCACTCGGCCACTACTGCCACGACGTCCTCGGGCTCGGCGCGCTCACCGTGGAGCGGACCGAGCAGGGCGTCATCCCCATGACCGACGCCCGCTTCCCCCGGCGGTCCGGCAAGGCCGTCTTCCGTATCGGCACCGCCGGCGGCGCGACCCGTCCGGCCACCGGCTACACGTTCGCGGCCGTGCAACGGCAGAGCAGGGCCATCGCCGCCGCACTGCGCGACGGGCGGGGGACCGTCCCCGCGCCCCACGGGCGACGTGCGCGGGCCATGGACGCGGTACTGCTGCGCGCGCTGGACACCGGGCGGATCAACGGCCCGGACTTCTTCACCGGCCTGTTCCGCAGCATCCCGCCCGCGCGCCTGCTCCGCTTCCTCGACGGTGCCACCTCACCGGGCGAGGAATGGGCCATCGGGCTGCGCACGCCCGTCCGGCCGATGCTCCGCACGGCGGTCGAACTGCCTTTCCTCCCCCGCCGCTCCCGGCCCCTCGCAAGAAACGGAGAGAGCCACCGATGAGTCTCCTGCGCGACCACGACCTGGCGCGCGCCTTCGACCACGCGTCGCACACGTACGACGGCCTCACCCTCCTCAATCCCGGACACCGCCGCGCCCTCCAGCGCTCGGCCCGCCGCCTCCGGCTCCCCCGGGACGGCGCCGGACTGCACGTCCTCGACCTCGGCTGCGGCACCGGCGCCTCGACCCGGGCCCTGCTCAGGGCCGCGCCCCGGGCCCGGATCACGGCGGTGGACGCGTCGGCGGGCATGCTGCGCCGCGCACTCGCCAAGCCGTGGCCCTCGCACGTGCGCTTCCTGCACCTGACCGCCGAAGAGGTCACCTCGGCCGGCGAGGGCCCGTTCGACGCGGTCTTCGCCGCCTACCTGTTCCGGAACGTGACCGATCCGGACGCGGTCCTCGAGAACGTCCGGACGCTGCTGCGGCCGGGCGGACGTCTCGTCGCCCACGAGTACAGCCTCAGCGGCTCGCCGGCGCACCGGGCCCTGTGGACGGTGGTGTGCCGCTCGGTCGTCGTCCCGGCGGGCACGCTCACCGGCGACGGCGCCCTGTACCGCCACCTCTGGCACAGTGTCCGCGCCTTCGACACCGCTCCCGCCTTCGCCGACCGGCTGACGCGAGCCGGTTTCACCGGAGTGCGCGTCGCCCCCGTCGCCGGATGGCAGACGGGCATCGTGCACACCTTCCTCGCCCGCAACGGCTCGACCACGGCGCGGGAGCAGGCCCGGTGACCGCCCGCCGCACCGCTGCCGCCCGACGGGGCCGCGACCGCAAGGCCGAGGTCGTCGTGCCCCCGCCCGGCACGGATCGCTTCCCCCGCGGGGACGAACCGTCCGTAGCCGTGATCGGCGGCGGCATCGCCGGTCTCGCCGCGGCCACCCTGCTGGCCGAACGCCGCGCCCGCGTCACCCTCTACGAGCGGGAGGACACCCTCGGCGGCCGGCTCTCCGGCCATCACACCAGGCTCGCGGACGGCTCGCGAGTGACCATGACCCGCGGCTTCCACGCCTTCTTCCGCCAGTACTACAACCTTCGCGGACTGCTCCGGCGCACCGACCCCGCTCTCGCCCGTCTCACCGCGCTGCCCGACTACCCCCTGCGGCACAGCGGCGGCCTGACCGACAGCTTCGCCCGGGTCCCCCGGACTCCGCCGTTCAGCGCGCTCGGCTTCGTCGCCCTGAGCCCCACCTTCGGCTGGCGGGACCTGGCCGCCATGGACGCCCGGGCGGCACTCCCCCTCCTCGACGTGCGCGTGCCCGCGGTGTACGAGCGCTTCGACGAGGTCACCGCCACCGACTTCCTGGAGCGTGTGCGCTTCCCGGAGGCCGCGCACCACCTGGCGTTCGAGGTGTTCTCGCGCAGCTTCTTCGCCGATCCGCGGGAACTGTCCGCCGCCGAACTGCTGCTGATGTTCCACATCTACTTCCTCGGATCGGCCGAGGGCCTGCTCTTCGACGTGCCGGACGAGCCGTTCCCCCAGGCGCTGTGGGAGCCGCTCGGCGACTACCTCCAGCGCCTCGGGGCCGACGTCCGCACCGGGACCCCGGTGCACGAGGTCCTCCCCGGCGACGGCGGGGGAGCACGGGTGCGCACCGACAGCGGCGCGCAGCGCCACCAGGCCGTGGTGCTCGCCCTCGACACCGGCGGACTGCGCCGGGTCGTCGACGCGTCACCCGGCCTGGGCACGTCCGCCTGGCGCGACGACATCGCGGCCCTGCGCACCGCCCCGCCGTTCCTCGTCTCCCGGCTCTGGCTCGACCGGCCGGTCCGCTCCGACCGCCCTGCATTCCTCGGGACCAGCGGCTACGACGGCCTGGACAACATCAGCGTCCTGGAGCGGTACGAGGGCGAGGCGGCCCGCTGGGCGGCGCGGAGCGGTGGTTCGGTGGTGGAGCTGCACGCCTACGCCGTGGACCCCTCGGCGGAACCGAAGGACGTGCAGGACAGGCTCGTCGACCGGCTGCGCCGGGTGTACCCGGAGACCGGTGAGGCGCGCGTGGTCGACGCCCGGCACGAGTGGCGGTCCGACTGCCCGCTCTTCCCGGTCGGTTCGCACCGCCGGCGTCCCGCCGTGCGCACTCCGCACGGGTGGCTGACCCTCGCGGGTGACGGCATCCGCTGCGATCTGCCGGTCGCCCTCATGGAGCGAGCCGCCACCACCGGCTTCCTCGCGGCGAACGCGCTCCTCGGCGGCTGGGGCGTACGGGGCCAGGTGCTGTGGACGGTCCCTCGGGCCGGCCGCTCGCCCGTGCTCCGGGCACTCGGCGCTCTCGCAGGACGCCGCGGCTCCTCCTGAGCGACGGGCCGCCGGTCACCGGCGTGCCGGGGGCCGACGGCCCCCGGCACGGATCACCCGGGGAACCGTCCGGTGCTGCGCAGCGCCCAGCGGCGTTCGGCGTATGCCAGGTCGTCGCGCCACAGACGTCCGGCCGTACGGCGCATCAAGGGCCGCAGCACGGGGGCGGCGGCCCTGGCCAGCGCGAAGCCGCGCCGGTCCGAGGCGGCGACGACCGCCTCGACCACGGCCGTCAGGGGCCGTTCGTCCCGCGCGCCGGTCAGCGGCGTCGCGTGGGTCTCCACCACGGACGTGGCTCCCTCGCCGTCGGTGATGCGCATGAGGACCGTGCGCGGCTCGGGCGCGGTGAACTCGGCCCGCACCGGTACCACCAACCGCCCCGCCACCCGGAAGGAGACGTCCACGACGAAGGCGTCGTCCTCGTCCCCCCGGGGTTCTCGTACCACCGCCAGGTCGACGAACGAATAGGGGTGGAACCACGAGCCGTGCCACGGATCGAGCCGGTTGGCCACGACGTCCTGGGGTTCGCACCGGCCCACCGCCGTGAACACGGCGTCCACCGCGCTGTCCGCCGCGGGACGTACGGGTACGAAGGGACGCTCGGTGGGCTCTTCGCCGCCCGCCTCGTCCAGCCGTACCCAGACCAGCACGCCGTCGTCGTGCACGGGGAACGGCCGCCACCCGGCGAACGGGGCCCCGTCGAGGGACAGTCCGTGCCAGTGGCACACGAGCGTGCCGCACACCACCCGGCTTTCCCGCAGGGGAGCACCGAGATGCGGGCACGTGCCCGGGCCGGCGTGCAGCTCACCGCCGGCGGAGCGCCACAGCACGACCTCCACGCCCCCGACCGTCCTGCCGTACGGCTTGTCCCCGGCGCGCATGTTCCGGGAGGCACCGACCACGAACCAGTTGCCCGAAGGGCGGGCGGACGCGCGTTTCAGGGCGTCGGCGATGAGCGCCGGGCGCGCCCGGCGCCAGGTCGGCGTCTGCGCCGCCCAGCCCGGCCCGTGCCTGCGGCGCCGCAGCGGTGGTGTCCAGCGTGCCCCGTCGTCGCGCCCGCTCACCGCACCGGTTCCTTCCAGCGGGACGCAGGACCGCCCGCCGCGGCCGTCCGGCGTGGGACACGGGCCGTCCACCGAGCGGCGGCCGCCCCCAGCAGGCCGCCCGCGGCCGTGGCCGCGCGCCGCCGTCGGGACACGACCGCACGGCGGTGCAGCACGGTGTAGTCCTGCGCCGCGATCGCGTCGAGGATGCCGCCGTACAGGACGAACGCGGTACGGATGCAGGGACGCACCCTCGGGTCGAGCATGGCGATGCCCGGTTCCGCCGCCCGGTACACACCCCGCGTCATGGCTTCCGCCGCGACGAAGGCCGCACGGATGCGCGGGTCGCGGCGCCCGGTGCGCCGACTCCACTGCAGCAGCGGCCGGTCCACGCCGTGCTCGGCGAGCAGTTCCCCGGGCAGGTAGACGCGGCCGCGGTCGAGGTCCTCGCCCACGTCCCGCAGGAAGTTGGTGAGCTGGAAGGCCACCCCGAGGGCCGCGGCGTAGGGTGCCGCCTCCTCGCGGGGGGCGACGGTGCCCAGTACCGGCAGCATCTGCAGGCCGATCACCGCGGCCGAACCGTGCATGTAGCCGTGCAGGTCGGCATGGGTCGGATAGTCCGTGACCGTCAGGTCGGCACGCATCGAGGACAGGAAGTCGGCGAAGAGCCCGTGCTCGATGCCGTAGCGGGCGGCGGTGTCGGCCACGGCCCGGACCACGGGTTCGTCTCCGCCGCCGGCGGGCAGTCCGCCCGCCAGGTCGGACTCCAGACGCCGCAGCAGCCGGTCGCGTTCCTCGGGCGTCCGGTGCCGGTCGGGATCGTCCACGATGTCGTCCGCCCAGCGGGCGAAGCCGTACAGGGCGTGCACGGCCGAGCGGTGTTCCAGCGGCAGCAGACGGGTGGCCAGGAAGTAGGTCTTGCCGTGGCGGGCGTTGAGCCGCCGGCACCGGGTGTAGTCGGCACGCAGCGCGGGATCGGTGATTCCGGCCGCGTCCAGTTCACGACGGGTCATCAGCACCTGCGGGGGTGGGGGTGGCGGAGGCGGGAACGGCCGTCGGGCAGGCACGGGCGCGTACGGCGTGACGGCCGGTGTCGCCGGTGAGGCGGGCGGCGGCGAGCTTGCCGCTGACGAGCACCGTCGGTACCCCCACGCCCGGGGTGGTCCCGCAGCCCGCCAGGACCACGTTCTCCACCCCGCGCACGAGGTTGCGGGGCCGGAAGGGCCCGGTCTGGGCGAACGTGTGGGAGACCGAGAAGGGGCTGCCCGCCGCGTGGCCCTGTGCCGTCCAGTCCAGCGGGGTCACCAGGAGTTCCTCCCGCACGCCGTCCCCGAACCCCTCCAGGCCCCGGCGTTCCAGCTCGGCGACCAGACGGTCCCGGTAGCGGGGGCCGAGGTCACGCCAGGCCGTGGCCGCCGGGCCGACCGTCGTGTTCGGGCAGGGGGCGAGGACGTAGTGGAGGTGGCCGCCGGGCGGTGCCAGGCCGGGATCGTGGGTGGTCGGACGCGTGATCAGCAGCGAGGGGTCGCTCATCAGCTCGCCGGTGCGGGTCAGCTCCTGGAAAGTGCGCTCCCAGGCGGCTCCGAAGGAGATCGTGTGGTGGGCCAGGTGCGGCCAGGTGCGGTCCGTCCCGGCGTGCAGGATCACCGCGGACGGTGAGTGGCGGAGCGGAGCCGGGCGGCGCGGTTCGCGGCCGAGCAGCCGGTAGGCCGTGGGCAGTTCGCACGTCAGCACCACCGCGTCGCACGGGATCCGCTCGCCGGAGGCCAGGCGGACTGCTCGCACACGGCCCGCGGAGCGCTCGAGGGTGCTCACTTCGGCCGCCCAGCGCAGGTCGGCACCGGCGTCCGCCGCCGCGTCGGCCATGGCCCGCGGGATGGCGTGCATGCCGCCCTTCGGGAACCAGACGCCGGCCACGGTGTCCATGTACGCGATGACCGCGTAGGCCGCGAGCGCCCGGGCCGGCGCCACACCGGCGTACAGGGCCTGGAAGGAGAAGACACGGCGCAGACGGTCGTCGGAGAGGAAACGGCCGATCCGGCCGTCCAGCCTGCCGAAGCCGCCGAGCGCCGCCAGACGGGCCAGATCCGGGTGCAGCAACTGGAACGGGGAGTCGAAGTTCGTGTCGATGAAGCGACGCATCTGCGCGCGGTACAGACGCTCCAGCCACTGCCGCAGACGGCGGTACCCGGCGGCCTCCGCCGGTCCGGCGAAGCGCCGCACCTCCGCCTCCATCGTCTCGCCGTCGGTGTGCACGTCGAGGGAGGACCCGTCCGCGAAGCACGCCCGGTACGCCGGATGCAGAGCCGTCAGCTCGACGCGGCGGTGCAGGCTGTCGCCGACCGCCGCGAACGCCTCGTCGGCGAGGTGAGGCATGGTCAGCACCGTGGGGCCGGTGTCCACCTGGTAGCCGCCCAGCCGCACGCGACCGGCCCGGCCGCCCGGACCGCCGTCCCGTTCGACGACCGTGACCCTGCGGCCCGCGCCCAGCAGGTGCAGGGCACAGGCCAGCCCGGACAGACCGGCGCCCACCACGACGACGTGGTCGGTGCGCCCCGGTACCCGCCTCACGCGGCCTCCTCGGCGGGGCGCGGAGCCATGCCCGACGCGCGTTCGACCAGGGCGGCGAACTCTCGGCGCACCGCGGGCGGGGCCCCCGTGCCCTCGAAGTGCCCGAGGCTCATGGCCGTCAGTTCCACGATCTTCGCCTCCACCGCCTCCCCGGCACCGGTGCGCTCCATCGCCACCCGCATCCGTTCGACGGCGCGCTCCGGCCGTGCGTCGGTGTCCGGGGCGAGGACGGCGGCCGCGTGCCGGTCTCCGGCGGCGTCGGCGAGCCGGCGAGCGACGGCCAGGAGATAGGTGAGCTTGCGTGACCGCAGGTCGTCGCCGGCCGGCTTGCCGGTCAGGGCCGGGTCGCCGAAGGCGCCGAGGAGGTCGTCGCGGAGCTGGAACGCCAGCCCGGCGCACCGGCCGGCCGCCCGCAGCGCGTCCAGGGTCCGGTCACCGGCTCCGGCCAGCGCGCCGCCCAGGGCGAGGGGCCGGGCGACGGTGTACAGGGCACTCTTCAGAGTGGCGATCTCCAGCGCCTCGTCGACGCCTGACGAACGGGCGGCCTGGGCGCGGAGGTCGCGGTACTGCCCGGCGACCATCTCGGTGCGCATCGCCCGCCACTCCTCGTGCAGACGCCTGCCGTGCGGCGTGCCGAGGGCCGTCTCCGTCAGCAGGTCGTCCGCCCACGTGAGGGCCAGGTCACCTGCGAGCACCGCGGAAGAGGTCCCGAACGTCTCCGGGGAGCCGTGCATGCCCGCCGCCCAGTGGCCGCGGGCCAGTTCGACGTGCAGGGCCGGTCCTCCCCGGCGTCGCAGGGACCCGTCCATCACGTCGTCGTGCACGAGGGCGCACGCCTGGAGCAGTTCGAGGGCGGCGCCCGTGCGCAGCACCGCGGTGGCGTCGCCGGAGCCGCCCGCCGCCCGCCAGCCGCAGAACGCGAAGGCCGTGCGCAGCCGCTTCCCGCCGCGCGAGACCAGCGCGCCCAGGCGGTCGGCGAGATCCCCGGCGAAGACCGGATCGACGGCACGGCACTGACGCAGTCGCGTGTCCAGGACCTGCCGGAGGACGGCCTCGGCCGCGCCGGCGGCACCCGGCGCCGTGAGGGGGTCGTCGACGAGTCCGGCGGGTGCGCCCGCCCCAGGTGGCAGTCCCAGCATGCACGGCCCCTTCTCACTCTCGGTCATCAGCACATCAGTGCTTCCGCCGAGTGCCCTGACGCGGATGCGTTGATCTCTTTCCTTTCCGGCGCGGTTTCCGGACGGTCTCACCCCTGTGGCCCATCGATCGGCTGTCTGCGGGCCTCCGCGAAGCCGGTGAGCCGGCCGCGCCGCCGTACGGGCCGTGGCCGGACGGCCCGGCTCTCACCAGCGTGGGAGCCGCTCAACCCGTTGCCGCCGGTCCCAGGGCCGCAGGGACGGTTCCGTGGAGGGACGGCGACCGGGTCACCGACCGCTGCGTCGGTCAGCGGCCGCGGCCGCGTGAACGTCTCGCGGCTCCGCGCGACGGGCCGGGGCGGCCCGCGTCGTGGGGTGCCGGCAGCCGGCCGGCCGTTTCGGGCGACGCGAACGGACGGTGAGGGGTGGCCCCACACTCGATCGGGCGGCCGATCGGCCGCCCGGGACCGGTCAGGCCCTTCCGATCACTGGCCGCCCGTCACTCGTACCGGTACTTCAGCGAATCCGCCTCCGCCTGCTCGATGTCGGCGATCGTCAGCTCCGGCATCCGCAACTGGGCCAGCGTCACCTCGGCCGAGGTCGGCTGCGCGTCCGCCGGCAGCCACTGCTCGGGCTTCCAGGCCCCGCTGCGCATGAGCGACTTGGGGCAGTGTGGGTAGACCTCCTCGATCCCCAGCACCAGCGCACTGGCCGGCGGCTTGCCCACGGCGGTCAGTTGCGACAGCAGCTCCGGGCGAGTGGAGACGCAGGCCCGGCCGTTCACCCTGAGCGTCGTGGTGCGTCCCGGGATGACGAACAGCAGCCCGGCCCGTCCGGTGGCGATGACGTTCTCCAGGGTGTCCAGACGCTTGTTGCCGGTCGCGTCCGGTATCGCCAGCGTCCGTGAGTCCAGGACGGCGACGAACCCGGCGGGGCCGCCGCGCGGGGAAACGTCGCAGTTGCCCTCGGCGTCCGCGCTGGCGACCAGGACCAGCGATGAGCAGCCGATCAACCGCCGGGTCTGGTCGGTGAGTTCGTTCATCTGCTTGCGCAGTGCCGCGTCTTTGGGGAGTTCGTAGGCACGACGCAGCGTCTCCTGGTCGGTCACGGCGTCGAGGAGGAGCGAGTCGAAGGCACTGCCGGTAAGGGATGGCGTCATGCCCCGACCCTAACGGGCCGATCCGCGACCGGTCTTGGCCAGTCGGTGGGGTGATGGAGACACCCGCCCGAGTCCTCCGCGACCCGGCCCGCCTCCTGGAGCGCGCCTACCGGCACCGACGCGTCGCCGCGGTCCTCGCCCTCGCAGGATCGCGCGGAGCGGGCGACGGTCGTCGTCGGGGCGGTGCGGGCGGTCCCTCCAGCGGGTGACGGGAGTGACCGGTCTCCTGCCTGTCACCGGTGTGCGGGGTTTCGAGGACTGCATCAGGTGATCGCGTTCCTTGCCTGGTCCGGGTGAGGGGCGACGTCGCGACCGAGACGCCGAGCGGCGAGCGGTCCCCGACTCCGCGTCACGCGGACCGGAGGGGCCGGGGGTGGCCAGTACCGGTCTCAGCGGCGTGGGGTCAGCGACAGCAGGGGCGCGCCGCCCGGGAAGAGGTATTTGGCGGCGAGAACGGGCCGGCCGGCGGCCGAGACGGTCTGGGTGAGCAGCAGCGCGGGGGTCTCCGGCGGGCGGGAGACGGCCTGACCGCGTTCCTTGCCGAGCACGGTGGCGCCGAGCGTGCTCCGCGCGGTGAACGCGAGACCGTCCGCCGCGCGCAGGAAGGCCGCGAGCATGGTGCCCACAGGTCCGCCGGCGGCTCCGTCCGCACGGTCCCCGTCGGGCTCCGCCGCGTGGGCGGCGAGCGCGCCGGTGAGGGTACGGCCCGCCACCGCCCGCACCTGCTGAGCAGTGCCGTGGCGATGGCGGTCATGGCGCTGGTGGGCGTGCGTTCGCTGCCGGTGATGGTCGGCTGCACGGTGCTGCTCGGTGTGACGTACGCGGGCATCGCCAACATCGTCCTCAATCTGCTGGGCGTGGTGCTGGCGCCCAAGGACCACCCCGGGTTCCTGCCCGGACTGGTCTCGGCCGCGTTCGGGCTGGGCGCCGGGCTGAGCTTCGCCCTGCTCTCGGCCGTCCAGGTCACGGGCAGCCCGCAGGGCAGCTCCTCGGCCGGCGGATACGTCTCCGCCATGCTGCTGGGTGCCGTCGTGGTGGCGGCCGCCTTCGCCGCGTCGTTCCTCATCCCCCAGCCCCGGGAGGCGGAGGTCGCCCACTGAAACCGCCCGTCGGGGCACCCCGCCCGGGGGCTCCGGGCGTCATGCGGGCCGGAGCGCGACTCCGGCCCGCCGGCGCGTGGTGGTTCGCCGGGCACGGGGCCAGTTCGCCTCCCCCGCGTAGCGGTCCTCGAGTCCTGCCGGTCCGCGTAGGCTGCCGGCTTCGGAGATCGACCGCTCGGTGGGAAGTCGGGATGAAGAGATACCTGTGGCCACTCATGTCGTCCGCGCTCCTGTTGACAGCCGCCTGCGCGGGTGAGGCGGAGAGCATCGCCGAGCAGTACGACCGGGGATACCGCTTCGGTCAGGGGCTGCCCGCGACCCACCTGGGCAATCCCACAGCCTCCGACGACACCGCCGCGGCGGACTCGGAGTGCGGCGAGCACGCGGTGACGGACGGGGTGGAGGCGACGAAGCCCTGGATGGCGGGCTGTATCGACGGTGCCCTGGGACGGCCGGCCTCCCCTCCGGCCTCCTCCTGAACCGTCTTGCCACAGCGGCCGTGCAGGCCGCACCGCATCCCAGCGGCCGCACCCCGGGCGCGGGTCCGCCTTCACGTCCCGGCAGGCGTCGGCCACCAGGGCCGTACCGGCCGCCGGCGCCGGGACGGACGCGTGCGGCTGTCGTCCGGGCTGCGTCTGCCACGGCTGACGGCCGAGCGTGAAGCGGGCCCCGGCACGAGCCGGGGCCCGCTTCACGTGTGAACACAGGCAGGCGCAGGGGCCACCGCCCGGCCCGTCCTAGCCGGTGAAGGCCTCGACAAGTGTCCACACCGCCAGTGCGGCCATGCACACGCCCCCGAAGCGCTGGACGGTCTTGAGGGGAACGCGCTTGGCGATGAAGCGCCCTGCGAGCAGGGCGAGGGCGGAGACCGACATCAGGGCGGCCGCGGACCCGATGGCGGTGGAGAGCCAGCCGTTGGTGGCGGCGAGGTTGGCCGTGGTGATCTGGGTGAGATCGCCCCACTCGCTGATGAAGACGGCCATGAAGGCAGTCGTGTAGACGGGCCAGAAGCCGGTCATGGTCTTCGCCCCGTCTTCGTCGTCCTCGTCGTCTCCGCCGCTGCGCAGGAGCACGATGGCGCCGAAGGCGAACAGGGCAGCCGAGACGAGCTTGACCGCCATGTCGGGGAGCAGGCTGAGGAGGCTGCCCGCGCCGACGGCGATGGCGACGTGAACGATGAACGCGGTGGAGGTTCCGAACCACACGTAAAGGGGGCGCATGCGGGTGCCCATGGCCAGGGACGCGAACATCGTCTTGTCGGGGAGTTCGGCGAGGAAGATCAGCCCAAAGGCAGTGAGGATCGCCACGGGGTCGAAAGTCATCCTGATGCTTTCTGCTGGGCCGGGCCACCGGCTGACGCAGCACCTGTGCGGGCGGCGAGAACCGGTTCGGCCCGGCACGACGGTACGGCCCGCACGGGTGTGCGGACACGGTGGTCATGCATGGCCGAAGGTCTCGTCCGCCGCGGCTGACGCCGAGGCCCGATGGCCGGGACAGACATCTGTCCAGTGTGTCGACCAGCGGTATTGCGGGACTACTCCCCTTCGCAGCGCCAAACCTTACACGCTCGCACCGGTCACCGCGCAACGACTGCCGACCCGGCGGCCCCAGGGGCTGTCCCAGTCCCGGCAGCCCTGACGCGCCGGAGGCCAGGACGCGAGTGGGTCGCCGGCGGCAGGCCCGCCGCCGGCGCCGCGGGGCTGAGCGGCCGGCGTCAACGCCTCGCTCTCGCGGTCGCACATTTCCCCGGCCCTCACACGCTGAACGGCGGGCTCCGGGCTCAGTCCGTCTCCGGGGCGGTGCCGTCCTCGGCGGCGGAGCGGACGGTCTCCTCGATCACGACCTCGATGATCCGGTCACGGTCCGCCGGTTCGAGCTCCGGGCCCGGCACCTCGGGCTCCCGGGCGAGCCGGACCCGGACGTGCCGTGCGATCACCTCCGGCGGCGGTTCGGGGTCGGTCCTCCGGCGGTCCTGGTAGACGGTCCAGGCCAGTTGGGCGACGGACACGATCAGTGCGGCCACGGCCACCGGATCGGTGTACTGGACGGGCCCGGAGGTGCCGGACCGGGCGTACAGGGCGGCTTCCACCTCGGGGGCGAGGTCGGGTCCGTGCGACCCGGTCAGCCGGGCGGCTGCGGCCCGGGCACCGGCGGCTGCGGGATCGGTCATGTCGGGTCTCCGGAGGTCGGCTGCGGCTCACGCGTCCGCGAGGGGATCGGTAAGAAGGTAATGCCTTACGGGGGCCGGGAGTTCCCGCCCGGTCACCTCCCACCAGATCCGTCCGACCGCGTCCGCGCCCATGTCCCGCGCCATGCGCTTCAGATGCTCGGGCCCGGTACCGGTCAACGGGTGCGGCACCCCGTCGAAGAGCGTCACGCAGGTGACCGCCCACCGCAGGGCCTCCACCTGCCGCCCCCGCTCCTCGGCGAGGAGCGCGAGCTGCGCATAGGCGAGGGCCAGGCCGGGACGGTCGTCGACGGACTTCCGGGCGGAGATGCTCTCGTGGAACAGTTCTTCGGCACGGTCGAACTTTCCGCGTTCCTGCTCCACCCTGCCGAGCTCGTGATAAGCGTCGGCGAGCCCGCGGCGGTTGTGGAGGGCCTCCTTGAGCTCCAGTGAACGCAGGTACCAGCGCTCGGCCCGGTCGAGCTCTCCGCGCTCCAGGTCCACCATGCCGAGCTGGTGGTAGGTGGTGGCGCGCCCGCTGCGGTCGTCGAGCTCCTCCTGGATGAGGAGGCACCGGCGGAACCACCCCTCCGCCTCGTCCAGTTCGCCCCGCAGCCTGGCGACGACCCCCAGACCCTGGTAGGTGTTGGCGAGGTTGGGGCGGTCGGAGTGCTGAAGCACGAGGCACTCCCGGTACCAGTCCTCCGCCCCGTTCAGGTCGCCCCGCATCCTGGCGACAATCCCCAGGCCGTAACAGCACTGGCCGCTGCCCGCGTTGTCACGCAGTTCCCTGAAGAGGCCGAGGGATTCGCGGTACCAGCGCTCGGCCCCCTCCAGCTCTCCGCGATCTTGGGCTACGCGTGCGAGCTGATGACAGGTGGCGGCGAGGCCCGGGCGATCACCGAGCGACCTCTGGCGCCCGCGGGCCTTGTGGTACCAGTCCTCCGCCTTGTCCAGTTCGCCCCGCATCCGGGCCACGTTGCCGAGGCCGAGGAAGACGGAGGTGAGGTCTTCTTGCACGTGCGTCGCGTCCGGTTGCTCCTCCGCGAGACGGAGCACCGAGCGGTAGGCGCGTTCGGCCTGGTCCAGGCGGCCGGACCGCGCCAGGCTCACGGCGTCCGCCTCGGCCAGGACCAGCCACAGGACCGCGGACGCATCGGTGGCCAGGGCAGCCGCTTCGGGCTGCTCCAGGACGGTGAGAGCACGGTCCAGCCACGCGCGGGACTCTTCGGCAAGCCCCCTCGCGTCCCAGTACATGATCAGCAATCCGAAGATCCCCAAGGCCGGCGGCCACGACCGGTTGTCCAGCGCGTGGCCGAGCAGAGCGCCGAGCGTGCGGTACTGGTGGTCGGTCATGGCCAGCACGTTCTCGGCGTCCGGCCCCCGGAGACGTCCGGCCAGCACGATGCTGAAGGCGGCGTGCGCGTCCAGCAGGGCGTGCAGCGTTGCGGCGGTCTCCCCGTCGGTGCCGGGCCGTTCGGTCGGGGAATCCGGCCCGAGGTGGGCGAGGTAGGCGGGCAGGGCGGGATGGACGCGGTACAGGCCGCCCCCGAGAGGGACGACCAGCCCCACGCCCGCCGCCCGGTCCAGCGCCGCCGCCCACTGGGCCGCGGAACGGTTCCGGTACTTCACGGGAACGCCGGACACCATGGAGAACGTCGCGAGGACCCAGCAGCTCGTCACGTCGTGGAGCAGGCCGAGTACGCCGAGGGCCTGCTGGTCGTCCGGGTCCAGGTGGGTGAAGGAGTAGGCGACGCAGGCGGACAGGGAAGCGGTCCGGTCGCCGTCCCCGGCGCTGCCGGCGGGCAACGGAGCCGTGCCCCGCAAGCCGGCCAACAGCTTCGCCGCGCTGGTGGTCTGCAGGTGCGGCAGGGTCAGCCGCATGCTCAGCGGATGCCCGTCCAGCCACTGCATCAGCTCTCCGAATGCTTCGGAGCCGCGCCGCCGGCGGGCGTCGGGATACGGCGCGAGGAGCTGGTCGACGTATTCGTTGGCCTCTCCCGGCTCCAGCCCGCCGATCCTCACCCGGGCCACGGTGTCCGGCCCGCCGAGCCAGTCCTCGGTGGTGCGGCTGGTGATCACCACGGTGCTGCGCCCGCCCTCCGCGACGCGGCGCAGGAACCGGCGGAGTGCGTCCCGCTCCTCCTCGTCCAGGGGCGGGGTGGTCCGGCGGGGGTCGGGCATCGTGTGCGCGGACTCGAAGTTGTCCCAGATCAGCAACACCCTTTTGCCTGCGAGGAGTTCCTCGGTCGCGGCCCGCGCTTCACCGCGCTCGAGCTGGACGAAGCGGTCGCCCCACACCCGGCGTCCCACGGCGTCGAGCACCGCGTCCACGCCGAAGGATGCCGCGCCGGGCTCGAACGAATGCCAGATCACCCAGGACGGATCGTCCACCGCGCCGGTGTCGCGGCACCAGCGGCCGAACGTCTTGGCCAGCTCGGTCTTGCCCGTCCCGCCGGTGCCGTGCAGCACCACCACCCGCTGCTGCCGTGCCGCGACGTCCAGCAGGTACAAGGGGGCGTCCCGGCCGACGAACTCGCCGACTTCCGCCGGCAGACCGTCCTCGTCGGCGGCCGCCACGGCCCCGTCCGCCGAACGGTGCGGGCCGGCGGCGCGCCGGCGCATGCGGTCCAGCAGGTCTCCGATCGGCTCCCGGCCGCCACGCGCGGTGTGCAGCTCGGGGAACCGCACGTCTCCGCGCGCGTACAGCACCGGGACCATCCAGTCGGCCAGCGCGAGCGGTCCCTTGCGGGAGGGCCGCTGGTCCGCGCTCGCCAAGCGGTGACGGCCGGCCGCCACCGCCTCGGACATGCCGTCGCCGGCGAACAGCCTCTCGTAGAAAGCGGTCATGAACTCGGCCGCCGCCACTGTGTACACCCGGTAGGCCATGGCGACCACCGCGGCCGTGCCCTCCTGCAGCAGGCGGGTGGCCAACGCGGCCTCCACCCGCGCACCGACCGTCCCCGACTCGCAGGCGTTGAGCACCACCACCGGCACCCGCGACGCGGCCAGCACCCGCGCCACCCGGCCTGCCGCCACCCAGTCCGTCCCGCCCGACGGGGCTTCGAAGGCCAGCAGCCCCTGCGGGGCGTCCGCGGGGGACGCCGTCCCGGCCGGGACGATGCCGCCGGCACGGCCGGGGAACCGGGCCGGGACGATGCCGCCGACACGGCCGGGGAACCGGCCGAACTTGCCGTGGCCGTCGAAGTGGACGATCTGGAACGGCTCGCCGGCCTCCTGCGCCGCGCGCAGCTCCTCTTCCAGTCGCGCCAGGGTCGGCGGGCGCAGCACGACGAGTTCCACCCGGCCGCGCACCGCTTCGAGCCGTCGCAGCAGCGGCCGGGCGATCATCCGGTAGCCGACGTCCGTGGTGCCCTCCGGTCGCGAGATCACCATCAGCACCCGCAGCCGGGCCCCTTCCACGCCGAACACCTGTCGCAGATCGGCGGCGGGCAGACTGCGAGTGATCGCCGCCCCGCCCAGGACGAGTGGTGCGGGCCGGCCCTCTTCAGCCATCAACTCCCACGGCAGACCGAGAAGTTCCGCCGAGGCCGAACGCACGACGAGTTCCGCGGGGCCGTCGCCCCGGGCCTCGGCCCGAGCCCGAGCCCTTGTCCACGCGTCACGGGCCGGACCGGCGGGAAAGACGGCGTCGAAGATCCGCGCGCCCCACTCGGGCAGCCGCGCGGCCGTCCGCGGCCCACGTTCGCCGTACACACCGAACGGGGTGTGCAGGTAACTCTCCAGGTACCAGCGCAGCTCGGCGAGTTCGGCCTCCGCCAGCGGCCACACCAGCGGTGTGGGCGTGCCCACGGGGCTGGGGAACTCGCCGGACGGCCACTGCTGCAGCGCCACGCGGGCATCCGGCAGCAGGTCCACCAGTAACCGCTCCGTCAGTCGTTCCGGCACATTCCGCTCCCCCGGGCCGATCCGCTCCTCGTCCCCAGGATGCCTGCTTCACCGAGCCGTCCGGAAGCTCGACAGGCTCTGGCCGGTGTGGTGGCCTGCACCCGAACCGCACGTACCCGTCACCGAACGGATCGTGGGCCGAGTCGCCCAGGACCTCATCGACAGGGGAACGTCACCACTGCCCGACAAAGCCGGCCATCCGTCGAATCCCCTTTGCCCTTCGTTGATGTGGTGTCAACTCCCCGCTCCTAACGTGCGGAGCGCGCGACTCCGCCGCCGACCGGCAGCGGAGCAGTCACCGACCTTTCGTGGAGTGACCGTGGAACGTCGCACTTTCCTGCGCGGGGCAGTCATCGGCACCTCGGCCGCAGCCTTCGGCGGCACCCTCATGCACGGCGCCGCCTACGCGGCCCCGGCCCAGAACGGCCCCGGCCCGTACGGTGCCCTGGGGTCGGCCGACGTCAACGGCATCCAGTTGCCGAGCGGTTTCAGCAGCCGCGTGATCGCCCGGTCGGGCCAGACCGTCGCCGGCACGTCGTACACGTGGCACAGCGCTCCGGACGGCGGCGCCTGTTTCGCCGACGGCTCCGGCTGGATCTACGTCTCCAACTCCGAGATCAACCCCGGCGGCGGCGCGAGCGCCGTGAAGTTCAACTCCTCGGGCACGATCAGCGGCGCCCACCGCATCCTGTCCGGCACCCGGCAGAACTGCGCGGGCGGCAAGACCCCGTGGAACACCTGGCTCTCCTGTGAGGAGGTCAGCCTCGGCTACGTCTACGAGACCGACCCGTACGGGGTGAAGGCCGCCGTACGCCGTGACGCGATGGGCAGGTTCAAGCACGAGGCGGCCGCGGCCGACCCGGTCCGCAAGGTGATCTACCTGACCGAGGACGAGAGCAACGGCTGCTTCTACCGCTTCGTTCCCACCGCCTGGGGCGACCTGTCCTCCGGAACGCTCCAGGTCCTGAAGGCGGGGACGGGCACCTCCGGCTCGTTCACCTGGGCGAACGTACCCGACCCCGACGGCTCCCCGACCACGACCCGCACGCAGGTCTCCGGCGCGAAGGTGTTCAACGGCGGCGAGGGCTGCCACTACGCCAACGACACCGTCTGGTTCACCACCAAGGGCGACAACCGCCTGTGGCAGCTCAATCTGCAGAACAACACCTACGAGCTGGCCTACGACGACAACCTGGTCAACCCCGGTCCCGCCCCGCTGACCGGCGTCGACAACGTCACCGGCTCCTCCTCCGGCGACCTGTTCGTCGCCGAGGACGGCGGCAACATGGAGATCTGCATCATCACCCCGGACGACGTCGTCGCTCCCTTCCTCCGCGTCACCGGCCAGTCCGGCTCCGAGATCACCGGTCCGGCCTTCTCCCCCGACGGCACCCGCCTCTACTTCTCCAGCCAGCGCGGCACCAGCGGCAGCTCCTCGGGCGGCATCACCTACGAGGTCACCGGCCCGTTCCGCCCCTAGAGTCCATGATGGGCGGATCAGTTGATCGGACGTGTCCGTCCGCTCAGTGATCACTGATGCGATGCGGGACCGGATCGAGCCGCTGATGCCGCGCGATCCGGTCCGTGGACGGCGGTGGACCGACCATCGCCGAACCCTGGAAGCCATCGCGTGGCAGTACCGCACCTGATCGTCCGTCCGGGCGCGATCTGCAGAAGACCTGCTGCTCGCCGGATCGCGATCCATGGCCGGATCCAGCCTTCGCCGTCCACTGCCGCGCGGAGGCCGGACCCGCGGTACCCGCCGGCCGCTATCCGAGCGTGAGCATCGCCTCGGTGATCTCGTCGACCGCCGCATCGGGGATCGCGGTGGCGGCCTCCTCGAGGACGAGCAGGCGTGCCCCGGAGATCTCGCGCGCGAGCGCCTCGCCGTTGCCGACGGGGAAGAACCGGTCGCGCCGGCCGTGGACGACCAGCGTGGGGACGTCGATCTCGGGCAGGCGCTCGCGCCAGCGGGGTTCGCAGTCCAGCCTGGAGAACACCATGCCCAGCTGGTTGGCCATCTGGACGGGGGGTGCGGTGCCGGGCGTGCGGTCCCAGACGCGGGCGGCGACCGCACGCGCGGCGACGGGGTCGTCTCCGCGGATCTCCGCACCGGCGGCGGCGAACTCCGCGACCGCCTCGCGGTCGGTCCAGTCGGGCATCGGGCACGCGAACAGCCGGCGCATCGTCGCCCGGTCGTGGTCGGGGAGGTCGTCGTCGGGCGGGCCGGGTGCGACCGCGCGGGTGCCGACCAGGGTGAGCGCCGAGAACGCGTCCGGATGGTCGAGCACGGCCACCTGGGCGACCATCCCGCCGACGCCGATCCCCGCGAGGTGAGCAGGCCCCCCGCCGAGCGCGCCGGCAAGGGCCGCCGCGTCGTCGGCGAGGGCACGCAGGGTGTAGGCGGGCGCCTCCGGATCCGTCGTCGTCGACTCGCCGCTGTCGCGCAGGTCGTAGCGCACCACACGGCGCCCGCCGGCGGCGAGGCGCTCGCACAGCGCGTCGGGCCAGGAGAGCATCGTCGTTCCGCCCGCGAGCAGGACGAGCGGCGCGTCGTCGTCGCCGAACGACTCGATGCCCAGGACCGTCTCATTGGCGTTGACAGTGGTCATCGGATCACCGGAGGAGGTCGTAGGTCAGGTGCGTCGCGGTCGATGTCGGGATCACGCTGCGCTGCACCAGCGTGTACCGCGCTTCGCCGGTGAACAGGGGTGTCCCGGCGCCCAGCACGACGGGCGCGAGGTGCAGGC
Organism: Streptomyces sp. NPDC018947; assembly: GCF_044390505.1. Lineage (NCBI taxonomy): Bacteria > Bacillati > Actinomycetota > Actinomycetes > Kitasatosporales > Streptomycetaceae > Streptomyces > Streptomyces sp. NPDC018947. Next base: position 252,217 of record NZ_JBIRZD010000006.1, read on the forward strand.
TCAGCGTGTCGACCAGCCCGGCGTCGAGTGCCGAGCCGATCGTGGCGCCGCCGCCCATGAGGATGACGTCGAGGTCCCTGCCGCTGTCCGACGACGCCGCCTCGGCTCGCTCACGCGCGGCGGTGACGGCGTCGGGCAGCCCGGTGGTGACGAACGTCCAGTCGAGGTCGGCCGTCCGCACCGACTCCGGCGGCGAGCTCGTCACGACGACGAACGCGGGCTTGCCCACTTCGCCGGCGCCGTAGCCGGTCGTGTCGTCCCAGCCCCCGGGCCCGTCGACCACGTCGAACAGGTGGCGGCCGAGGACGACGGCGCCCGAACGGGCGGTCCCCTCCCGCAGGACCCGGCGGTCGTCGGCGTCGTCGGAGAACGCCCATGTGTGCAGCGCCTCGCCACCGGTGCCCAGACCGTTGCCCGGGCCGGGATCCGGCCCGGTGACGAAGCCGTCCAGGGAGACCGAGATGTCTGCGATGATGCGAGTCATACCAGGGCAGACCCGATCCGTCGTCCGAACTCATCGCCGCACCGTACGAGCGGCACAGACGCCCCGGTCAAGGCGTGCCTCCGACGTCCGACGTGGCCCACCGGAACGCTGGCCCGCCCGGCGACGTCGCCACCGGGCCGCAGCCCGAGCCGGCCCTTGCCGGAGGCACGCCGCGAGGCCGTCAGCGGCAAGGCGGTGTTCCGGGGTCACCGGTCAGGGTGCAATCCTCTACGACCACGCGCGTTCGGCCAGGCCGGGACCCGCCGGCCCCCTAGCGTGCTTCGGAAGCGATCCCGGCGGGCCGTCGCCGGGATCCGGACCTACGGAGGCACCTGAACGTGACCGTCGACATCTCTGAGCTCACCGGGGACTACGTCCTCGACCCGGCCCACACCCGGATCGGCTTCGTCGCCCGCCACGCCATGGTCACCAAGGTGCGCGGCGCCTTCCACCAGTTCGAAGGCACCGCGCACCTGGACGGCGCCACCCCGGCCAATTCCACCGGCCAGGTGGTGATCAAGACGCAGAGCATCGACACCGGCGTCGAGCAGCGCGACCAGCACCTGCGCACCAACGACTTCCTGGACGCGCCGACGTTCCCCGACATCACCTTCCGCTCCACCCGGGTCGAGCAGAAGTCCGACACCGAATACCTGGTCACGGGCGACCTCACCATCAAGGACACCACCAAGCCGGTCACCATCGGCTTCGAGTACACGGGCAACACCATCGACCCCTACGGCAACCTGCGCGTCGGCCTGGAAGGCTCGGTCACCATCTCCCGCAAGGAGTTCGGCATCACCTGGAACGCGGCCCTGGAAGGAGGCGGCGTCCTGGTCGGCGACAAGATCGTCCTGGAACTCGACATCTCCGCCATCAAGCAGGGCTAGCAGCGCCACCCGCCCCGCTCGCACGCCCGCCACGCATCCGGCAGGGGAAGCGATCACGCGGCGCGGTCCTCGACGTCGGGGCCGCGCCGTCACACGAGTGTTCCGCCACCACGGCATGAACACTCATCGGACGCCTTCTAGGCGGCGCGGCGGTTCCCGCGGCGGCGTACCGCCACGGCGGTGCCGCCACCGGCGACGACGAGCGCGGCGCCCGTACCGGCGATCGCCGTGGCTGCCGTTCGTTCCCGTCTCGGCGAGGTCGCTCCCAGCGTCCGTTCCGGCCCTTCTGGATCCGCGGTCCGCCGGAGTCCCCGAAGCAGGCCATGGCCCCGGGCACGGTGGTGACGGTGCACAGCCGGGTCGGGCCCGCGTAGCCCGGCGCGCAATCCGATTCAGCTCCCCTGCGGGTGTTCAGCTCCTGCAGCCGGTCCCGGAACCTGAACTCGGGGGCCGACTCGGGGGTGGTCGCCATGAACGGGTAGCGCTCGGTGGAGTCCGATCCGTTCACGATGGCTCCGGCGCTGCCGGCCATGACAGTGGCGCAGGCCACGGCGGCGAGGGCGCTGACGGCAGCGGTGCGGGCCGTACGGCGGCGCAGTGCGCCGAGGCTCGGGAGTAGGAGCCTTTGCCACCGGGGCTCAGAAGGTCCGCCGGCTGCCACACTTGGGGCCACGCCCACGAACCGTCACTCGAGAATCGCGGTCACCACGGCACCCGGCTCGGGGCCGGCCTGTGCTGCCAGTGAGCCGTCGGGCGACCACACCCCGGAGCCACCGGAGGTCTCCCGGTACTCGCCACTCGGCCCCGCCACGGTCGAGAGCACAACCCACGCGGCATGGGTCACTGCCCGTTCCCTCATGTGGCCGTCCCTACGGGCCGACTGCTCAGGACCGGCACCGTAGAGCGTGCTGGCGACATACGCGTCGATGCCCAACGCCGCTGTGTCCGCCGCGTGCTGCGGCACCGCGGCGTCCCGGCACACGGCGAGCCCCATCCGCCACCCGTCGATCTCCAGCACCGCCGGCTTGTCGCCCGGGGTGAAGCGGAGCGTCTCGTCTCCGTGCAGATGCATCTTCGCGTACACCAGCGCCACCCCTTCGCCCGTGACGGACAGAGTCGCGATGTACTCCCGCCCGTCTGCTCCCCGTACGGGAGCGCCGGCCAGCGCCGTCGCTCCCGTGTCACGGCACGCGTCGATCAGTGGGGCGAGCCGGGGATCGTCCGTGGCCACGGTCGGTGCAGCGAGGTCGTACCCGGTGAGCGAGAGCTCCGGGAAGACGACCAGACGCGCCCCGGCACGCAGCACTGCCCCGGCGTGCGAAGCGGCGTTGGCGGCGACGTCCAGGTCGACGCAGCGGGGCTGGGCGACGGCGACGGTCAGCGGTTCGGGCATACGACACTCCAGGTCAGGCGGGCGACGGGACCGCCGATCAGCCTAGTCCTGTGCTTGGCACGTCGGCTCGGGGCGACGGCCGGACGACGACGCGGTACCAGCCGTGCGGTCCGGGCGCGGAACCCGCCGCGGGGCAGCCCGGCACGCTCCGGCGGGCCTGCCGCCGCCGGTGCCGCGGCAGCAACGAGTGCCCGAGCGCGGTCAGTTCGTATTCGACGCGGACCGGGACGGCCGGGATCACCGTCCGCGACACCAGCCCGTCGCGCTCCAGATGCCGCAAGGTCTGCGTGAGCATGCGATGCGGGACCGAACGCAGCGCGCCGACACGGCCCCCCGGCACGCCGTCGAGCCGGGTACGGCCGTACTCTGCGGCCCATGAGTGACGACACCACCGACACCCCGGCCACCCCGCTCGAAGCCCTCGACCAGCTCCTGGCGGGCAACCGGCGCTTCACCGGCGGCACGCCCCGCCACCCCAACCAGGACGCCGGTCGCCGCGCCGACACGGCGTACGCCCAGCACCCGTTCGCCGTACTGCTCGGATGCTCCGACTCCCGCCTGGCCGCCGAGATCATCTTCGACCAGGGGCTGGGGGACCTGTTCGTCGTGCGCACCGCCGGGCACGCCGTGGGGCCCGAGGTCCTCGGCAGCATCGAGTACGGGACCAAGGTGCTCGGCAGCCCCCTGGTCGTGGTCCTCGGCCATGACGCCTGCGGTGCCATCGCGGCGACCCGCGGGGCCGTGGAGAACGGCACGATCGCCCGTGGGTACGTGCGGGACGTGATCGAGCGGGTGACCCCCAGTGTGCTGGCGGCGCAGGCCGCCGGCGTGAGCGAGAACGACGGTTTCATCGATACGCACGTCCGTCACACCGTCGACCTCCTCCTGGACCGTTCGCGGGAACTCGCCGACCAGGTCGCCTCCGGGCGCACGGCAGTCGTCGGCCTGTCCTATCGCCTGGCCGAGGGAAGCGTGCGGCCAGTCGTCGCCCGCGGCGTGGACCTGCCGGCGGCCGCAGCCCGCGCGACCGCCCCGGCCTCGTAGCCGACGACACGCTCGTCGCCGCTCCCCGAGCGGGCGAGCCCTCCGGCCCGTCCCCGGTGAGCAGCCGGTCCAGGCCCCGCGGTTCACCGGCATCCCGACGGCGGACCTCCCGAGCCGGCCTGCCGGACCGGATCGGCCGTGGAGCCGGCTGCGCGTCAACTTCCGTCCTCCTCGGTCCGAAGCGCCGGCCGGCACGTACGAGCGCCACCGGTCGCGTCACCGCGAGACGAACCCGCGCAGCCGCCGCGGCTGAGCCGAACCCCGTCGGAGCATCCCGACCGGATCCCCGGTAAACCCCTCGGCCGGGCAGGGCAACTCACGAGCGGGCGTGCCCGGTGGCGGGCGCCTCCTACGGCTGGAGGGATGTGCTGTGAACGTAGCGGATTCTGCGGCATCACCGGAGGAAGCCGGAACCGGGGCCGGCCGACGGGCGAGGAGGTCCCCGGTGTCCCGCCGCGGGTTCCTGGCGGGCGCCGGCGCCGCCGTGGCGATGACCTCGTTGACCGGGCCGGCTGCCCTCGCGGCGGGCCCCGGCACCGGCGGCGACCTGCGCCTGGACGCGGGCACCACGTTCGGGGCACGGGTCTCGCCCGACGGCCGGTGGATCGCCCTCGACCTGCTGGGGGTCCTGTGGGTCATGCCGGCGTCGGGCGGGCAGGCGCGGCGGCTGACCAGCGACCTGTTCGACATCGCGCAGCCCGACTGGTCTCCGGACGGCGGCCGGTTGGTCTTCCAGTCCTACCGAGACGGTGTCTTCAACCTCTGGACCGTACGGCCCGACGGCAGTGGCCTGCGCCAGTTGACCGAGGGGCCCTTCGACCACCGGGAACCGCGCTGGTCACCGGACGGGCGCACGATCGTCTTCTCGGGCGACGCGTCGGGCGGCTACGCGATCCACACGTACGACGTCGGCAGCGGACGGATCGCCGTACTCGCCGACGGACCCGGTGAGGAGTACGAGCCGGCCTGGTCGCCGGACGGCGACCGGGTGGCCTTCGTGGTGGACAACACCCGTATCGAGGTCGTGGACCGCACCACCGGCCGGCGCAGCACCCACGTCACCGTGCCCGCGGGCCAGGTGATCCACCAGCCGGAGTGGACCCAGGACGGCACCGGCCTGGTCCACCACCTGACCTACGACGGGCGCTGCCACCTCATGAGCGGTGACACGCCCCTCGTCGACGACGAGGAGACCTTCCCGTTCAGGGTGTCGTGGATCGACCGTGAACGCTTCGTGTACACCGCGAACGGCAGGATCCGCGTGCGGTCGCTCAACGGCACGGGCGCCCGCACCATCGGCTTCTCCGCCGCCGTCACCACCCGGAGGCCCAGGTACACCAGGCGCCGGTCCGACTTCGAGAGCACCGGCCCGCGGCCCGTGCGCGGAATCGGAAGCCCGGTGCTGTCCCCCGACGGCGAGCACATCGCCTTCCGGGCGCTCAATGACCTCTACGTCATGCGGATCGGCCGTGCGCCGCAGCCGTTGACCCGCGACCACTGGTGGAAGTGCGATCCCGCCTGGTCGCCCGACGGGAAGCGGCTGGCGTACTCGACGGACCGCGGCGGGACGCTCGACATCTGGATCAGGGATCTCGACACGGGCCGAGACCGGCAACTGACCGACCTCGGTACCAGGGCGGCGGTGTCCGCGGCGTGGTCGCCCACCGGAAAGGAGATCGCCTTCCTGGACCAGGACGGCGCGCTGTGGACCGTCGACGTGGCGAGCGGCGGTGTGCGCCGCGTCTTCACCGCGACGTTCGAGCCCGGAAGACCCACGTGGTCCCCCGACGGCGAGACGATCGCCCTGGCGGCGGTGAAACCGTACTCGGCGAGATTCCGTGAAGGACTGAGCCAGATCCTGCTCGTCGACCGGACCACCGGGCGGGGCAGATACGTCGAGGCCGTGGCCGGCCGTTCGATCCAGACCCGGGGGGACGACGGACCCGTCTGGTCCCCCGACGGCAGGCGCATGGCGTTCGCGGTCGCGAGCGTCCTGTACACCGTGGACGTCGCCAAGGACGGAACGCCGGTCGGTGAACCCCGGCAGATCACCGGCGAAGTGACCGACGCGCCGTCGTGGAGCGGCGACTCGAAGCACCTCCTGTACCTCAACAACGGCAGGCTCCGCCTGGTACGGGCGGAGGGCGGGCGCCCTCGCACGGTCGCCGTGCCGCTGACGTGGACCGCCGTCCGGCCGCCGGAGCGCACCGTGGTGCACGCGGGCCGGATGTGGGACGGCGTCCGCCAGGAGATCCGGCGCGACGTCGACATCGTCGTCGAAGGGCACCGGATCAGTGCCGTGGAGCCGCACGCCGAGGGCCGGGCGGGCAAGCTCGTCGACGCACGCGACCGGCTGGTGATGCCCGGGCTCATCGACATGCACCACCACCGGGAGATGCAGGGCTATGCCTACGGCGACCGCCAGGGGAGGCTCTGGCTCTCCCTGGGCGTGACCACGACGAGGTCTCCGGGGAGCCCGGCGTACCACATGGTCGAGGAGCGCGAGGCCACGCGGTCCGGCGCCCGGATCGCGCCCAGGTACTTCGCGACGGGCGAGGCGGTCGACGGGCCGCGCATCTACTACAACTTCATGCGCCCCACCTTCACCGGCGCACAGCTCGAGCTGGAACTGGAGCGCGCGAAGAGCCTGGAGTACGACCTCATGAAGTGCTACGTCCGCCTGCCGGTCATGTGGCACAAGCGGGTCGTCGCCTTCGCGCACGGGGTCGGTATCCCCGTCACCTCGCACTATCACTACCCGGCCATGGCGTTCGGCGGTGACGCGATGGAGCACACGGGGGCGACGAACCGCTTCGGCTACTCGCGTACCGTGACACCCCTCGGAACGGGCTACTCCGACGTCACGGCCCTCTTCGTGGCGTCGGACATGGCCCGGACACCGACCCTCTTCGGCTCGACGACCCTGTACCGGGAAGACAGGTCCCTGGTCGAGGACCGCCGGGTACGGACACTGAACCCGCCGTGGCGCATGGCCGCCCTCCGGGAGAGCGCCGACGCGGCGAGCCGGACCGATCAGACCGCTCGGCGCGCGAACCTCCGCGAGCAGGTCCGGCAGGCCCTCGGCATCTTCCGCGCAGGAGGCCGGATCGTCCTCGGCACCGACGCCCCGATCGACCACGCGGCCGTCAGCCTGCACATGAACCTGCGTGCCATGGTCACCTACGGGTTCACCCCGTACGAGGCACTGGTGACGGCGACGAGCCTGGCGGGCGAGACACTGGGCGAGGACCTGGGCCGGATCGAACGCGGGATGTACGCCGACCTCGCGGTCGTCGACGGCGACCCGCTCGCCGACATCAAGGACGCCGCCAACGTCGAACAGGTGCTCGTGTCCGGCATCGCGCACACCGTCGACTCCCTGATGCGGCCGTTCTCCGGGACTTCGACCTCCGGCCTGCGGAAGCCGGACGGCGGCGCCGAACTCCCGCCCGTCCCCGACCATCCGGGCAACAGGAAGTTCTGGTGGCACGGGCACGCGTACGTGGAGAAGGCACGGCACGCCTGCTGCAGCGGGTGAGGAACACCACCGCGTGACGCCGCGCGGCCGTCGGGTCGGACGCCGGATCACGGTGTCACGGGACCGGCCCGACGGCCGCGCCGCACCGGGCGGCCGGTTCACCGTCCACCCGGCGGCTTCCGCTCCGCCCGCGCCGAGGTTTCCACGCTCCCCGCCGGGCAATGATCCCGCCCGTGGGCCGGCCGGCCCGCGCAGGTCCTGCGAAAGGTTGTCAGGCGATGTCCTCAAGACCGATGCGGTCGCCCATGGAACGGGGCGTCAGGCGCACCGCCGTCCTCGGGGTGAGCTCAGCGCTCGCCGCGGCCCTCACCGTGGCGCTGCCGGTGCCCGCGTCGTCCTCGGCGACGGCCCCGATCGAGCAACCCGCCTCCTGGGTCGACCCCCTGATCGGTTCGGCGAACGGCGGTAACACGTATCCCGGAGCCGTCCTGCCGTACGGCATGATCTCCTGGTCCCCGACCAGCACGGCCGGTGACCAGACCAGCACCGGTGCCGCCAACGGCTACCACTACGACACCACGCGCATCCGCGGCCTGAGCCTGACTCATGTCAACGGCGCCGGGTGCCATCCCGGGGCCGCGGGCGACGTCCCCGTCATGCCCTTCGCGGGAGACGTCACCTCCTCCCCGTCCGCCGACACCAAGGACGAGGTCTACGCGGCCGGCTTCTCCCACGACGACGAACGAGCCGTACCCGGCCGGTACACACTCGGCCTGGACTCGGGTGTCCAGGCAGACCTGGCGGTTTCCCGGCGCGCCGGCGTCGCCGACTTCACCTTCCCGGCCGGGAAACCCGCCAACCTGCTCTTCAGGGTCTCGAACTCGCTCAATGGAAGCGAGGACGCGCACATCGACATCGACAGAGCCAAGCGCAAGGTCACCGGCTGGGTCCACACCGGCGCCTTCTGCGGGCGGCGCGCCAACGGCGGTGTGAACAACCGCAAGAGCTACTACAAGCTGTACTTCAGCGCCTCCTTCGACCGGGCGTTCGCCTCCACCGGAACCTGGAAGGACGGCACCCTCGCCCCGGGCACCACGTCCGCCGGGGGCGGCGAGGGTTACGCCACCGGAACGGACCGGGCGGGCCGCGGCTCCGGTGGGTACGTGGGGTTCGACACCCGCCGCGACAACGATGTCCACATGCGGCTGGGCATCTCGTACGTGAGCCTGGCAGGCGCCGAGGCCAACCTGCGTGAGGAGATCGGGCCGGACGACGGTGTCGACGACGTCGCCGCCGCCGGCTTGCGCACCTGGAACCGGGAGCTGGGCAGCGTCAGGATCAGCGGCGGCACGCCCGCCCGCCGCACCGCCTTCTACACCGCTCTGTACCACTCGCTGCTGCAGCCCAACGTGGTCAGCGACACCGACGGCCGCTACCCGGGCATGGACGGCCAACCGCACCGGATAGAGAAGGGCCAGACGGCGCAGTACAGCAATTTCTCCGGGTGGGACCAGTACCGCGCCCACATACAGCTCCTCGCGCTGCTCAAGCCTCGCCTCGCCGGTGACTACGCCCAGTCGCTGTACAACTTCGCCCGCCAGAACGGCGACGTGTGGGACCGATGGGTGCACATCAGCGGCGCCACTCACGTCATGACCGGCGACCCCTCGGCGGCGACGCTGGCCACCTTCTACGCGATGGGCGTACGGAACTTCGACGTACAGGGCGCCTTCGACTCACTGGTACGCCAGGCCACCGTCCCGCATCCCGACGGCCTCCTCGACGCCGGCTGCCCGGGCCAGTGTGTCGGGCAGCGCCCCAACCTCGCGCAGTACAAGGCCAGTCACTACGCCGCTCACGACGTCTGTCACTGCTGGGGCGGAGCCGCCGAGACCCTGGAAGCCTCGGTCGCGGACTCCGCACTCGCGGGCTGGGCACGGCTGCTGGGGCGGGAGAAGGAGGCCGAGGAGTTCACCGAGCGGGCCGGCTACTGGCGCAATGTCTTCAATCCCCGGGCGACGGACGGCGAAGGTTACATCCAGGCCCGCAATCTGGACGGCTCTTGGGTGACCCCCTTCGACCCCGGCAGCGACCGGGGCTTCGCTCAGGGAACCAGCGCCACCTACACCTGGATGGTGCCGCAGGACGTCCAGGGTCTGGCCGACGCGATGGGCGGACGGTCCGCGGCGGCGGCGCGGCTGGACGGCTTCTTCCACAAGCCGGACGGCTCCTGGTCGATCCGGGGCGGTGACCCGCTGCGCTACGACCCCACCAACGAGCCCGGAATCCACGCGCCGTGGCTCTACAACGCGCTGGGGCAGCCGTGGAAGACCCAGGAAACCGTCCGGCAGATCGTCGACACGGTGTACGGCACCGGGCCGAGCGGCCTGCCCGGCAACGACGACCTGGGCACCATGTCCGCCTGGTACGTCTTCTCCACGCTGGGCCTCTTCCCGCAGCAGCCCGGCAGTGCGGCGATGCTGTTCGGCACCCCGGTGTTCACGCGGGCGGTCGTCGAACGGCCCGGGGACCGCGACATCGTCATCAGCGCCCCGGACGCCGGCGACTCGCACCGCTACATCGACGCGCTGAGGGTCGACGGGAGCGCGAGTGACCGCTCCTGGGACGACGGCGGTCTCGTCGAGTCGGGCGGCCGCATCGACTTCGAGCTGTCCGACCGGCCGGACAAGGAGTGGGCGACCACGCCGGCGAACCTGCCGCGCTGATCCCTCCGCCACCGGGGTCGGCGCGGCGACGCCGCGGCCCGTACCCGCCCTCGCGGGCACGGGCCGCGGCAGCCACGGGTGAACGAGGCTGCCGACGGGGTCGGGTCAGCGGTGGGTCAGCCGACGGGGCGGACGGCGTTCCGGGCGGCGCGGCGCGCGGTGCGCAGGGCACCTTCCCGGGTGGCTCCGCGCAGACCCAGGACGACCCTGGTGCTGAGTCCGTCGAGCAGGGCGAGGAGTTCGTCGGCGGCCACCGGGACCTCTTCCTCCGGCAGGCCGAAGCGCCCCTGGCGCACCCCTCGGGTCAGCAGCCGCTCCAGGTCCTCCTGCCAGGCCAGGTCGATATCCTCCTGCGCCTTCGTCAGTTCGCCGTTGCCGGCGGCGCGCGCCCACAGCTCCACCCACAGCATCCAGCGGGAGTCCCTGGGCCCCTCGGGCAGGTAGAGCTCCAGGAAGGCGTCCAGGCGGCGGGAGATGGCGGTACGCCGCGACAACAGGGCACGCCGCTCCTCGGTCAGCCGGTCCTCGCTCCAGCGCAGCGCTTCGAGGAGCAGCCGGTCCTTGCTGCCGAAGTAGTACAGGATGTGACCGCCGGAGGTGCCCAGGCGTTCCGCGAGTGCGGACATGGTGAGATCGGCCAGGCCGTGCTGGGCGATGGCGCGCATCGCCTCTTCGAGCATGCGCTCACGGGCGATCGCCCCGCCCCGTCTCCGTCGTGCCACTGGCGCCGTCACGGCGACCAGTGTAGCGAGGCACGCCGACGGACTTGAACGCCGATCAAAATTCGGACGGTCTCGGCCGGGCTATTGACAGGGCACCGCCACCTTCCACATCTTGTATGACGTTCAAACTACCTTGAACCGCGTTCAAGGAACGTTCTCCCCCGCTCCCTCCGCCCGCGGCCAGCCGCCCGATCTCCGGGGACGCACCTCCATGACGCACACTCCCGCCGACACACCGCACGGCGCCTCCCCATCGACGCCCGCACCACCGCCCACGCCGACGCCCGCACCCGCACCCGTCGCGCCCGACGGCACTCCGGCACCTGTCGCCCTCGCGCGGGTCCTCGGCCCCGTGGGCGCCGTCCTGCTCACGCTGTCCTGCATCACGCCCGCCTCGTCGCTGTTCATCCTCGTTCCGGAGTTGTTCGCCGGGCAGGGCACGGGCGCTCCGCTGACCATCGTGGTGGGGATCGTCATCTCCGTCGCGGTGGGCGCCTGCTACGCGGAACTGGGCACTCTCGCACCGAGTTCCGGTGGTGAGTACGCCATGGTCGACGCGGTGCTGGGAAGGTTCCTCGGCTGGGTGACCTTCGCGATGACCATCGCGATGCTCGTGATCATTCCCCCGGTGATCGCTCTGGGCACGGCCGACTACCTCGCCGACCTCGTACAGGTGGACCCGCGGGTCGCCGGCTGTGCCGTCATGCTCGTGGCGATCGCGACGGCCGTGCTGGACGTCAAGTCCAACGCCCTGGTGACCGGCGCCTTCCTGGTCCTCGAGGTGGTGGCCGCCGTCGTGGTGGCCGTCCTCGGCCTGGCGCACGCCCAGCGTTCCCCGTCCGTGCTCGTGCACCCGGAGGTGTCCGAGGCCACGGCCGGGCAGCCGGCGTTCACCACGGGTCTCCTCGTCTCCGGGCTCGCCGCCGCGATGTTCGTGGTCAACGGCTTCGGCACAGCCTCCTATCTCGCGGAGGAGATCCACCGCCCCCGCCGCAACGTGGCGCGCACCGTCTTCTGGTCGCTGTTCATCGGCGCCGCCGTCATCGTCGTGCCCACGGTCGCCGCGGTGCTGGGGACCGAGTCGACGGACACGCTGTCCACGGCGTCCTTCTCCGACCTGGTGCGCGGGTGGGCGGGCGACACCACGGCCACGGCCGTCGACCTGTGCGTCGCCCTGGCCATCCTCAACGCGGTGCTGGTGATGGTGCTGCAGAACGCCCGGGTCCTGTACGCCTCGGGCCGGGACCGGGCCTGGCCGGAACCGGTCAACCGTGCGCTGACCCGCCTCCACCCCCGTTTCGGCTCGCCCTGGGTCGCCACGCTGGTCATCAGCCTCCCCGGCGCGGCACTGGCCTGCTTCGCCGACCTGTCGACGCTGTACTCGGCCACCGGCGCGATCCTCGCCGTGGTCTACGTACTGCTCGCCCTGGCCGCGCTGGCCGCCCGCCGGGCACCGCTGCGCGACCGTCCGGCCTGGCGGATGCCCCTGTGGCCCCTGGCGCCCGTCGTGGTGCTCGCCTCGGTCGGATACGTCCTGTACCAGCAGGCCGGACGTGACCTCGCCATCGCCGGCGGAGTCATCGCGGCGGCGGTCCTGTACTACGTCCTCCACCTGCGCCGGCATCCGCACGACCGATGGCGGGTGGCCGCTCCCGACGGCGACGACTGACACCGGCCGACGACGCTCACCCGGCCACTCCCCTGCCCCGGCGGGCCACCGCCCGGGACGACCCGCGCCACCACGCACCGACTGGAGAACACAACGTGACCCTCCCCTCCCCCGCCCACCTGGTCCTGCGCAACGCCCGCATCCACACCGTGGACCCGGCCCTGCCCTCGGCCGAGGCACTCGCCGTGCGGGACGGCCGGATCGCGTGGCTGGGCTCCGACGCGGAGGCCGGACGGTGGACCGGCTCCGGGACCGAGGTGGTGGACGCGGGCGGGCGGCGGGTCCTGCCGGGCTTCGTGGACGCGCACAACCACGTCCGGCTGGGTTCGGACGAGGAGTGTGTGCAACTGGCCGGGGCCCGCTCGCTCACGGAAGTCGGCGCCCGGATCAGGGCCTGGCGCGAACAGCACCCCGGCGCAGCGTGGATCGAGGCGGAGGGGTTCGACTACTCGGCCCTCCCGGACGGCCGGATGCCCCGCGCACAGGACCTCGACCCGCTCACCGGCGACACACCCGCCTTCGTGCTCAGCTACGACGTGCACACCCTGTGGCTCAACAGCGCCGCGCTGGCCAGGCTCGGCGTCACACGCGACTGCGGCGCGCTGCCGTTCGGCGTGCCCGAGAAGCATCCCGAGACCGGCGAACCCACGGGTTTCGTCAGGGACTTCGCCGTACGGGGACTGTCCCGCGAAGGCCATCGCGCACTGCGCGCGCTCGGCGTGCCCTGGGCTTCACCCGAACGACAGTACGGGCGGCTGCTGCGCAGCCTGGACGACGCGGTCCGCTACGGCATCACGACCGTCGTCGAACCGCAGAACTCCCTGGACGACCTCGAACTGTTCGTACGGGCCCGCAAGGAAGGACGCCTGCGCTCCCGACTGGTGGCGGCGCTGTTCCATCCCCGCGGCACCACCGAGGCCGACCTGGACGCATTCGCCGAGGCCGCGCGCCGGTTCGACGACGAGTGGATGCGGGTGGGCCCGCTCAAGCTCTACATCGACGACGTGGTCGAGCCGCGCACCGCCGCGCTGCTGGAGCCGTACACGGGCTGCCGGCACCGTGGTGACACCTTCTACCCGGCCGAGGAGTTCGCCGGTCTGCTGTCCCGGCTCGACGCACGCGGCTTCCAGTGCTTCGTGCACGCCACCGGCGACCGGGGCATCCGTACCGTGCTGGACGCGGTCGCCCGTGCCCGCGTCACCAACGGCCCGCGCGACGCCCGCCACCAGGTGGTCCACGTGGAGTGCTGCGACCCGGCGGACGTGCCGCGCTTCGCCGGACTCGGGGTCGTGGCCTGCATGCAGCCGCGCCACTGCGCTCCCGAGATCGCCGGTCCCGGCCAGGACTGGGCGCGGAACATCGGTCCGGCGCGGTGGCACAAGGCGTGGCCCATGCGCAGCCTGCACCGGGCAGGGGCGACGTTGGCCTTCTCCAGCGACTGGAACGTCGCCGAGATGGATCCCATGGTGGGTCTGTACACGGCGGTGACCCGTCGGCCGCTGAACGGAGGCGAGGCGTGGATGCCGGAAGAGACCGTGGACATCGAGACAGCCGTCCACGCCTACACGATGGGATCGGCGTACGCGAACTTCCTCGAGCACGAGCGGGGTTCGCTGACGGTCGGGAAGCTCGCCGATCTGGTCGTCCTCTCCCGTGACGTGCTCACGGTCGACCCCGCGGCCATTCCCGGAACCGTGTGCGACCTCGTCATGGTCGGAGGGGAGGTCGTCCACCGGTCCTCGTCGTGACCGGCGTCCGCGGGTGCCGACGACGGCCTCGCCACGGGGCTGTCGGCCCTCGCCCATGTCGTACACAATCGGCGCATGACGGTCACCGCGATCACGCCACCTCCGCACAGCACGCCCGCCGGCCTCGCCCTGGGGTTCCTGACTGGCGGGGTCGTCGGGGCCTCACTGGCCGCCTTCATCAGTGGGTGCGTCGTCGAGAAGGCCTCACTGATCGTCACGGGTCTGGTTCTGCCCGCGGTCTACGGCCTGGTCTTCTTCCTCGCCACGCTGCCGCGCCGTGCCCGGGAGGCGGCCGTCGCCCCGCGCACGGCACTCGCGGTGATCGAGAGTCTGGAGGCCGCCGGGGGTGAGACCAGCGACGTACCGGTGCGGTTCGATCTGACCGTCGCGCCGGACGACGGACCCGCCTACCGCGCCGAGATCCGGCAGGACATCCACGTCGCCGAACTCCCCGACTACCGGCCGCGCGGCATCGTGGTGGTCGAGTATCCGCCGGACCGGCCCTGGAAGGTGAGGATCGTGAAACGGCCGACGCCGGAGTGGGAGGAGCGGGCTGCCGTGGCCCGGGTGGACTCGGCGCCCGGTCCGCCCATGAGGAGTGAATCCCCCGCGGGCCGTGCCGACGGGTTCCTCACGCTGTTCGGCCTGCTGCTCGGCGTGGCCGCCGTGCCGGCGCTGTTCCGCGCTGACCTGTTCCCCTCCCGCGAGGGCGAGAGCGGCGCCCCGCCCAGGCCGTCCGTCTCCTCCTCGTCCACCACCACCGTGGTGTCGGCGACCGGCACGGTCACACTCGGTCCGGGCCGGTCGATGCTCGACGAGGGCGACTTGCGCAAGGCCCTCGAGTCGTTGACACAGGGCGGAGACGACCGCCCGGCGCTCACCGTGGTCGTGCGGGACCGCCTGCTCACGGTCGTCTTCTCCCCCGGCGGCGCGAACGCCGCCGGATTCGATCCCCGGTCCCTGCCCTACGATCGCCTCCCCGGCCTGGTCGACGAGGCCGGCAGCGGCGTCGGCTCCCCGCGGAGCTGGCAGCTGACCGCCGACCGCGTCACCGGCTCGCTCAGGCTCAGGGTCGTGGTCACCGGCGACGGGGGCACGACGACGCTGGAGGCGGATGGGCAGGGCAAAGTGCTGCGGCGCAGCGGCAGTTGACCGAGCCGGGAAGAGGAGGGGCACATGGGGTGGGCCGAGTTTCTGGTGCTGTGGTGCGCGCTGTGGGGTGTGGTGGCGCTCGCCGGGTACGGCATGTCACTTGCCGGGATGACCAAGGCGCAGCGGACGGTCCGGCTCACGGGCCGGATCGAGCGGGTGCGCGCGCCCCGGCACGGCGGGTCCCGCAAGGGTGGGATATCCGTGGTGGTCTCCTACCATGACCTGGCCTCCGGGCAGAGGGTCACCGTGACGAACGACGGTGAGCGCGGCGAGATGATCACCGCGGCATGGCAGGGCCGGGAGATCGGAGTCAGCCACCCGCGGGGCAGACCGCACGCGTACCGGTTCTCCAACGTCCCCGAGGAACCCGGTCGCGGGCTCGGCCGGCCGAGCTGCGCGCTCTTCCTGGTCTACGTCGGCCTGGTGGTCCTGGCCGCGGTCGACCGGGGGTGGCCGTGGGCGCTGATCGGCTTCGGCGCTCCGGGGGCCGTCTTCGCCGCCGCTCACCTGCCCGGGACGGTCCGTGCCAGGAACGACCGCCTCGACAGACTGGCCGCGATGCGGACCGTGCCGGGGCGGGTCGTCGCGGTCCTGAAGGACGTCAGTGTCGACCAGGACGACGGCCACACCTGGACCACCATCACCCCTGTCGTGTCGTTCACCACCCATGAGGGCACGGCTGTCACGGCCCACTGCACGTCGCATCTCGCGGATCCCGCCGGCGCGTACGGCCGTGTCGTCACGGTCCACTACACTCCCGCCGACCCGGCCGACTTCACGCTGGACCCCGTGGCCGAACAACGCTCGACGCACCAGGACCTGGCATTCAACGTCCTGGTGATCGTCGTCCTCGCGGCGGCGGCCGCGGCGGGGGTGGTGTTCCTCTGACGACCGGCGCGGAATTCTTCCCTGTCCCCGCCGCCGGCGGCGCGACCTCGGTCGCGTAGGAGACGAGGATGCCGATACCCCGCGGCACGGGCGGTGGTGACCGCTTCGCTTACTCTGCCGCGACCAGGACCAGTTTCCGCTTGGGCGGATCAGCGCGATCGCTGTCTGATTCTGAGAGGATCCCGGCGTGTTCGACTTCGGGATCGAAACGTACCGGCCTCAGTGGCTCAACGGCCGCTCCGCCGTCGTGGCAGGCCACGGTCAGCGTTTGCGTGCGCTCATCGGCCGCCCGTTGACCCATGCCTGGCTGGTCTGGGACGTCCAGGGCAGCGAGTGGTTCTCCGACTGCCCAGTCCTGCTCGACTTCACCGGAGAACAGGTGGAGATCAACCACGCAAAGTTCGACGACCTCTCGATCACCTGGAACATGGTCGACCCCCGCCAGCCGGTCCAGTGGCCCGCCTTCGAACTCCAGTGGCGCCACGGTACGCGTCCCGAGCTGCACGCCCTGCAGGGCCAGGTCCTTCAGGACGTCGAGCTCCTTGAATGGACCGGGAGCGACGTGGCCCAGGGAACAGTCGCCGTCAGCTTCCGCTTCCCCCACGGCCGACTGACCGTCTTCAACGCCCTCGACGAGAACGGGCTGACCTTCGGGCCACCGGAGTCGCTCGACCAGCGTCAGTCACTGCGCGATGGCCTGTCTGATGATTGACCTTGGAGTGGGTCCTGGGGAGCCGACGGATGCGGCGGGGGATCGGACTGCGCCCTCACTGGCGGGGGTCGACAAACGGAGCGTCCGTGGCGGGATCACCGGCAAGTGATCAACGGGGTCTTGTGACGTCTGCGGACAGGCGTGGCCCAGACCGTGCCATGGAGTGTCGACCTGTAGACCGGGCCGGAAAGTTGGACAAAGCTTCGAAGTACCCGAGGGGCGCCGGGGTCGGATGGCGGAGCTTCCTCGGTGTCGGCCGGATCCCCCGTGGTTCCCGTCATCTATGGTGCCTCCCTGGCGTCTCCGGGACGGACAGCCACGATCCCGCTCAGCGCCGGCCGACGCCGGCGAGCTATTGCGGCGGTTCACTCGGTTCGCCCGGGAGATCGGCATTGCGGATCCTCGCGACCGCCGGCTGCGAGAGTGGCTCGACGACAGCCACGTCGCGCCCATCAGCGGTCCTCAACAAGAACGGATGCCCGACATAAGTGCTCAGCACCCGATGTCCGCCGGGCTCGATTGCTCCATAGGATTGCGGCTGACCGTCCCAGCCGACCCAGTTCACATCCAGCGAGACTGTGGAGGCATTGACGAAACGGACCGAAGTCTGGCGTGTGCTGTCCTGTGATCTGAGCTGCCGCCAATCCACACCGCGCGTCACGATGATGGCCGGAACGGAGGCGGGGACGGCCGGCACCAGGTACCTCACCGTCGCGGCAAAACCCGCCTGTGCGAGCACGGTGAGCAACAACAGGCAAAGATCCATTGCACTGGTGTCAATGGCGATTGGTGTCGCTATGACCAAGGCGGCAACCACGACCGAGATCACGACCGGGCTCGTGCGAACAGCCATGGTCCACCGGTGTGCCTCCCGTCGCTCGCCCTCCCCAACCGAGTTCCTGTACCTCGTCACGTAGTCATCGGCCCTGGGAATCTGCAGTGAGTTGACGAATCCGGCGAACGTGACGAGTCCCCAAAGCGACGCGAGCGCAGAGTCCATGCGGTTCCCCTTCGGTGGAGCCGCTCAGGGAGCGGCGACGCAAGCTTCGAGGCAGCGCGGGGTGCGACGGTCCCGACCAACCGGCGCCCTTCTCCCGACGCTGTTGCGGTCACGCGTGCGCGGAGTCTTCCACCACTCCCGGCTTGCGAAACAACACTGCCGCCCGCCCACACGGCAAGGCTCGCCAGGAGGCGAGGTCGTGACGGCCTTCCAGGGACGCAGCGCGTGGCGTGTGATTGCCACGCAACTCACGTTGCCAGTACGGTCCTTGAACCCTGGCTGATCGGTGGAGGCCGGGGAGGGGGAGGGTGGGCGATGCGGGCTTCGGAGTTGGCCACTGCGGCGGTACAGGTGATGACCGGCGGGACTCCGGTCGCCGCCGAGCAGAAGTCGGCGGTTCAGGAGCTGGTCTGGGGTCGCCTCGGGAGGAGCACCCTGGGCGCCTCTGCGCTGGCACGACTGCACGAGCAGCCCGGCGAGGGATCAGCGGGCATCGTGACCTCCGTACTCACCGACGAATTGCGAACGGACCGGAAGTTCGCCGAGCAGATGGCCAGGGCCCTCCACGTGCCCCACAGCGCGTCGCCGCAGACCGCCACGCGCCGGCGCGCTGCGTCGGTCGCCCCGCCACCGCTCCCGACCGCCAGGCCTGCCGCGGCTCCCTCCCAGGTCCCGGACGCGGCCGATGTGCGGAGGATATTGCTTCTCGGGCTGCCTCAGGCGTTCCTGGCCTACGTCCTCCTCACCGTCGCGTCGCGAAACGGAGCGGGTACGGGCGTTCAGGTCGTCATCCTGCTCGCGGCGACCAGCCTGGCCGCCTACGGCGTGTGGCTCGGGATCAGCCTGCTTCTTCGGCGCATACGCAGCGGCGCGCTCGTGGCCGCGATCCTGTTCGACGTGCTTGTGCTGGTCAGATTGATCCTCTGGCTGGTGGGAGCCGTGAGGTGACGCCCTAGTCCGCGAACCGGCACAACTCGCGTTTCCGTGCGTCGTCAACCACGATTACCGCTTGAACACGTGAGGGACCCGGACGCCCGTGATCCTGCCGTTCCTGTCGGCAAGGACATGAGCAGGCCGGGCGCGCGGGCTGGTGTCCGGATCCCAAGGTGTCACGCGACGTCGATCGTGCGGCAGGCCAACCGGACCAACCCCCCGGCCACGGCATCCGTGCGGCCCGAACCAGCCGGGACCGGATTCGGCCATCAATTAAACACTCGCACATTCTTCCGATCGCCATTCTTCGGGCGCTCGGAAATTTAGCGGATTCTGATGGTTCGGAGGATTCCGCTGGTGACTGCGAGACTCCACGACTTAAGATATCGCGCACTGCTCGCGATGGCGGTCGGTGAGGTCGGGGGTGGGGGCGCGGGTACCATCGAGCTGCGAAATCGCGCAACTCAGGTTGGACCGACCCGAGTTCGCGGCCGCGTGGACTTTCCTTGCCCACGGCACTGGAAACTCACCTGGAATACGATCACATGATCGCCATCGCGCGGCCCACGTAACAGCGGTGGCCGCTTTCCCTTCCGTGACGTTCACTACCCGCACCCGAACCTGGTGCCAGGAAGTGAACGTCCGGCGAGGAGAGAGCAATTCGTTTTCACGACAAGAGACATGTGGAGTGTGGTGCCATGAACCGACTCGGCAGAGACTCACGCCGGTTGGCGCGGAGGCTCGTGGAACCGCCGGCGCGCATCGCGTTGTCCGTTCTTCTGCTGGCCGGGGGCGCCGTGGGAGCGACGGCCGGACCGGCCGCCGCTTCGTCCGCCGACGGCACGCTGACGGTTCAGGTGCTGCGCGACTTCTTCGGCACCGGCGTGGTCAACGCGACCATGGACGTGCCGCAGCGGGGCATGGAGGTGAAGGTCTCCGACCCCGCCGGGCACGTCGTCACCGGTGTCACGGACGCCACCGGCAAGGTCGTGGTGTCACGGTCGACCGTGCTGAGCGGCGGCGAGTACCGCGTCGACGTCAGCATCCCGGCACCGTACAACGGCTATCTGCGGGCGGCGCCCGCGTCGACGGCGGACAACCACTTCGACAGCTTCACGTCGTTCGTGGATGTGTCGGACGGCAAGAACGCCTCGGTGGTGACGGGAGTCTGGGATCCGGCCGACTACGCGCTGCCGGACTCGCGCTACTTCGTGCCGATCCACAACGGCGCCAACGGGACGGACAACCGGGCGTTGGTGGCATTCGGTACGAAGGCCCGGGGCACGTGTCCCACCGATGTGGCGTGCCCGACCACGCTGGCCACGCAGGACCAGGTGGGCACGACGTTCGGATTGGCGTACGACAAGAACCGGACCCGGCTCTTCCAGAGCGCCTTCGCCCGCCGGTACGCCCCCTACGGGCCGCAGGGCGGGGGCGCGATCTACACGGTGCCCGTCAACGGCTCGGGTGCGCCGAAGCTGTTCGCGCGGGTGCCGGACGCAGCGGTGACGCGGCACGACACCGCCAACATGATCAAGGATGCCGGGTTCACCGACGCGCCGGGCAAGGAGAGCATCGGGGGCCTGGCCCTGTCGCCGGACGGCTCCACGCTGTACGCGGTGAACCTGCGGACCCGCAGTCTGGTGAGCTTCGACGCGACAGGGGCCACCGCCGCGGCGCCCAAGTCGACGGTCCCGATCCCGGACCCGGGGTGCGCGAGCACCGACGACTGGCGGCCGTTCGGCCTCCAGTTCCACAACAACACGCTGTACGTCGGCGGCGTGTGCAGCGCGGAGAGCACGCAGCGACGCGCGGACCTGAAGGCCGTCGTCTCCACCTACGACGGGAAGCGGTTCACCACGGTGCTGAGCCACCCGCTCACGTACGCACGCGGCAGCGTCTTCGGAACCGGCGACAAGGCCACCCACTGGAACCCGTGGAACACCAGCCTGGACACGTGGGACGACCGCAAGGCGGGCAACGTCTTCATCGATCCGCAGCCCGAGCTGGCCTCCCTCGCCTTCGCCCGCGACGGCTCGATGATCCTGGGTTTCCGCGACCGGTTCATGGACGTGCTCAGTTGGGGAGGACTGGACCCGCGCCCGGGGAACGACACGGCCGAGAACGGCATGTCCGGTGGTGACATCACGATGGTCTGCGCCACTCCCACCGGTGAATACCAGTGGGAAGGCACCGGCGACTGCCCCAACCACGCCACCCCCGCCAACAACGGCGGCCAGGCCGCCGATGTCGTCGAGTACTTCCCGGGCGACTTCTTCGCCAACGCGCACCAGGAGACCGCGCTGGGGTCGGTGGCCTATATCCCGCAGCAGCAGTGGGTCGTCAGCACGGAGTTCGACCCGGTCGTCAACGTCGCGACCTCGGGGACCGGTTACCACGACATCACCACCGGTCAGGGCCCCGGCAACAACCCGACCGCCAACGGGTTCCAGTTCGTCAGCCAGGTGCAGGGCGGGTTCGGCAAGGCCGGCGGGCTCGGTGACATCGCGTACGCGGCGGCGAACGCGCCGATCCAGATCGGCAACGTCGTGTGGTTCGACGGCGACCACAACGGGATCCAGGACCCGGGGCACGTGCTGCTGCCGGGGGCGACGGTAAACCTGCTGGACGCGGACGGCAAGCAGGTCGCCACGACCAGGACCAATGCCGCCGGCGAGTACTACTTCGGTGGTGTCGGCGCAGAGTACGAACTCACGCCCGGCGCCAAGTACACGGTGCAGTTCGACGTGTGCACCGCGGACACCGGCCGGGTGCCCGAGCAGCCCCCGGCGAGCGAGCTGAGGTTCACGCTGCCGAGGGCCGGTGCCGACCGGGGGCACGACTCCAACGTGACGCCGCCGACCACCGGACCGTTGTGCAAGGGCTCCGCGCCCGTCACGGCGCCGGACAAGCCGGGCGGGGTCGATCACACGATCGACGCCGGGGTGTACATCCCGAAGGACACGCCGGCCCCCAGCCCGACGTCGACTCCCCCGTCGACCCAGACCCCGACCCCGACCCCGACTCCGACTCCGACGCCGCCCGGGGCCTCCGCGCCGCCGTCGCCCGCGCCGCCTGCCAACCACCCGGCCCCGGCCGGTGGAGGCGGGGGTTCGATGGCGAACACCGGTGTGCCCGGGGTGGCGGAGATGATCGGCATCGTGGGTCTGCTGGTGGGAGCGGGCGTGGTCATCGCGTTCGTGGCCCGGAATCGTCGCGCCCGGCAGCACTGAACGAACCATGCAACGGTGGTCTGCCCGTCCGGTCCTGACGGAGGGGACGGGCGGATCACCCCTCGGCCGGTCCACGAGGACCGGCCTTGACGTGGTCCGCGACCGGACTTCTGAGTACCGCCACGAGCCCGCAGTGGCCGGACGGTGCGGTGATCGAAAGGATGAATCGGAGAGTGTCAGCGTCGAACCGTGTGCGGAACGTGAGACTCCGGCAAGCCCCACCGGATCGTCCGGCCGGCCGGCGCCGATGGCGGCGGTCGCGCCGGTCCGCGGCCGTCATGGGCATCGCGGCCGCAGCGGTGGCCGCGATGGCGGCGATGGCCGCGTTCCTGGTCACCGACGGCGACGCCGACGGTCCGCGCCTGCTGACGACGGAGGAGGCGAGCCGACTGGCGATCACACGCTTCCGCAACTACCAGGCACAGGGCCGCGCCGTGACGATCACCGTGCCGGGCACCGCCGGCGAACTGACCGTCACCGGGTCCGTCGACTACCGGCGCAAGGTCGGCCAGGGCGTGGTGCACGGGACCGGGCGCGCCAAGTCCAGCGACGGGCTGATCCAGTGGACGCCCACCTCGGTGCGGGTCCGCCCGATGACCCACGCCCCGGCGCACGCACCCGCGTCACCGCCCCGCTCGGGTTGGTACGACCGTCCGCTGTCGTCGTCGGGCAGCGCGCTGGACACTTCCCTGTCCATCGCTCTCGGTCTCGGCGGCGACCGGCCGGACAACGCCGAACTGCTGCCGCAGAACGGCGCCGCGTGGTGGGGGCGAGAGCAGGTGGACGGGCGCCGGGTGGACGTCATGACCGGGCCGTCCTCCCCCGGCCGCTCCGGTACGGCGGGGAACGTGCGCTACTGGATCGGCTCCGACGGCACCATGTACCGGGTCCGCATCAGCGTCGGTTCGCAACCGGAGCCGGTGGTCATCGATTTCGACACCCACGAGTACGTTCCGGTCAAGCCGCTGCCGGAGACCGCTGCGACCCGGTAGCCGCTGTTCAGGACGTCTGCACCCGCGCGTTCGCGGCGAGGAGCGACGGCGTCGGCAACCGGATGCCCTCCATCTCCGGCAGGTCCGGGACGGGTGGGACAGCTGTGGCGCCCGCGGTGGCGGCGTCCGGGAACTGCGGCTGCGGGGCCGGTGCCGCGACCTCGGTGAACGGGATGCCACCGGGGGCCGTCGGCGCGGCCCACGTACCGCCCGGCGAGAGCGAACCGGCCGGAAGCGGGCAGGCCGCGGTCGTCGTGAGCCGGGCCGGCACGGTGGTGCGCAGGTCGTTGCCCCGCAGGCAGTTGCCCCGTCCCCGCGTGGCGGTGGGGAACGTCCAGCCGACGTCGACGCCGTTGCCGGTGAACGCGTTGTCCACGATCTGGTTGCCGACCGGAGGCAGGTCGGCGGTCGCGGTGATCACCAGCCCTGCGTTGCGGTTGCCGGCGATGCGGTTGCGGACGAACCGGTTGTCGCTGCCGCCGTCGATGCCGGCACCGATGCCCCATCCGCCGTCGGCCTGCTCCGGGGTGGCGGTCTGCTGGTTGGCGGCGATGAGATTGCCCGCGACGACGGAGCCCTTCTGCGGGAGCAGCTTCTCCTGGTGGTTCGAGTTGGTGGTGAGTCCGACCCTGTTGCCGACCAGGCGGTTGCCGACCACGTACATGTCCTCGCTGGCGTTGGTGCCCTCGTAACCGACCGCGTTGAGTTCGGCGACGTTGTCCCGCACCACGATGTTGCAGGGCTTGCACTGGCCTACGTAGATCCCCGAGTCGGCGCCGCCCGACGCGTACGAGTGCTCGATGACACCGTTCTGGGCGGAGAACGCGTAGATGCCGTACAGACCGTTGCGGGTCGCGGTCACGTGGGAGACGAGGAACGACTTCAGGAACGTGACGGGCTCGTCGCCGGTGTCGTAGCCGCCGCTTCCCCCCGGCAGTCCGGCGGCCGCCTTCGCCGAACCGGTGACCAGGACCCCGTTCTGCGTGTTGTTCCGCACGGTCAGGTTCTCCACGGCCACCCCCGGCGCGGAGACGACGACGCCGTTCGGCTGCTGCAGACGCCCGTCGATGACGACCTTGTCCCGGGACAGACCGCGAAGGGTGATGCGCGCCGTGCCGATCCTCACCGACTCGTGGTACACGCCGGGCGCGACCAGCACCAGGTCGCCGGGCCGTGCCATGGAGACCGCGTCGGAGATCGTCGGGGCGTCGGCAGGTACCCGGATCGTCACATGCGCACCGGCCGGACGCCGGCCTTTGCCGTCTCCCTCACCGCCGCCGCACCCTGCCACCAGTGTCAGCGTGCCCACTACCGCCGCCAACACGCGAAGAGCTGATCGAGGCATGATCTCATTCTGGCATGACGCCCAATTCCGCGCCAAAAACGCAAGGTTGGCCGACATGCGCTATTCGGGTGTGGCACTGTGCACCCCATGCGCCGAGCCGATCACCACCCGTCACGCCGCAGGTTCCTCGAAGTCACCGGCGCCATGACGGCCGCCGGTGTGACCGCGGGGTGCACATCGGACTCCGCCCGGCCGGGCCGGCACGCTCCTGCCCCAGGGGGCACGCCGGTGCCGGTGCCGGCGACGGGCCGCCATCAGGCGGGCATCACGCTCCCCCAGCCGGCCCAGCCCCACCTGCTCGCCGTGGTGGCCGACCTCGACGCCACCGCGGCGCCGGGCCCGTTGCTGGCCGAACTGGGCCGGACCATCCGCACACTCACGGACGGGACCGACACTCGGCTGCTCGGCCTGCCGCCGGGCGACCTCACCGTGACCGTCGGCGTGGGTCCCCGTCTGGTGCGCACGGCAGGTGCCTCGCTGCCCGGCGCGGACGACCTCCCGCGATTCTCCCGCGAGCGGATCGCCCCGCGAGCACGCGGCGGTGACCTGCTGCTGCAGATCTGCGCCGGCGATGCGCTGCTCCTGCCGGTCGCCGCCGCCGCGCTTCTGGACCAGGCCGGCGACCGCATCCGGGAACGCTGGCGCCAGTCCGCACGCCGCGGTGCGCACGTGTCCGTCGGCGACGGCCTCACCGCGCCGCGCAATCCGCTGGGTTTCATCGACGGCATCGTGGGTCCGCACACGACCGCCGAACAGCAGCGCGACCTGTGGCTGGCGGGCCCCCCTGCGGTCGCCGGCGGCACCCTTGCCGTACTGCGGCGGATGGAACTCGACCTGCCCCGCTTCGCCGCCCTGTCCGTAGCCGAACAGGAAGCGGTCCTCGGGCGCCGCCGGGCCAGCGGCGTCCCCCTCTCCGGCGGCACCACCGCCTCGGGCCCGGAACTCGGCGCCAAGACACCGGACGGGCGCTACCTCGTCCCCGCGGACGCCCACGTGCGCCGAGCGCATTCCGCCGTGGTCGGTGTCGGGCTCATGCTCCGCCGCTCCTACAGCACCGACGAGCCCGCCCCCGGCCTGCTCTTCATCAGCTTCCAGAACGACCTGCGGACGTTCACCGCCACCCTCACCCACATGGACACCTCCGACGCGCTGCTGCCCTTCACCACCACGACCGCCGGCGCGACCTTCCTGATCCTGCCCGGCTTCGACCGGCAACACCCGCTCGGTTCAGGGCTGTTCGGCTGATCACGATCGCTTGACATGCCGGTGTGGCCCTCCGCATCACCCCGCCGGGTGACCGGCGGCCGGAACCCGCGGCTCGGTCTGCCACCGAGCCTAGGGTTTGCCCATGACCGTGACGGTTCCTCTCGAAAAGACCGCGCTCGACGCCGAGCGCGTCGCACGCGAACTCCACCGCTGTTGCGGGGAGTTCGATGGCGACGGCTTCGTACGGTCAGTGACCGCGGGCATCCCGCACGGTGTCGAGGGTGCGGCCGCATCGGAACGCCCGGACGCGAGGTGGGCGGCGTGAACGAGCCCACCGATGCGTCAGCCGACAGTGTCCCGGGGCCGCGCGCCGCCCCCGCGACCGCGACGCCTCCCACCGTGGCGCAGGACCCGCCGGCCGACCGCACCGGGGGCAGGACGGGCGCCGCCGCGCAGACACCCGATCCGGAGCCCCGGATGCGCTTCGTCGACCTGACGAGAAACCGTGAAGCGGCCGGCCGGTCCATCCGGATGCGCGACATGGCCCGCCGCCTGCCCCGGCTGGTGCGCCGCTCACTTTCCCTGGCCTGGCGCGTCGACCCCAGGGCGACCATCGGCCTGCTGCTGCGCCAAGCCGCCGCCGGAGTGATGCAGGCCCTCTGTCTCGTCGCCATCAGCGGCAGGGCACCTACAGCCGGCTCGCCCAGCAGCCAGGGCCGTTCCAGCGGTTGCCGTCCTACCAGATCACGGCCGAGTCGGACGGCGAGAAGCGCGGGACGCCCGCGTGAACGCCGCCGGCACCACTACAGTGCGCGCCAGGGGAAGCCGTCGCGCCCGCGGCAACTCCCCCGGCCCTCCGACGCCTCCCGAGGTGATGACGTGCCGCCCACCCGCTCCCACATCCGCGAGATCACCGAGGAGTACCTGGCCCGGCGCCCGCACGAACGGGACTCCCTCTCCGGGCTGCTTTCCGTCCTGGAGGGCCCCGACGATCCGACCGGCCGGGCCACGCTCCCCGGGCACGTCACCTGCAGCGCGGTCGTCATCGACCGGGAACGACGCGTTCTGCACCTCGGGCACAAGGCGACAGGGCTGCTTCTCGCACCAGGCGGTCATGTCGAGGACGACCGGACGCTCCTGGCCGCTGCCCTGCGGGAAGTGCGGGAGGAGACCGGAATCAACCTCGCGGACCTGTGCCTGACGCCGCAGTTCCTCACCGCTCCGATCGACATCGACGTCCACGACATCGACGCCGCCCCCGCCAAGGGCGAAGGCGCGCACCGGCATTTCGACTTCCGGTTCGCCTTCTACCTCGTCCCCGAACGGCACCCGGCGCTCACCCTGCGGGACGAGGAGGTCACCGGGGCCCGTTGGCTCGCGTTCGACGAGGTCAGGTCGCCGGCCCTGCGCGCCAAGCTGCTGGACGCCCGGTCCCGGGGGCTCGACGGGCGACCGGAGCCCGTCAACGCCTCGGCGCTGATCCACGACGGCCACGGCCGATACCTGCTCCACCTGCGGGACGACCGTGAAGACATCTGGGCACCAGGCACGTTCGCCCTCCTCGGTGGCGGCCGCACCAGGGAGGACGCCGACCTGGAGGCAACCCTGCGTCGGGAACTCGCCGAAGAGACTCCATGTCTGGAACTCGCCGGGCTGAAGCCGTACACGGTCGAGGAGGACACGAGTGTTGACGGCCTGACGGTGTCGACCCAGGTCTTCGAGGGCCGCTGGAGCGGTGACCCGGAGACGGTGGACCTGCGGGAAGGCGTCCTGCTGCGGTGGTTCACCCCGGACACGCTGGACCGGCTGCGCCTGAGCGACGGCCTCGGCGACCTGATCCGCCGCCATGCGGCCGAGCATCCCCCCACCGGCAGGCCGCCGCACCGTGCTCCGCTGCCGAGACAGGGGGCACCGGAGGGGACCGAGCTCCACATCGTCGGTGTCCACCTCTACCTGCGGGACGAGCAGGGCCGCATCCTCCTCGGCCTGCGCCACCCCGACTCCGCCTACGCGGGCGGCACCTGGCACTTCCTGGCCGGGCACTGCGAGCGGGAATCCGCGATCACCTGCCTGGTCCGGGAAGCCAAGGAAGAGGCCGGGCTGATCATCGATCCGGAGGAGGTGGAACTGGTGCATCTGGTCCACCTCGTCGACTCGCCGGGCACTCCGCCGCGCATGCAGCTCGTCTTCCGGGCCCGGGCCTGGTCCGGCGCTCCGGAGAACCTGGAGCCCGACCGCTGCGTGGAGTGGCGGTGGTGGGATCCGCTGCGGCTCCCGACCGAGGTCGTGCCGTACACACGGCAGGCGATCACCAGCATCCTCGGCGGCAGCCTGTACTCCCAGATGGGCTGGTGAAGACGATGCCCGACGACGACCGCCTGGACGCGGCGCGACCTCGGCACGAACGCCGCGGCGCCGCGCCGGACGGACAAAGCTCGTACGTCGCTCGATGACCTCGCGGCCGACGGGTCGCACGGGAGGATGCCGTGTACACGATCCTGCCCACCCGGCGTCCGGGCGGTGCGCGGTGAGCGGCGGGCCGCGGCACACCGAACCGGTGGACGTCCACCTGATCCTGCGCCGCGGGACCGCGTCGGAGCCGGAGGTGCTGCTGTCGCGGCGGGCCGGCCAGGTGTACGCCGCCGGCCTGTGGCACCTTCCGTCGGGACACCTCGACGGCCCGCACGAGGACGTCGTCACCGCCCTGGTGCGCGAGGCGCGGGAGGAGACCGGTGTCGTCATCGACCCGGTGGACGTGCGGGCCGCCGTGACCGTGCACCACCGCAGCCCTGGCGGCGCCAGTCGCACCGGGCACTTCTTCGAGGTCCGGCGGTGGCAGGGCGAGCCCCGGATCGAGGAACCGGACGTCTGCGACGCGATGGACTGGGCTCGCCTGGACGCGCTGCCCGACCGGATGGTGGCGTACTGCCGCGCCGGCCTCGACGCCTACACCGCCGGCGCGCGCCTGGCCCTGCACTTCCAATTGCCCGGCGACCCCATCGCCTTCGACCCCGGCGTCGACCGACTGCGTCTCGTTCCGGACGTGACCGGCCGGCCGGCCTCCACCCGTCCCGACGCCGCCGTCGTGGAGTTCGCGGAACGGGCGGTCGGCCGGATCACCGCGTGGACGGACACGTCG
Organism: Streptomyces sp. NPDC018947; assembly: GCF_044390505.1. Lineage (NCBI taxonomy): Bacteria > Bacillati > Actinomycetota > Actinomycetes > Kitasatosporales > Streptomycetaceae > Streptomyces > Streptomyces sp. NPDC018947. Next base: position 280,971 of record NZ_JBIRZD010000006.1, read on the forward strand.
TGGGCGCGCGAGAACAGCCGCGTGTGGCGGGCTTGTGGTCTCCACGGCGGCACCTGGTACGTGAAGGCCCATCCCAGCGAGCGGTTCCACGGCAGGGAGGTACGGGGGCTGCGGACGTGGGCGTCCGAGCTGGGCGCGGCGGCGCCACGGCTGGTCGCCGCCGACGAGACGCTGAAGGCGGTGGTGCTCACCGCCGTGCCGGGCCGGCCCCTGCACGGCACAGCCCTCACTCCGCGGCAGGAGAGGCTCGTGTTCCGCCGGATCGGCGCGTTGGCCCGCCGCATCCACCAGTCCCGCCCTGCCCGTCCCGCTCCCGCCGGCAGCGGCCCGGCCATCGCCAAGGCCGACCGGCATCTGGCGGCGGCGCGAGCGCTTCTGCGGCCGGGAGACGAGGAGTTCGTCCGCGACCTCGTCCGGCAGGCCGGCCGTCTGCAGCCGCTGGAGTGGGTGGAGACCCACGGGGATCTCCAGCTCCGCAACATCCTCTACGACGCCGGCGGCGCGGCGGGCGAAGAGGACGATGACGACACGCTCGTGGCAGTGGTCGACCTCGAGCGCAGTGAGCCCGGGCCGGCCGTACGGGATCTGGTCCGCCTGTCGGACGCCTGGGTCGGCCGCCCCGACTTGTACGAGGCCTTCCTGACCGGGTACGGCAGGTTGCTGACCGCCGCCGAGGACGCCCGGCTGGTCATCGACACGGCCCTCGATGCCGTGAGCGGGATCGCGTACGGCGCCGCCCACGGCGATCCCGAACTGGTCGAGCGCGGCCGGCGCACGCTGTCCCGGCTTCGCGCCGAGCCCCACGCCCCCTCTCATCGACAGGAGACGCCCGGTGACCGCTGACACCTCGTCCACCGACGCGACCGGACCGCGAGACGCCGCCGTACGGCCGCCTGTCCGCGCGGCCACGCCCGCTGACGCCGGGGCCATCATCCGGATGCGCTCCGAGCACGTCCTGTCCGAGCCCGTGAACGAGGAATGGATCCGCCGGTGCGCCGAGGAGCTGGCCCCGCGGCTGGCGCCGGAGGGGGACGGGCGCGCGTTCGTCATCGACGCCCCGGGCGGCGTGACGGCCGCCTGCGCCCTCGGTCTGATCCATCCGGTGCTGCCGGCCCCGGCTTGCCCCCGCGGTCTTGCGGCTCGCGTGCAGGTGGTCGCCGCCCACCCGGACTTCCGACGCCGCGGATACGCCCGCGCCGTGCTCTCCGCACTGCTCGACCACCTCTCCGGTGTCGAGGACGTCACGCTGTTCGAAGTGAGCAGCAGCGTGGAAGCCATGTCCCTCTACCGGGAGTTCGGTTTCGACGGAAGCCCGGAGCTGATGCGGATGACCCGCCCCCGAGAACCGTCCGCAGCGCGCCCCGCGGGGGAGGACACCGCGTGGATGCCGCTCGAGCAGTACGCCGAGACGGTCCTCAAGGCCACCGCCTTCGCGTGCGTCTTCTTCACCGACGAGGAAGACCGGCCGCTCCAACTGCACTCCGTCTACTCGCCCGCCCACCCGTGGCAGCTCGTCGGCGGCACGATGGACAAGGGCGAGCGGCCGTGGGACACGGCCGCTCGCGAGTGCCGGGAGGAGACCGGCCTGACGGTCACCGGGCCGCCCAGGCTCCTGGCCACCGTCTACGGGCTGCCGGGCGCGCAGTGGCCCTACAGCACGATCGGGATGGTCTTCGACGGCGGCCGGCTCACCCCCGAGCAGATCCGCGGCATCACTCTCAGCCCGCGGGAGCACGACGAGGTCCGCGTACTGCCCCTGGCCGAGTGGCGGACGCTGATGCCTGAGCGCGATTTCGAACGGCTGAGTGCTGTGGCCGAGGCCCGCCGCACCGGGAGGGCCGCGTACTTCGGCACCTGGGACTGGGGGAACGAATGAGCGACGTCGGGGAGCCACGGGAGGGCGGGGCGAGCCGGAAGGGGTAAGGTCAGGCCGCCGCGGCGCGGAAGACGCTGGGGCTCAGGCCTCGATGGCGTTTGAACGCGGCGCTGAAACCGAAGGCATCGGCGTAGCCGACGGACTTGGCGATCTGGGCGATGGCGAGGTCGGTGTCGGACAGCAGTGCCTCGGCCTCGTCCATGCGGCATTCGGTCACGTAGGTCAGCGGTGGGCGGCCCATGATGTCGGTGAAGCGTTTGGCGAACAGCGCCCGGGAGACACCGGACTCGGCGGCGAGCGCGGCAACCGTCCATCTCCGGGAGGGCCGGGCGTGGAAGGCCTGGAGCGCGGGCGCGAGCATCGGATCGGCCAGGCCCCGGTACCAGTCCGGGGCGTCCGAACTCGCCTGTTCGAACCAGGTACGCAGCGTGCACACAAGGGCCCAGTCCAGGAGCCGGTCCATCAGCGCCTGCGAGCCGGCCGAGCGCAGGGCGGCGTCGGCGGCGGCCGTCTCCAGCCAGGCGCAGACCTCGGTGTCCTCGTTGATCACCAGCACCGGTGGCAGGCCGCGCAGCAGTCGTTCATAGCGACGGCCCGAGGCTCGGTAGGCGCCCACGATCAGAGCGGTCGCTCCATCCGGATCGTTGCCCCAGCGGATGCCGCCGAGGTCCTGGACGGTGCATGCGGCATCCGCCGTGAAGCAGGCGATCTCGTACTCGACGTGTGGGCGGCTGGGGGAGGTCGGCCCGTCCGCGAGGTGAAACGGCTCGGGACCGCGCACGATGGCCGTGTCGCCGGCGCCGACCGCCTGTTCGGTGCCGTCGGACAGGAGCAGGGTGCCGCCACCGCGCAGCACGCTGACCATGGTGAGCGGGGCTCCGTCGGCGAAGCGGATGGTCCAGGGCGCTTCCAGCACGGCGTGGCTGACGACCGAGCCCTCGGCCCGGATGCCACTGAGCAGAGAACTCAAAGGGTCCACGGGCACGATCGTAGACGAACTCCTATGCGGTGGAGGGTTTCTCCCATGGATCATCCAATCGATCACGCGTGTACTGGACTGGCAGAACGTCACCGAGACCAGCCAGGAGAGTCCATGTCTCAGCTCGACAGCGCGGCCGGAACCGCCCTCGTCGTCGTCGCGCACCACCGCGCCGATTCCCTCACCGCGCACACCGCCCGCCGTACCGCCGCCCGACTCGAAGACGCCGGATACGACGTCGACCTGCTCGACCTGCACGCGGAAGGGTTCGACCCGCGGATGAACGTGGCGGACCAGCCTGACTGGGGCGATCGGGAGAAGCCGTATTCGGACGAGGTCCGGGCCCATATGCGGCGCGTTCTCGACGCCGATGTCGTCGTCGCCGTGTTCCCCGTGTACTGGCAGAGCGTGCCCGCCCTCCTCAAGGGCTGGATCGACCGTGTGTGGAACTACGGATTCGCCTACGGTCGCAGCAAGCCCCGCCTGGCCGGCAAGCGCATGCTGTGGCTGGGCCTGGCCGGTGCCACCTCCGACGATCCCGTCACGGAGGGAATGCAGGCCGTGCTGGAGGCCAACTTGAGCGAGGGCATCGCCTACTACTGCGGGTTCTCCCACTCCTCCGTCGCCCTCCTCCCCGACGCCGAGGAGCGCCCGCAGCGCCTCGACGCCGAGGGCAATCTGCTGGTCGGCGACGCGGTCGCGGGAGCCGAACGCGAGGCGCAGTACGCCGAGTTCGACCGCCGCGCGAGGAAGGCGGTGGAAGGGTTCCTCGCGACGGAGCCGGTGGCGGGCTGAGGATCACGGCCGGCGGTGCCCTTGGGGCCACGGGCGGAGAGCGTCAGGACGGGCGAGGGCGGCCGCATGCGCGGACCCCCGGGGTTCATCCCGCCGTTCTCCGCACCGCGGCATCGGCGGGAACGAAGTCGCTCGCGTGGCCGCGTTCGTCGTCCTCGAAGACGCCGACGTAGGCGTTGAGGAGGTCGGGCGCGTCGGGCAGGGGGCCGGGCCGGTCCTGTCCGGACCGGGCGTCCAGCATCAGCGCCCCGCCGTCCACCTTGCCGTACACGATTCCGTGCCAGGCGGCGGACACCGCCGGTGCCACGCGATCGTTCGCGGGCAGTTCCCACAGCCTCTTGCCGCTCGTCGCGTCGATGCCGGCGACCACGGTGTAGCCGTACTCGTCCTTGACGCACACGACGGTGCTCTGCTCGTCGTACAGGCACCGGTCCGGTGTGGCGCCCAGTTCCGTCCTGGCCACGGTGCGGCCCGTCGCGAGGCTGACGAAGGTGCCGTCGACGTCTCCGTAGTCCATTCCACTCGTCACCAGGACGACACCGGGCCGGGCGGGGACGACGTGCAGGTCGGAGGAGCCTCCTCCCACCGTCCAGGTCCGTTCGCCGTCGGCGACGCTCACTCCGTACACCTGGTCTTCCGTATAGCTGTCCGACGCGAAGAGCGCGACGGTGCCGCCGCCCACCGCGACGATCCGGGAGGTGTTCGGCTTGGTCCACAGGAGCTGGTGCGTCGTGAGGTCCACGGTGGTGATGTCCCAGCCGTCCACGACGACGGCCCTCCCCCCGTCCACACCCGCGACTTTCAGGTCCACGCCCCTCGTGAAGCTGTCAGCGGGCAGTTCGGTGCTCCACAGCTTCTCGCGTGTGCGCGCGTCGGCCACGAGAAGCCCGATGGCGTACGTGGTCGTGTGCGTGCCTGAACCGGCTCTGGCCACCGGCGCCACGCTCACGACGACGGTCCTGTCCCCCACCCGAGCGACGACGGGAGCACCCAGCTCGGGCTGCTCGCTCACCGGCATGCCCGTTTCCACCGGGACGTGCGAGGTGTCGCCGGTCGCCGAGTCGTACGCCGTCAGGCCGCTGTGATCGGCCATCCATACGGTCGTGCCGTGAAGAGCGAACTTCCCGGCCCCGTTCAGCGATCGCACGGGCTCGGTGAACCTGTTGACCGGGTCGTGGGCGCGCGGCGCGGCCGGGGGTTCGGCGGACGCCGCATTGCTCGGTCCGCCGCGTCCCGCCGGGCCTTCCCCCGCGGCCTCCTCGTCGCCCCCGCAGCCGGCGAGGGCCAAGAACAACGCGGTGGCCGCGGCTGTGCGCAGGTGAGGCCGGTGCGATCTCCGACGCAAGAGTCCCCCCGGATCCGGTAGGCGTGGTCGTTCACTGGGCAGGAAGCGCCCAGTGCCTCGGGCCCCCCGCCCTCTGCGTTCGTCGCGCCGATCGGCTCACGCTGCGCAGAACGCCATCCCGAGGTCACTGGGACGCTTGGGCCCCAATGTCACCCGTACCGGTCCGCCCGGTCTTTAGCCATGAGCGCGGGTGTCCTTCACATTCAGCGCGAGGAGGCCGCCCGGATCTCGCTCGGCGGCATCCCGTACGCCCGGCGGAAGGCCCGGCTGAAGTCCGCGGGGTGGCGGAAGCCCCAGCGCAGCGCGGTTTCGCCGATCGTACGGTGGCGCAGGCTCGGGTCGGTCAGGTCGGCGTGGCAGCGTTCCAGGCGCCGGCGCCGGATCGTGGCGGCGACGGACTCCGGTTCGCTCTGGAACAGTTGGTGCAGGGTACGCAGGGAGATGTGGTGGTGGGCGGCGATGGCCGCCGGGTCGAGCGTGGGGTCGGCGAGATGCCGGTCGATGAAACGGCTGATCCGCTCGCGCAGCACACCGCGGCGGGTTTCCGGGGGCAGCGACTCCTGGTCGCCGAGTCGGGCCGCGAGCAGTGACGCGGCCAGATCCGTGCCGACGGCCCCGAGCCGGGCCAGTTCCGCGGGGCGGCAGGTGCGGACAGCCCCGGGAAGCGAGGTCAGGTACAGATCGAGCAGGGCTCCGGAGCCGGTCTCGGTGGGCAGCGGTACGGCGAGGAGACGATCGACGCGGCCGTCGGCCAGCGGCATGAGAGTACGCGGCAGCCGCAGCAAGGTGAGGCGCACGGAACCGTCGTGGTCCTGGAACTCGCAGGACAGAGGTCTGGAGGTGGAGAACACCGCCATGCCGCGGGGTTCGAGGCAGGCCACACCGCGTCCCTGCTCCAGCCGGACGGCGCCGCCGCGCACCAGGACCAGGAAGTAGGCCTCCGGGTCGGCGCGACGGATGTGAACGGGCAAGCGCTGGGCCGACAACGGGGAGAAGTCGAAGACCGCCAGGCCGCCCGGCGGTCCGACGACCGCCGCCGAGCCCCGGAAACGATCCGCGTAGGGGCTTCGCATCGACACGGGCATGACCTCTTGGCCGACCATGTCGTGCCACCAGCCGAAGCGGTCCGGAACCGCTATGCCGTCGGTGTCGACGACCGCCACCGGCCCCGTCACCGTGGCTCCTTGCCCTGGCACATCTCTGACTTCGGGCATCCAACCAGCCTACTACGCGGGCGAGTTGACAAAAGCCGTTGACACCGGGGCACGGCACCGCCACGCGGGCGGCGGCGCCGAAGCGACTGGTCTGTGGAAGGGGCGGGGCGGTCGGATTCGAACCGACGTCCTCCGAGATGTCATCGCGGCGCATTACCTCTGTGCTACGACCCCGCCTTACTGATGATCATACTCCCGTGCACCGGCGTTCCGCACGGAATGGACGATGGACCCCCGGAGCAGGCTCCGGACCGCCGTCCACGCCTGTCAGGGAAGCACTGTCCGACGCGCCAGCCGAACGCGGGTGAGGTAGTCGGTGCATAACGTCTCACCGACCGGGCAGCGCGTGGGTCCGCATTCGGCACAGTTCTTCAGGTGCTCGACGTAGGCGCCGTAGCCGGCCTCCTGCAAGCGGTCCCCGGTGTCTTTGCGCGCGCTCATATCGCTCCCCGTAAACGGCACTGCGTCAGTCTGTTACCCGCGGTCAACGCTACGTCGCGACCACGGGTCTTGGGGACGAATTGCTGTCAGTGAGGCCGCCTTGGACCGCTCTGTGCAGGAGCGGGCTCGCGTCGGTGCCCGTCGAAACCGGTTCAGCGGTGTTCGGGGTTCTCGTAGTCGTGACGGCAGCCGGCGTCCCAGGCGGTGCGCTGGTTGCCGTAGGCGGGGATGCCGCCGGCGTCCTTGAGGAGACGGGCCAGGTGGAGCAGGTTCCAGGTCATGAAGGTGGTGTTGCGGTTGGTGAAGTCGTTGTCGGGGCCCCCGGAGCCGGCGTCGAGGTAGGAGGGTCCGGGGCCGGCCTCGCCGATCCAGCCCGCGTCGGCCTGCGGCGGAATGGAGTAGCCGAGGTGCTGGAGGCTGTAGAGGACGTTCATCGCGCAGTGTTTGACGCCGTCTTCGTTCCCGGTGACCAGACAGCCGCCGACGCGGCCGTAGTAGGCGTACTGTCCCGCGTCGTTGAGCAGGCTGGAGCACGCGTACAGGCGCTCGATCACCTGCTTCATCACCGAGCTGTTGTCGCCCAGCCAGATCGGGCCGGCCAGGACGAGGATGTCCGCGGCCATGACCTGCTCGTACAGCGTCGGCCAGGCGTCGTTCCGCCAGCCGTGTTCGGTCATGTCCGGCCAGACGCCGGTCGCGATGTCGTGATCGACCGCGCGGACGACCTCGACCTGCACGCCTTGGGTTTCCATGATGCGCACGCTGCGGTCGATGAGCCCTTGGGTGTTGCTGACCTCCGGTGACCGCTTCAGCGTGCAGTTGAAGACAAGAGCGCGCAGGTCGTCGTAGCTGGCGGGGGGTTCGTCGGCGGTCGCCGGGCTGGTGCTCACGGGTCTGGTTCTCCTGGTGTCGTGCCACCGTGCCCTTCGAGGTGGCGCAGGCCCTTCATCGTGCGGGCCGAACGCTCCCGACGGCGGCCACGGCACAACGGGCGCCCGGCAACCACTCTGACAGCCGAGTTGAATTCCTGGGCGGCGCGGGTGCGCCGGCCTGCGCACGTACAGGTGTGACGTCCCTGCTGGCCCGGCTGAGCGGCAGCCACGGCCGAGGGAGGCGCCCCGTTCCCTCCAGGGTCCGGGGCTGGGTAGGTCAGCCCAGCAGAGGCAGCGAGGTAGCCGCCACAGCGGTCGTCCCCGCCTCAGGTCGCTCCGGCTGGGCCTGGGCCACCGGGAGGCCCGGGTGTCGGCCAGGACTGTTCCGCCCAGATGACCTTGCCGTGTCTCGTGTAGCGCACGCCCCACCGATCAGCGAGCTGGGCCACGAGGAACAAGCCACGTCCGCCCTCGTCGAATTCGGCTGCCTGGACCACGCGCGGCGCGGTGCTGCTCGCGTCGCACACCTCGCAGATCAGGACGTGGTGGCGAAGGAGCCGGACCGTGATGGGCGGCGCGCCGTACCGAACGGCGTTGGTGATCAGTTCGCTGAGGATGAGTTCCGTGGTGAAACCCGTGTCGAGTCCCCAGCTCTCCAGTTGCCGCATGCACTGCGCTCGTACGGCACCGACTGCCGCGAAGTCGGCGGGTACGTCCCATTGGGCGATGTCTTCCGCCGGGAACCGGCGGGCACCTGCGACGAGCAGGGCGACATCGTCGCGTGACCTGTCCGGCACCATGGCGTCGATGACGGAAGAGCACGTGCTCTCGGAACTGGGCTCCTTGCGGGTGAGGACCGACCGCAGCAGCTCCAGTCCGGTGCCGATGTCCCTGCCGCCGCTCTGCACAAGCCCGTTGGTGTAGAGGACCAGGCGACTTCCTGGCGGAACGGCGATGTCTGCGGTCTGGAAGGGAACGCTCCCCAGGCCGAGTGGCAGATTGGCCGGGACGTCGACGAACTCGACCGACCCGTCGGGCAGGACGAGCACCGGCGGCGGGTGCCCGGCACTGGCGAAGGCACACCGGCCGTTGGTCGGGTCGTAGACCGCGCACACGAGGGTCGCCCCTGTGACGGTGTGGTCGTCGCCGCCTGCCTGATATGCGGCGTCCAGAAGCGTGACGAGTTCGTCCAGATGGAAGAGGAGGTCTTCCGGAGGCAGATCCAGGGTCGAGAAGTTGAGGACGGCGGTTCTCAGTCTGCCCATGGTGGCGGCGGCCTGCAGTCCGTGCCCGACCACATCGCCCACCACCAGAGCGACCCGGGCACCCGAGAGGGGAATGACGTCGAACCAGTCACCGGCGACGCCTGATCGGGCCGGCAGGTAGCGGTGGGCCACTTCCACGGCGTCCTGCGGGGGCAGGCCCCGCGGCAGCAGGCTGCGCTGGAGGGAGACCGCGGTGGCGTGCTCCCGGGTGTAGCGGCGCGCGTTGTCGATGCACACCGCCGCACGAGCGGCCAGTTCCTCCGCGGGCGATACGTCGTCCGGCTGGAACGGAGGCAGGTTCCCGCGCCAGAGCATGACGAGGCCCAGCACCACCCCCCGGGCACGCAGCGGCACCGTGAGGAGCGAGTGGAAGCCCAGCCGCAGAACACGCTGCGCGCCCTCCGGATCCGGATGCCGCCAGTCCTGCGATCGCGCCAGATCAGATACCAGAACGGCGTCTTCACCGGCGACCGTCTCGCGCTGGTGCGTGACCGGCCCGTACTCCAGACTGCTGCCCGCCTCGTGCCAGGGCCAGGCTTCGGCCGCCCCGCGCAGCGCCACGCGCCGCAAGGCGGACGCCACACCCGGTACGGGTTCGTCCCCGCGCAGCACCGCGTCGAAGAGATCGACGGTGACGACGTCCGCGAACTGTGGGACGACGAGGTCCGCGAGTTCTTCGGCGGTACGCGTCACGTCCAGGGTGCTGCCGATCTCCGCGCTCGCGCGGTACAGCAGCTCCAGGCGCTCGCGTGCGACTTCCGCGCGGCCGGCGAGGGCACGGAGCTCGGTGGTGTCACGCAGCGTGGCGACACCACCCTCCGGGTCACCCCTGCCGCGGCTTGTCCGTCGCACGTTCACCGCAAGCAAGCGGTCACCCACCGGCTCGACGGCGTCGTCCACGTCCTGCCCGGACTCGAGGAGCCGCACCATCGAGGAGGACAGGCCGAGATCGTGCAGCGAGCGCTGTTCCGCATCCGCGGGCAGCTCCAACAGCCGCCGGGCCTCGTCATTGACCAGCGACAGCCGGCCGTCGGCCCCGATCACCAGCACTCCTTCGCGCGCCGCGTGCAGTACCGCGTCATGGTGCTCGTACATGCGCGTCACCTCGCTCGGCCCGAGCCCGTGCGTCTGACGGCGCAACCGTCGGCTCACCAGCCACGCCGCGCCCGTCGCCAGCGCCAGTGATCCTGCGGCACCTACCGCCAGCAGCGGAAGCTGCCTGTAGAAGGTGCCGCTCACCGTGCTGATCTCCAGGCCGGCCGTCACGATGCCCACGACGGTTCCGTCCGCGTCGTTGACCGGCACGACCGCGCGCACGGCGTCCGTCGGCGCTCCCATGAACAGTTCGGTGTAGGACTCACCGGACAGCGCCCGGCTGAAGTTCCCGCTCGCTCGCTTGCCGATCAGATCGGGGCGGGCGTCGGTGTAGCGGACACCGTTCCGGTTCAGAACGGCGACGAAGTCCACGTCGGATGTCCGCCGAGCCTCTTCGGCCTCGGGCTGCAGCAGCGCTGTCGGGTTCGGGCTCTTCAGGGCTTTCGCGACCCCGGGGGAACTGGCGAAGCCCGCCGCCACCCCGAGCGCTTGGTTGCGCGCCCCACGCACCGCCTGGCTCCGCGTCTCGTACACCAGTGTGATGTCGCTCAGTACGGCCAGGAGCAGCACAACCAGCAACTGCAGCGCGAAGACCTGCGCCGCAACGCTGTGCGGCCATGGTTTCCGTGGTGCCGGTGATACGCCACTCGTCCCCTCACGCATTGACCCGTTTTAGCACCTAACAGACCGATATCGTCCTCACCGGAGGTGCGGCATGCCCGGGTTCAGGCGACCCGCACACGGGAGGTAACCCGGCCCTCCAGCCGTGCCCGGCACTCCGGCCACTCCGCCGCCGTGATCGAGTAGATCGCGGAGTCGCGCAGCCGCCCCTCCTCGCCCGGCACCCGGGAACCGGACCGGTTGCGCAGGACACCCTCGAAACGGGCGCCCACCGATTCGATGGCCGCCCGGGACCGGCTGCTACGGGCGTCCGTCTTCAGGTCGACCCGCGAGACCTTCCCGACCTCGAAGGCGTGCCGGAACAGGAGCAGTTTGGACTCGGCGTTGATCCCGGTGCCCTGGGCAGAGCGCGCCAGCCACGTGAATCCGACCTCGACGGCGTCGAGCCGGTCCTCCGTCAGCCACGACCGCGGCTCCCAGTACGCCGTGGTGCCGACGGCCCGTCCCGAGGCGAGGGAGATCTGCGCGAAGGGCGCCAGCCGACCGGTGGCCGCCCGAGCCGCCCGGGCATCGAGGTAGGCGTGGATCTCCTCGGCCCGGGGCACCCAGGTGAACCCGTAGGTGCCGCGCTCCTCCTCCCCCGCCAGGGCGAGGTCGGTGGCGTGCTGCGCACCCAACGGCTCCAGCCGTACCAACGTGCCTTCGAGCACCGGTGCCTTCAGTGTGAATGTCACCGGCCGGAGTCTTCCGCCCGGACCCGCGACCGTCGAACGGTTTCTCGCCGCTGCGCGGGGAGCGTCTCCCCGCAGGCGGCGCCATGAAGGAGTCCTGCGCCGGACGAGGAAGGCCGACGGGGGCCTGCCGAGTGAGTCCGCAGCGATCTTTGATTATTCGGAAACTCCAGGGCTGCCACCCGACTGGCCGACACTCAGAGCGACGACTTAACCACAACGAGTGAAGCTGACTGTGGGAGGGAACTCGAAAGGAGCATTCATGCGTCGCATACGCATAGCGCTGGCGGCCATCCCGGCGGCTCTGGTCCTCAACATCGCGCAGGCCGGTGTCTTCCCGGCGACCGCCGGCGGCCCCACCGGGGGCGACACCTCCGGCGACAGCGCCGGCACCGCTTCGCTGGACGGCTTCACCAAGCGGGTCGTCGCCACCGGCCTCGGCAACCCCTACGAGATCGTCTGGGGTCCCGACAGCTTCCTGTGGGCCGCCGAGAAGAGCGGCAAGAAGATCACCCGGGTCAACCCGCAGACAGGGGCCAAGAGCACCGCCCTCGACCTGACGAAGAAGGCCTGGCACACCGAGGGTGGCCAGGACGGCGTCCTGGGTCTCGCCCTCCATCCCGAGCTGCTCAAGAACAAGGGGCACGACTACGTCTACGTGTCCTACACGTACGACTCCAACCCCTCCGACGCCGAAGTCGACCAGCGGCTGCGCATCGACCGCTACACGTACGACAGCAAGACGGGCACCCTCGGCAAGCCGAAGAACCTGATCGCCGGACTCCCCTCCGGCACCGACCACCAGAGCGGCCGCCTGCGCTTCGGCCCCGACGGCAAGCTCTACTACACGATCGGCGACCAGGGCGCCAACCAGCTCCAGCACTACTGCGAACCCAACCGCGCCCAGTGGCTGCCCACCGAAGGGCAGATCAAGGCCAAGGACTGGATCGCCTACCGCGGCAAGACCCTGCGCCTCGACCCCGAGAACGGCTCGATCCCCGCCGACAACCCGGTCCTCGACGGCGTCCGCAGCCACGTGTGGGCCTACGGCTTCCGCAACGCCCAGGGGCTGGACTTCGGCACCGACGGCACCCTCTACAGCACCGACCAGGGACCCAAGACCGACGACGAGGTCAACATCCTGACCAAGGGCACCAACTACGGCTGGCCCTACGTCGCCGGCTACCGCGACGACAAGGCCTACGCCTTCCACCAGTGGTCCGCGTCCGCCCCCACCCCCTGCGCCGACCTCACCTACAGCGACCTCGAGGTCCCCAAGTCCGTGCCCACGCAGAAGGAAACCGACTGGAAGGGCACCTTCACACCGCCCATCCGCACCTTCGGCACGGTCCCCAGCAACTTCGACTTCTCCGACCCCAAGTGCGGCGAACTCGCCTTCATCTGCTGGCCCTCCCTGGCCAACTCCAGCGTCACCTACTACCCGGAGACGGGCGGCATCACCAAGTGGCGCAACTCGCTGCTCATGACCACCCTCAAGGACGGCTCGGTCTACCAGCTCGAGCTGACCGACGACAAGAAGAAGATCGTCCAGAGCACCAAGCTCTGGACGGCACAGAACCGCTACCGCGACATCGCGCTCAGCCCTGACGGCAAATCCGTCTACGTCGCCACCGACTCCGAAGGGCTCGTCCGCGACCGCAACGGTGCCCCCGCCACCACCCTCGACAACCCCGGAAGCATCCTCGTCTTCCGCCTGAAGTAACCCGCGCGCCGCCCGGAGCCACGGCCCGGGCGGCGCCCGCCGCGGTCCCGGACGAGCCTCGGTGCCGGGGCCGGATCCTCGGGACACGGGACCGCCCACCGTTCTCGTCACATCAGCAGGGGCGCTGGTACGCATGGCTCGCGAGTGGGGGACGATGAGGTGGTCGTGAATCGCCATGCCACGGAAAGTGATCGATGTGACGAGCGCCCATCAGCATCCCCGTCTCGAGGGCGACCAGACCTGCGCGGTCGGCACAGCACCCTCGGGAGCGGCTTGGGGTGAGATCACCCACGCCCTCTTCCGAGTCGGCCGTCTGCACCGCGTGGCCGCAGGCGCCCTGCTGCGCCGGGTAGGCCTCTACCCGGGGCAGGAGATCCTTTTGATGCTGTTGTGGGACGAGGACGACCGGCCTCAGGCAGACCTCATCCGTGCGCTCGGCCTCGACGCCTCCACCGTGACCAAGATGCTGCGACGCCTCGAGCAGGCAGGGTTCGTCACCCGCTGCCCCTCCCCTGCCGACCGCCGGGCGTCGATCGTGTCCCTCACCGATGCCGGCCGCGCGCTGCAGGAGCAGGTCGCGGACGTCTGGAAGGAGCTCGAGGAAGCCACGACCGCTCTGCTCAGCGAGGAGCAGACGAGGACGGTGACAGCCCTGTTGAACCGGATCGAGGAGGGGCTGGAGCAGCACCCCGTCAGTTCGCCCTGCGCGGAGCAGGACGGACAGGGGCAGACCGGCCGACCCAGCGGAGGGCCTTGATCGTCACGGCCGGGCCGAGGGAAAAGGGGCGGGCCGACGCGTGTTTCAGAGGGTCACAACTCGCAGAGTCAGCGTGATCAGGGAGAGAAGAAGGACGATCACCGCACCGGACATGTCCTTCGCGGCGTCTCCCCCACGGACGTGATGGATAACGGCGCCGGTCATCAGGACGGCGAGGCCGATCGCAGCGGCCACTCCCAGAGGTCCGACCCACAGGCCCACGACGAGCCCGGCAGCGCCGAGGAGCTGAGCGGTGCCGATGAAGCGCATCAGCGCTCGGCCCACGCCGAGGTGAGCGAGCTGGTCGACCATCTTCTGCGAACCGGACAGCTTGGCCGAGCCGGCACCGCAGAAGACAAGGGTGAGCAGTGCGGAGAACACCACTGTGGCTATGAACATGGAACTGGGCCTTTCACATGGTTATCGCTGAGAGCGCCCGGCATCTCGATCGACAGGAACGACGACGTGGTGGGCCGGCCGCCACCAGCCCTCCTCGGTGAGCAGCCGCCCATCGGGGGGCGCCGCCATGACATATGCGCATGAGGTGGGCACGACACCGAGCAACGGAAGATTACTTGGCCAGCCAACTATTGGCAAATGTCCGCGCCCCGCCGCGGATCATGTAAGAGGCCATGGCCGGGCGGGGCCGCGGCCCCGCCCGGTCCGCCGCGCCCACGTCATCCAGTCGACGGACGTGAAGGCCGGGGACGACGGCCTAGAGCACGAATCCGTGAGGGAAGGGATCGGTGGGGTCGAGCAGGTAGTTCGCCGTGCCGGTGATCCAGGCCCGGCCGGAGAACTCGGGGACGACCGCGGGCACGTGCCCCACCTGGGCCGTGCCGACCAGTCGGCCGGTGAAGCGGGTGCCGATGAAGGACTCGTTGACGAACTCGGTGTCCAGGGGGAGCCGCCCGCGTGCGTGCAGTTGCGCCATCCGTGCCGAGGTGCCGGTGCCGCACGGTGAGCGGTCGAACCAGCCGGGATGGATGGCCATGGCGTTGCGGGAGTGCCGGGCGGTGGAGTCCGGCGCGAGGAACTGCACGTGCTTGCAGCCGGCGATGAGCGGGTCGGCCGGGTGCACCGGGCGGTTCTGCTCGTTCACCGCCCGCATGACGGACAGGCCGGCGGCCAGGATCTCGTCCTTGCGCGCCCGGTCGAAGGGCAGACCGAGCCGGTCGAGCTCGACGATGGCGTAGAAGTTCCCGCCGTAGGCCATGTCGTAGCGGACGTCTCCGAGACCTGGCACCCTGACTGTGGCGTCGAGTTCGAGTGCGAAGGCGTCCACGTTGCGCAGGGTCACCTTCTCGGCGCGGCCGTCGCGGACCGTCACGCGTGCCTCGACCAGTCCGGCGGGTGTGTCGAGGCGCACGGTGGTCTCCGGTTCGGTCACCGGAACCATGCCGGTCTCGACCAGGACGGTGGCCACCCCGATGGTGCCGTGCCCGCACATCGGCAGAAAGCCGCTGACCTCGATGTAGAGCACGCCCCAGTCGGCGTCCGGACGGGTCGGCGGCTGGAGGATCGCGCCGCTCATCGCCGAGTGGCCGCGTGGTTCGTCGACGAGGAAGCGGCGCAGCTCGTCCAGGTGGGCCACGGCGTGGCTGCGGCGTTCGGCCATGGTGCCGCCGGGGATCGGCGCCACTCCGCCGGTGACCACACGGGTGGGCATGCCCTCGGTGTGCGAGTCGACGGCGCTGATCGTACGGACGGACCGCATCAGGCGGCCTGCTCGCCGAGGAAGGCGATGGCGCGGGTCATGTCGGCCCGGACCTGCTCGCGCAACTGGGGTGTCAGCGGGCCGCGGGGCGGGCGGCAGGGGCCGCCGTAGCGGCCGACCTGCTCCATACCGAGCTTGATGGCCTGGACGAACTCGGTGCGCGAGTCCCAGCGGAAGGCCGCCACCAGCGGCTCGTACAGTGCGCGGGCCTCCTGGAGTCTGCCGGCCGTGGCCAGGTCGTACAGACGGGCCGACTCGGCGGGGAAGACGTTCGGGAAGCCGGCGAACCATCCGGTGGCGCCCATCAGCAGGCTTTCCAGTACGACGTCGTCGGCGCCGCTGATCACCTCCAGGCCGGGCGCCCGCTCCCTGATCTCCAGGACGCGCCGGACGTCACCGGAGAACTCCTTCACCGCGACGACGTTGTCGATCCAGGAGATCTCGGCGAGCAGGTCCGGGGTCAGGTCGACCTTGGTGTCGATCGGGTTGTTGTAGACCATGACCGGCAGGCCGACGGAGGCCACCGCCTCGAAGTGCGCCAGGATCTCGGCGCGGTTGGCGCGGTACATGGTCGGCGGCAGGCACAGGACGCCGTCGGCGCCGTCCTCGGCCGCGACCTCGGCCCAGTGCCGGGCCTGGTGCGAACCGACGCCGTGCACGCCGACGACCACGGTGCCCGAGTCGCCGACCGCCTCGATCGCCGTGCGGGCCACCCGGCGGCGCTCCTCGTCGGTCAGGGAGGAGTACTCGCCCAGCGAGCCGTTCGGGCCGACTCCGTGGCAGCCGTTGTCGACGAGCCAGCGGCAGTGCTCGGCGTACCGGTCGTGGTCCACGGCCAGCCCGGCCGGGGCGGAGGGGTCCTCGCGGTAGGGCAGCGCGGTGGCCACCACGACGCCGCCGAGGGACAGGCGCTGCTTCTTGGAGTCGTTCGTGTTCCTGGGGGCGCTCATGAACTCTGCTCCGTGTTCGAGGATCGGGGGCGGGAGGTGGTGTTCTCGGGGGAGGGTTCGGGGGCGGCGGCCAGTTCACCGAGCCGGACGGGCTGGGCGACGGGCCGGTGGTGGGGTCCGGGCGCCGGCAGGCCCTCGGCCGGGTGCTCCGGGGGCCGGCCGGCCAGCCGGTCGCCGAGCTCGGCGACCGTGGGGCCGCAGACACGGCCCTGGCAGGGGCCGAGGCCGGCACGCGTCTGGAGCTTGGCGACCCGCGCGCCGCGGGTCGCCACGTCGCCGGCGGCCCGGCACAGCGAGGCGTAGTCGGCCTCCTCGCACCGGCAGACGATCGTCTCGGGACGCAGCCACCCGGGCCAGGCCGCACCGATGGGGTGCGCGTCGGCCAGCCGTACGGCGAAGGCGCGGCCCTGGTCTCGACTGCGCCGCAGCGGGCGCAGGGCGGGTGCCCCCCGAGCGCCGCCGGCGGCGAGCCATCCGGCGAGCGCGCCCTCCGCCCGTGCGGCCGGGGCGCCCGCGATGCCGGTGATCTCCCCGGCCGCGTACACACCGGGGCAGCTCGTGCGCTGGTCGTCGTCGACGGCCACGACGTCACCGCCCGGTGTTCCGCGCAGGGCGCACCCGGCGGCCACGGGCAGTTCCAACTGGGGGCTGAAGCCGTGGCTGACGCAGAGCGCGTCGACCGCGGCCGTCCGCTCGGTGCCCGGCACCACCGACCAGTCGGCGCGCAGCCGGGCGGTGACGACCTCCTCGACCCTGCCGTCGCCGCGGGCCTCGACGACCGTGCGGCCGGCCCGACAGGGCACGCGGTGCCGAAGCAACAGGGCCGTGTACTGGGCGAGTTCACGGGCCTTGGCACCGTGGGCCGCCATGCGCCAGGGCCGCCGTCCCCAGCCGCGGGCGAGGGTGCCGGCAGGATTGGCCTCCAGCACCTCCACCACGCGGGAACCGACCCCCAGCAGGGAGGCGGCCACCGGCAGCAGGAACGGCCCCGAGCCGGCGACCACCACGCGGTCGCCGACGACGACCCGTTCCCCCTTGGCCAGCGCCTGCGCGGCGCCGGCGGTGAAGACGCCGGGAAGTTCCCACCCCGGGAACGGCAGGACTCGGTCGTGGGCACCGGTCGCGAGCACCAGCGCGTCGGGGTCGAGAACCCGGCGGCTCCTTCGCCCGCCGTCGGCCGGGCCGCGCAGCACGTGCACCCGCGGCACGCCGGGCTCGTCCGGGTCCGGGCGCTCCAGCGCCCATACCGAGGTCTCGGACCACCAGGCGCACCGCGGGTGGGCGAGCACCCGGCGGCGGCGGCGGTCGAAGGCCCGCCAGCCGTGCTGGAGCCGCTCGGGGTGAGCGGCGCCGTACGCCTCGGGCAGCATGCGGTGGTACTGGCCGCCGGGCTGGTCGGCCGAGTCGATCAGCGTGACCCGGGCGCCGGCGCCGAGCGCGGCCTCCGCCGCGGCGAGACCAGCGGGCCCCGCGCCGACCACGGCCACATGGCGCGCCGTCACCTGTCCTCCTCTCCGGGCAGCCCAGGGGGTTCGACGGGCCCCGGGGACGTCGCCCGGTCGGTCCGGGGCCGGCGGGTCTGCGTGGTCACCACGTCGCCGTCACGGGCCCGGCGGCGGCAGGCACGGACATCGCGCTCGTCGCCCACGGTCACCAGGCAGTCGAAGCAGACGCCGATTCCGCAGAACACCCCGCGGGGCGCGCCCGATCGGCCGCGTCGCCAGGCCAGGCGGCCGGAGGCGAGCAGGACACCCGCGACCGTCTGGCCGTCGATGCCCTCGACGGGCTCGCCGTCGACGGTGATCCGCAGCGGCCGGTCCCGCCGCCCGACGGTGTCGTCCTCGGCGCGGACACCTCTGGGGCTCATACCGTCTCCTCGTTCACGGGTGCCGTGGCGCCGCCCCGCACGGCCGGGCGGTCGACCCGGAAGGGGGTGGGGTCCATCGCGGTCGGCTGACCGAGCATCAGCTCGCGCAGCAGGCGGGCGCTGCCCACCGACAGACCGATGCCGGCGCCCTCGTGCCCACCGACGTGCCAGAGGCCGGGCAGCCCCGGGTCGGCACCGATGACGGGCAGGTGATCGGGAACGTAGGGCCGGAACCCGCCGTAGGCGCGCATCACCGGGACCCCGGCCAGCGCCGGGAACAGCCGCAGCGCCTTGGCGGCGACGGCGGAGAGCACCTCGGGGCGCAGCCGGTCGTCGAACCCGACGCGGCGACGCGAGGAGCCGATGAGGACACTGCCGCCGCGGGTGGACTCCACCACCGCCGAGGTCTGCAGGTCCTCGGCGCTGCTGCCGACCGCCCCCACGTAGTCCGCGTCGTAGACCTTGTGGAAGACCATCGGCGGCACGGGTGTGGTCACCAGTACGTCTCCGCGCCGGGGCCGTACGTCCAGGGGGGTGCCCAGACGTCGGGCCAGCTCGCCGGCCCAGGGACCCGCGGCGTTGACGAACCAGTCGGCCTCCAGCAGTCCCGTCGAGGTGCGGACGCCGGTGATCCGGCCGCCTGTGGTGACCGCGCCGAGTACCTCGCGGCCGGTGCACAGCGCGGCGCCCGCCGCGAGGGCGTCGGTGAGCAGGGCCGCGGCCGCGGCGGCCGGCTGCACCTGGGCGTCCTCGGGGTAGTGCACGGCGGCGGTGTGCTCGCGGGTGACGTACGGTTCCGCCTGCGCGAGCGCGTCGGCGTCGAGGATCTCGGTGCGCACGCCCGCCGTTCGCTGGCCGCCGGCGAAGCGGGTCAGCTCGCGGGCTCCGGCGTCGGTGGTCGACACGACGATGCCGCCCTTGGGCTCCCACTCCACCGCCCGCGCGGCGTGTTCGGACCGCTCGGCCACGGCTGCGAGCACCTGCGGCCACAACCGCCTGGACAATTGGGCGAGTTCGAGCTCGGGCCCCGGCCCCTTGTCGGAGACGAGGACATTGCCCTCGCCGTGCGCCGTGGTCGCCGAGGCGGCGCTGCCGCGGTCGACGACGGTGACCTCGAGTCCTGCCATGGCCAGTTCCCGGGCACAGGCACAGCCGACGATGCCGGCGCCCATGATCACCACTCGTGTTCCGTACACTGAACACTCTCCGTTCGTTAAACCGAACGATGGAAAACGTATGATCGGGCAGGAGCCCTGTCAACGGTCCCGACACGGGAGAGTTCCGCGACGGCCTCGCGGCAGCGGGCTACCCCTCCGTCGGGCAACCGCCGCCCGGCCCCGGGTCGGAGAGGTGGAGCCGCTGCTCCGCGCTGTACTGCAGCAGGAGGACCGAACGCACCTCGCCGTCGAGTGCCGTGTAGCCGTGCGGCCGGGACGCGTCGAAGCGCACGTAGTCGCCCGGTTCCAGTTCCACCTCCTGCCCCTCCACCCGCACCCCGAGCCGTCCGGCCTGCACGATCGTGTGCTCGGTGCCCACGTGCCCGAGCGACTCCTGCCGCCGCCCGGCCCTGACCCGCTGGTCGAAGACCTCGATCACGACATCACCCGATTCGATCCGCTGCAGCGGGCGCAGATCGACGCCCTCGCCGCTGAGCACCTCCGTCTCGGCGGCGCGGACCACGGTCAGCTCCCCGGCGGGCCGGGCGTCCAGCAGGTCCGAGATCGGCACCTCGAGCACCCTCGAGAGACTGAAGACCGTCTCGATGGTGGGGTTGCCCGTACCGGACTCCAACTGCGACAGAGTCGCCTTGCCGATGCCCGAACGCCTGGACAGCTCCGAGAGCGACAGCCCTCTCCCGGTCCTGGCCCGTCTCAGGTTGGCCGCCAGCATGCTCCGGACCGAACCCTCGGAGACGCTCACCATCTCACCCATACCTCTCTGCACCGTTCGCTATACCGCACGACCATGAGGGCGATGCGTTCGTTACACGGATCAGAATGGGCCTTTCCCGCACGGCGCACCACCTCACGGGCGTCGCTGATCCCGGGGCGGGATGTCGGCGTCGGGAACCTGCCGGACGATGGCGTCCGTTCCTGCTGGACTGGTGGCCGCTCCTCAGATGCCCAACTCCGGACGGGATTCATGTCCACAGCGATCACCCCTGCTGCCCGACCTCTCGCACCGTCGGACCGTTCGCCACTGGTTTCCTGGCTGGCCGTTGTCGCGGTGACGCTGGGGATCTTCTCCATCGTCACCACCGAGATCCTGCCGATCGGTCTGCTCACCTCGATCGGATCGAGTTTCACCGTCTCGGACGGAATGGCCGGCCTCATGATGACCATGCCCGGATTCCTGGCCGCGGTTTCGGCGCCCCTCGTCATGGTGGCCACGGGGCGTGTCGACCGACGGGTGATGCTGGGCGTGTTCGTCCTCCTGCTGGCGCTGGCCAATTTCCTGACCGCCGTGGCGCCGAGCTACTGGGTGGTCCTGGTCTCCCGTGTGATGGTGGGGGTCACCATCGGCGGCTTCTGGTCCATCGGAGCCGGACTGGCCGGCCGGCTCGTGCCCGCCAGGTCCGTGGGCCGCGCGACCGCGGTGATCTTCTCCGCGGTACCGCTCGGCTCGGTCCTCGGGGTACCGCTGGGCACGTTCATCGGCGACGTCGCAGGCTGGCGGACGGCGTTCCTCGTCATGGGCGGCTTCACGCTGGCCGTCCTCGCCCTGCTGCTCCTGGTCGTCCCGCCGCTCCCCTCCGACCGGGCGACACGCCTCGACGTCCTCGGCGGGATGCTCCGGGGCGTCAGCACCCGCTTCGCCCTGGTGATGACCTTCCTCGTCGTGCTCGCTCACTTCGGCACGTACACATACGTCACGCCCTTCCTGGAGCAGGTGACCCATGCGGGTCCGGCTCTCGTCACGGTGTATCTGCTCATCTACGGAGCGGCCGGCATCGCCGGCAACTTCCTCGGTGGATCCACGGTGGGACGCCGTCCGCGGGCCACATTCGCCGCGGCCGCCGCCATGTTGGCCGGCGCGACCCTGCTCCTGCCCGTCCTCGGCGGGTCGGACGTGGGGGCGGTGACACTGCTGATCGTCTGGGGCGTCGCCTACGGAGCCGTCCCCGTCTGCTCGCAGACCTGGTTCGCCAAGGCCTCGCCCGGCTTCCCCGAGGCGTCCTCCGTCCTCTTCACCGCCTCCTTCCAGGCCACCATCTCCATCGGGGCCCTGGCCGGAGGAGCCGTCCTCGACCGCTCCTCGCCCTCGGTGGTCATGGCGCTGGGCGGACTGGCGGCCGTGCTGACGGCGCTGGTGGCCTGGGTCCACTGGGCGGGGAAGTTCTCGTGGCCCAAGGCTTCGTAGCCGCCCTCGGTCGATGCCGCACTCACCCCGGGCCGGCATCACGGCGGGGAGCGGGTGATCCGCGCGGCGGACGGTCAGACCGGAGCGATGAGGACGCCGGGAAGGTCACCGGCCTGCACGGCGCCCTGGTCGACGGCCACCCCCGTGTAGGCGCCCACGGCGGTGAAGACCAGTTCGGGCAGGCGCTCGCCGTGCTCCTCGAAGTACGCGACGACTTCGGCCTCACTGGCCTCAGGCATCGACGGGAACACCGCGGCCGCGGCGCCGAGGGCGGCATCGAGGGCCGAGCCCCGCCCGGTGTCGGTGCCGAAGTCGGCCCGGTACACGTACGCGTCGGGCGCATGGATGATCAGGGCCGGGGGGCTGAAACGGTTGGCGGTCAGGCAGAGGATCTCCTCGCCCTCACGGGGCAGCATCGACTCGGCCTCGCCTCGGTAGCCGGTCGCCCAGGTCGCCATGCCCCAGTCCTCCAGCACGTACGTCCACGCACCGCAGGTGCCGTACATGGCGCGGTTGAGGCGGGGGGAGGTCCGGCCCGGCCGCCCGGCAGGCGCGCGCAGTTCCCTGTACGGCGTGCGCGCGGCCGGCGCGTCGAGGTCAGCGCCCAGGTAGATCAGGAACTCGTCCGTCTCCACGCCTCGAGCCAGGGTCAGCGAGAGGCCGCCGAGCATGCCGGGCCCCTCCGATGTCGGGGTGTGGTGGTGTGCGCCCATCCACGCGATGCCGTCACTCATGCCGGTCAAACTATCGGCCTCGTACCGGCTGCGGTGCGACGCGTACGAGGACGTGCGTGGAGGGCGGTCGTTGGACTGTCCGACGGCGATATCCGATCGCTCCGGGCACCGGCTCACGTTACGTTTGCGCGGTGACTGAGCTGAGAACCGGGCGTCTTGTGCTCCGTGGGTGGCGGGAGACCGACCTCGCTCCGTGGGCTGCGTTGAACGCGGATCCAGAGGTCCGTAGGTACTTTCCGGGGGTACTCACCCGCGAGCAGAGCGACGCGTCCGTGGCCCGGTTCCGAGCGGAGCTCGACCGGCGGGGCTGGGGTTGGTGGGCGGTCGAGGTGATCGACACCGGCGAGTTCATCGGGTTCGCCGGCCTGGATCCGGTGGAGGACGTCATGCCGTTCACGGGTGTGGAGGCGGGCTGGCGCCTGGCCCGCTCAGCCTGGGGGCACGGCTATGCGACGGAGGCGGCCCGGGCCGTCGTGGGCTTCGGCTTCGACTCCCTGGCGTTGCCCGAGATCCTCGCGGTCACGACGGTCACCAATCTGCGGTCCCAGGCCGTGATGCGCCGCATCGGCATGAGCCGTGATCCGGCCGACGACTTCGACGACCCGACCGTGCCGCCCGGGCCGCTGCGTCCGAGCGTGGTGTATCGACTCCGCCGTGGCGGGCGGGGGCCGGTCGAGGGGTGGCGTCAGCCTGCTGTTCCCTCCGCGTCACCGGCGACGGAGCGGCCGGTACGGAGTACCGCACAGGGGTACGGTCGTCCCACTGGGTGAGGCCGTGTCCGTCTCCCCCGGCTTCGGGACGCGGGCCGGACGCGGCACCGGGGAAGGCGGGACATGCAGAAGACCGTGGGCGAGGGCGCGGAGGGAGTGCGCAGCGTGCAGCGCGCCTTGGACTTGCCGGCTCTGTTCGACGAGTCCCGTCGTTCGCGCACGGTGCGCGAGTTGATCGACGGGTCAGGTCTGGCGAAGTCGACCGTGGTGCGCCTGGTGGCGACGCTGGAGCAGCGGGGGCTGCTGTGGAGTCGCGGGGACGGGCGGCTCGCGCCGGGGGCGGGGCTGCCGCGATGGGCGGCGCTGGCGCAGGATGCCTGGCGTCTGCCGCCCGAAGCGGTGGAGTGCCTGCGGGAGGTGTCGGAGCGGTCGGGCGGTGAGTCCTCCCGGATCTACGTGCGCCAGGGCCTTGGACGGGTGTGCGTGGCACAGCACGAGGGAACGCAGCCGCTGCGGCATGTGGTGCGGATCGGTGAGGAGATGCCGCTGGCCGCGGGTGCGTCGGGGCATGTGCTTCTGTCCGGGTGTCCGGAGGAGTTCGTGCGCACGGTCGCCGAGGCCGCCGGCCAGGACGAGGGCTTCGTGAAGGTGCTGGTCCGACGCGTGCGCGCGGCGCGTGCGCAGGGATGGGCGGTCAGTGACGGAGAGCGTGAGGACGGCGTGGCCGGGGTGGCCGTCCCCGTCCTCGGTCGGGAGGGCCGGGTCGTGGGCGCGCTGACCCTGGGCGGCCCCAGCGGCCGGTTCACGCCGGAGCGAATCGAGGCGTTCGTCCCCGTACTCACCGAGGCGGCCGGGCAGTTGGCCGCCTTGCGGTTCCTCGAGGGCGGCGAGGTCTGACCCGCCCACGTTCAGCTCGTTCTCCGTGCCGGCAGGTCGGGGAAAGGCACTCGAAGAGGCTCGTCCGCACTGCTACTACCCCGCATCGTCACCCAGCAATGAGCTTCCGGCATCGGTTCGGTCACTCACCTGAACGTCCAGATACGGCCCTATCGTGGCCAGCCGCTTCAACTGGCCCTCCGCCAGCACCCCCAGCGAACGCACCGGGCCGATCGGTCTGAAGTGGACGAGGGTCCCGGTGGTTCCGTCGGGCTCCACAGGCACCAGGTCCCCGGCCGGGATGCCGCGCTCGTAGCGCTGGGTCCATGCACCGTTGAGCCGGCGATTGGTGTGGACGAGCCATTCGCTGAGCGCGGCAACCACGGACATACCCCGACGCGGATGACCGTCCTGAAGCGTTTCCGCTTGCGGATAGTCGAAGAAGCGGAGGTCTTTTGATGCCATGACCGGCTTCTTGACGATCTGGCCGTGCTCGTCCGTCCGGGTATCGGTGCCCCGACCGTCATCCGCCACGGACAAGGAGCCATCCGGATAGACGGTGACGAGGCAACGTCCACCGCCCCTGGTGAATGCCTCGTCGGCGGCGTATGCGAGCACCTCGAGGAGAAGATGCCACGGGCCACCTGGCGCGAACTTCTCCGGAGCTTGCCGAATACATGCCAGATGGTCCACATCGACAACGCTGGACCAATCGTGCGTGGTGTTGACCCAGGAACCCCCAGAGACCTCCATCAGGCAAGTATCCAGGCACCTTTACTGGACTCGGCAGCGCCCTGTCAGAACGAGCTTGCGGCGGGCTGTCGTATCGGTCCACCACCAGCCGTTCATCGCAGCGCGGCAGGCCCTCACCGACGCGGTGCGGGCCTGTGGTGCCTGTCGGCCGCGCGTTGTGTCGTCGACGGTAGAGCCGGAGATGTGGCCGGTTCGTAGTCCGCCGTGCTGGGGTCGCCGTAGGGTCGGGCGCTGTGACGATCTCGGATGCGGTGCCGCTCTGGCGGGACCGTCAGTTCGCCCTGCTTGCTTCGGCGCGGGTCATCTCGGTTCTGGGCAACGGGTTTGCGCGGGTGGCGCTCGGGTTCGCCGTGCTGGGTCTGCCAGGTGGGGGCCCGGGCCGGCTGTCGTTGGTGCTGGCCTGTCAGGCGTTGCCTCAGCTCGCGTTCATCCTGGCCGGCGGGGTGATCGCGGACCGGATGTCCCGGGTTCGGCTGATGGCGCTTTCGGACTGGGTCGGGACGGCGGCGTACGGGGGCCTGGCGGTCATGGTCCTGACGGGGCGTGCTCCGCTGGTGGCGATGTGCGTCCTGGCTGCCGTCGCCGGCACGGCCACCGCCCTGTTCTCCCCGGCGATGGACGGTGTGCTGCCGCTGCTGGTGTCCGAGGGGCGGCTCCAGCAGGGCAACGCGCTCTTGCGGGTGGGCACCAACATGTCCCTGCTGCTCGGCCTGGCACTGTCGGGTGTGACCGTCGCGCTGGTCGGAGCGGGCTGGGCGCTGGCACTGAACGCGGTCTCCTTCGCCCTCAGCGCCGTCCTGGTGCTGCGACTGCGTGTGGCAGGGCGGCCCGCGAAGACGTCGTCCGGCTGGGCGGATCTGCGGGAGGGCTGGCGGGAGTTCTCCTGCCGGCCGTGGCTGTGGCCGGTGGTCGCGCAGTACGCCGTGGTCGTCGCCGCGTTGAACGCCAACGTCGGTGTGCTGGGCCCCCTCGCGGCCCAGGAACACCTCGGCGGTGCCCGAGCGTGGTCGGTCATCGTGACGGCCCAGGCTCTGGGCACCATCGCGGGCGCGGGGCTCGCTGCGAGGGTCCGGGTGAGACGCCCGGTGCTGGTGGCCGTCTGCGCCACGTTCCCCGCCGCCCTGCCGATCGCCCTGTTGGCCTGGCAGGCGCCGGTGGGGCTGATCGCCGCGGCCATGTTCTGCTCCGGCGTCGCCTCGGACGTCTTCGCCGTACTGTGGGCCACCACCATCCAGCGCGAGATCCCCGAGGAAGCCCTCTCCCGAGTCAGCTCCTACGAATGGTTCGGCTCACTGGCCTTCGCACCTCTCGGCCTCCTCGCCGCCGGACCCGTCGCCGATGCCGTCGGCACCGGCCCCGCCCTGACCGGCTGCGCGCTCCTGATCGTGCTGGCCACTGCCACGACCCTTCTCTCCTCCTCCGTACGCCACCTCCAGGCACCGCACAACACCGGCGTCCGGACCGCGAACGGCTCACCGGCGACCGCGGATCCGGAGGGGTAGCCGGCAGGCCCTCCGGCCGACCGACCTTCGTCTTCGCACGTCCGCCTCGTTCACGAGCCGGTGCTCGGAGGCTCAGGGGGCGGGCCGCTGAAGAAAAGTCCTGCACGAGCGGGCCGGGCTCGCCGTCTCGGGATCAGGGCCCGCGAACCGGCGGTGCTGCGTTCTCCCTGGCGGCACTGTTCGCCCGTGCTGTGCCGCCCCGCAGCCGCCCCCGCAACCGTTCGTGCCACCCGACGGCCGTGGACGGCACAGTCGCGCCGGACGCGTGAACGGCAGGAACCGAACAGCCGTGGAAATCGTCCTCCATCGGTATCCAACGGGACCCCGGGCATCGGACAGGAGCACAGTGGCATCGAGGAGACGCATGGCCATCGGTCTCGCCGTCGGCGCGGCCGTGCTGACGGCCGCGGGCGGCGCGGTGGCCGTCGTGGCCGACGACGGCCGCCGGGTGCTCCCCCGCGCCTCGTACCACCCGCTCCGCGGATCCGCCGCCGCGCAGGAATGGGTCGCCTACGGTGACCACGTCGCGGTCGTCCGGGTCACGCGGGAGGCGGCGGCCGAGGCCGGACCGAAGGACGGCGACTACGTTCCCCGGACGATCACGGCGGCGGTCACCCGGGTCGTCTGGTCGAGGCCCGGGGCGCCGCGCCTGTCCGAGGAGATCACCCTGCGGGCGCACGGCTGGTACACCACCCTCTGGGGCGGCAGGGAGGAGGTCGCACGTGAGGGAGCGCCCCGGCTCGAGCCCGGCCACACCTACGTCGTAGGTGTCGTCGGCACTCTGGGCGGGGTGGAGCTGATCGGTGACGACGCGGCCCTCCCGTACGACGACAACACGCTCGGCCGGGGAGAACTGGAGGGCCGGGCCGTCGTCCCCGATGCGTACCGGAAGGCGGTCCGTGGGCTGCCCGCCGACGCTGTCGCCGCGTTCGCCATCGGCGAGGTGTACAACCCCAAGAACCTGGGTGACGTCCAGCGGCTGCTGGAGGGCACCTCACCGCTGAACGTCTACCGGCGAACGGCGCTGAGCAGCCTTCACACCGACGTGAACCTGGACCAGAAGGCGGACCAGCCCGTGGATGAAGGCACGGAAGACCTTCCCGGCCGTGTCCGCCGCACCCCCGCACTCGACTCCGGCACCGACTACTTCCTGACTCTGTCCTGCTCGGGCCGGGGCAAGGCCGTCACCGTCCGCCTCACCGTCGACGGGAGGACCACCACACAGCGGGTGCCCTGCGACACGGGCGGCGACGTGATGGCCGTGAAGCAGCCGCGAGGGGAGGTGACGTACGAGATCGCCTCCGCGGAGCCCGCTGTCGGGGCGGTCGCGTGGAACGTGTCAGAGGCCCCGCGGGTCACCGGCGGGAAGCCGTGACGTCGTATGCGGGGGCAGGCTGTGTCCCTCACGTGCCGGACTGCCCAGCTAGGTCGTACGCCGACCCCTGACGTACGTTCGGGTGCATGAGGCATGCCCTTCCAGCGGTCGACGAAGGGGTCGTGCCCCAGGGGTCACGGGCCGATCGAGGCACCCCCGCCGGCCTGCGCGCCGCACACCTCACCAGCGCTGACGTCGGACAATGGCCTTCGCCGTGTGCGAGATCGTCGAGAACGGAGTTGCTCTCATGAAGGCACTGGTGCTGTCGGGCGGGTCCGGGAACCGCCTCAGGCGGTTCAGCGGCAGTCTGCGGCCTGGTGCCGGGGACGCGGAGGCGCGTCACGGCGCGCGCCTCACCGGGGTGCACGGCGGCCGTCGCCCGGACAGTTCTCAGGAAGGCCGTGCGGCATGAGGATCCTGGTGACCGGAGCGGCCGGCTTCATCGGCTCGCACTTCGTACGCACCCTGCTCGCCGACGGATATCCGGGCTGGGAGGGCGCCCGGGTCACGGCGTACGACGCCCTGTCCTACGCGGGCAACCGCGGCAACCTCCCCGCCCACGATCCCCGCATGGAGTTCGTGCACGGCGACGTGTGCGACAGGGAACTCCTGTCCCAGGTGCTCCCCGGACACGACGCGGTGGTGCACTTCGCCGCCGAGTCGCACGTCGACCGTTCGGTGCGGTCCGGCGCCCCTTTCGTACGCACCAACGTCGGCGGCACGCTGACGCTGCTGGAGTCCTGTCTGGGCGCCGGGGTAGAACGGGTCGTGCACGTGTCGACCGACGAGGTGTACGGCAGCATCGCCGAGGGTTCCTGGACCGAGGAGAGCCCCCTGCTGCCCAACTCCCCCTACGCGGCGTCGAAGGCCGCCTCCGACCTCATGGCCCGCTCGTACTGGGCCACCCACGGTCTGCATGTGTCCATCACGCGATGCTCCAACAACTTCGGCCCCTACCAGCATCCGGAGAAGCTGGTCCCGCTGTTCATCACCAATCTCCTGGAGGGCCGGACGGTCCCGGTGTACGGGGACGGCCTGAACGTACGGGAATGGCTGCACGTCGACGACCACTGCCGGGCCGTCCACCTGGTCCTCCAGCACGGCGAGGCCGGCGAGGTCTACAACGTCGGCGGCGGCGACGAACGCACCAACCTCGAGGTCACCGCCCTCCTCCTCGAACTGTGCGGCGCCGGCCCGTCCGCCGTCCGGCACGTCGAGGACCGCAAGGGGCACGACGCGCGGTACGCCCTGGACGACACCAAGATCCGCGAGCGGCTCGGGTACTCCCCGCGCATCGGCTTCGAGGAGGGGATGGCCGCGACGGTGGCCTGGTACCGCGAGAACCCGGACTGGTGGAAGGCGTCCAAGTACAGCGACCTGGACCGTGGCTGACATGCCCACGCGCAACCGGAGTCTGGACTCACATGCGGGGTGTGTCGACCGGCTGGATGTCCGAGAACTCCCACCACGCGAGCGGCAGCCAGTCTCCGCCGACGAAGCCGTCGACGGATGCTCCGGTGCCCCGGATGGCCACCTGGGTGCCCACCGGATAGCTGGTGCCGGACAGCCCGGAGACCGGGACGAGCAGCACTCCGAGACGTCGTGTCACGGTTCCTGATCCTTTCCGCATCGCACAGAAGGGGAATGTGCATTCCCTAGGTGCAAAGCATCGCATCGTGGACCAGTCTGGACAGTGAGGGAAAGCACAAAAATCGGACCAACTGTGCCGATCAAGACTTCTCCGCCGGGGAGCGACAAAGCGCCCTGGAGTCATTGTTCCCGAGAGTGAACGAGCGAGTGCGCCGAGTGGAGGTGCTCGACCATGAAGGCCGTCGTGTACAAGGGACCGTTCGAAGTGGCGATCGAGCAAGTGGAGGATCCCCGGATTCAGCACCCGAACGATGTGATCGTACGTGTCACGTCCACCGCCATCTGCGGCTCGGACCTGCACATGTACGAGGGCCGGACCGCGGCCGAGCCGGGCATCGTCTTCGGCCACGAGAACCTCGGCGTCATCGAAGAGGTCGGTGAGGGCGTGACGTCGCTCAGCCGCGGCGACCGGGTCGTCATGCCCTTCAACGTGGCGTGCGGCTTCTGCAAGAACTGCACGGCCGGCTACACGGGCTTCTGCCTGACCGTGAACCCGGGGTTCGCCGGTGGTGCGTACGGCTATGTGGCCATGGGCCCCTACGTAGGAGGCCAGGCCGAGTACGTGAAGGTTCCCTACGCGGACTTCAACTGCCTGAAGCTCCCCGAGGGCACCGAGAACGAGACCGACTTCGTCCTGCTCGCCGACATCTTCCCCACCGGGTACCACGGCAACGAGCTGGCCGACGTACGCCCTGGTGACACCGTCGCCGTCTACGGCGGTGGTCCGGTCGGGCTGATGGCGGCCTACTCGGCGCTGCTGCGCGGGGCGAGCAAGGTCTTCGTGGTCGACCGGGTGACCGAGCGGCTGCAGAAGGCCGAGGAGATCGGCGCCATCCCGGTCAACTTCGCCGAGGGCAACCCGGTGGAGCAGATCCACGAGCAGACCGACGGACAGGGCACGGACAAGGGCATCGACGCCGTCGGCTACCAGGCCCAGGCGGGCGGCGAGGGTCGTGAGGAGCCGGCGATCGTCCTGAACTCGCTGGTCGACACGGTCCGGCCGACCGGTGCTCTGGGTGTGCCGGGCCTGTACGTCCCGCGCGACCCGGGCGGACCGGACGAGCAGGCCAAGCAGGGCATGCTGATGGTCTCCATAGGCCGCATGTTCGAGAAGGGCCTGCGCATGGGCACCGGCCAGTGCAACGTCAAGCGCTACAACCGGCACCTGCGTGATCTGATCATCGCGGGCCGCGCGCGGCCGAGCTTCGTCGTCTCCCACGAGCTGCCTCTCGCGCAGGCACCGTCGGCGTACGAGAAGTTCGACAAGCGCGTCGAGGGCTACACCAAGGTCGTCCTTCATCCCCAGGAGTAAAGGCACCGGTCAGGCCTGACGAGGGGATCTCCCGGACCGCTGGGTCCGGGAGATCCCCTCGGTGAGGGGCGGTCTCAGGGACGCGGTTCCAGCACCTCCAGGGTGCCGGTCTCGGTGTCGTAGCTGCGCAGGGTGACGAGCCGTGCCGACAGCGGCGGCGCCGGCAGCAGTTCCGGGATGCGGCGGCCGGCGAAGGCGCCCGGCCGCCGGGTACGGCCGAGGGTGACGTGCGGGCTCCAGCGCCCGGGTTCGTGAAAGGGGCTGAGGGCCCCGGGCGGGCTGTCCGAGGCCACCGCCTCCCATACCCGGCGCTGCAATCCGGCCAGCGCGACGTCGCGGTCCAGCGCCCAGGCCAGCACCGAGGTGGGCGTCTCGAAGCGGACCAGGCCGGTGAACCGCACCGGCAGCGGCAGGGCGGCGGCCACCTCGGCGAGCTCCCAGCGGATCGGGGCGGTCAGCTCCGGGCAGGAGGCCAGGGTGAGGTGCGGGCGGTTGGTCGGTGAGCGGTGACGCGCCTGGCTGGGCAGCCCCGCGTCCGCGAGCCGCCGCCATGCCTCCCGGACCGCCAGCTCCGCCGCCTCGTCCAACAGAAGCTCGACCGTACGCATCGCCGCAGCCTACCGGCGGGGCAGGAACCGGGTACGTCGAGGCCCGCCGCGCTCACGGAGGGCCGGCGGCCGCACGCTGGTGCGGCGCCCGTCTTCACCGCTCGGGCTCGCCGTCGGTGTCGAGCGGGAACGAGTGGTGCTCGTGCGCGACGAACCACCGGCCCGATTCCTTGCGCAGGCCGAGGGTGAGCCGCAGCCTGCGGTCCGGGTGGGCGGCCAGGTCCTGCGGCGAACCGCAGCGGACGAGGGCGTGGGCGAAGGCGACGTCCGCTCCGGCGGTCACCCTCAGGGAGACGATCTCGAAGCGTGCCCCCTCGGCCTGCCAGACGAAGAAGGGCGGCCACACCGCGCGATAGGCGTCGATGCCGCGGACGCCGTCCTGCGGCGGGGGCACGTCGAACATCACGATGTCATCGGCATGATCGGCCACGACCGTGTCCAGGTCCCCGGCGTGCACCGCGGCCGCCCATCGCTCGATCAGGTCCCGGATGTGCTGTTCCTCGTGGTGCATGGCAGCTCCTCCTTCCGCGGGCGCCGCGTCCGCGGCGCGTTTCACGCTCCTTGCGGTTGGGACGACCCGGGGGCCGCGAACTCATCGCCGGTCGCCGGGCAGGCCGCGGCCTGACGCGCCGGCGGTCGGCCGCCGCCGGCCGCGGAACGCGGAACGGTCCGCCGACGGGGCCGGCGGAC
The DNA here is from genome assembly GCF_044390505.1 of Streptomyces sp. NPDC018947. Taxonomy (NCBI): domain Bacteria; kingdom Bacillati; phylum Actinomycetota; class Actinomycetes; order Kitasatosporales; family Streptomycetaceae; genus Streptomyces; species Streptomyces sp. NPDC018947. Next base: position 312,789 of record NZ_JBIRZD010000006.1, read on the forward strand.
CGTTGGGGAAGGCTGAGGTCAGCGCTTGTAGGTGTTGCGACCCGTGGCCTTGACGGAGTTGCAGGTGCGGCCGGTGTCGGATCCGGAGCGGACGGCCGGCGCCTTCTTGTTGTAGTAGTTCACGGTGTAGGTGTTGCCCGAGAACGTGTTCCCGCCCTTTCCGCAGGTGTCGGCCCTCGGGAACGCCCAGTAGGTGAACATCCCGTAGTTGCCGTTCCCCCGGATCTTCCCCGCGTAGTCGCGGCCCTTCCTGAAGACGTTGTTCTGGACCTTGTTGCCGCTGCTGCCGTCGCTGGCGCGGACCGCGTCGCCCGAGATGACCTGGAAGGTGTTCCCCTTCACCAGGTTGCCGTCGCTCCCGGGGGTCTTCTGCGTCTGGTTGAAGGCGAGGTAGACACCGTGGGTGTTCCCTCGGGCCGTCTTGTTCTCGAGATTGACGAAGGAGTTGCCGGTGATCCTGGCCTTCGAGACGTAGTTCAGGTGCACGCCGGCGTACCCCTTGCCGCCCTTGACCCAGGCGTTTCCGATCTGCCTGAAGGTGATCCCGTTGACCACGAGCCCCTTGACCGGGCCGTCCTTCTTGTTCCCGGTCGCCTTGATCCCACCGTCACCGTAGCGCTGCACGGTGTACGGCCCCTGGAAGTTCAGCTTGGGCGACTTCGGACCGACCTGCGTCCAGTACCCGGCCTTGGCCGCCCGTCCGTCGAACGTGACGGGGCCCGTACCGGGCTGGGCCTTGACGGTGACCGTACCGCCGGCGATGCCCGGCCCCCACTCCACACCGGCATCGGTGTAGGTGCCGCCGCGGAGCATGATCGTCGCGTTCTTCGTGTTCCTCGCCTTCAGCACGGCCTGGGCGTCGCGCAGGGACGCGACCGGACGCTGCGCCGTGAGGCCGGCCTCCCCCGCCGCCCGCAGAAGCGACTTCCCCGAAAGTCCGGCGAGCGAGGTTCCGCCGGGGCCGACGTAGACGGTGACATCCTCGCCGCCGGCCGGAGCGGCCAGCGCGCCCGGTCCGCTCGGAATCAGGATCACGGCCGCCGCTAGGGCCGGCAGGCCGATGCGCAGGTGCTCGCGCATGAGTGTTCCCCCATTCAAGGATCGTGTGACGCACGAGGGAGAAGTCGTTCCCGCCACTCGTGCGGTCGATGAACCGGCCCAGGACGATCAACCGTGCGGCGCCGCGGCGCCGCAGGCTGTTCCGGGCGGCGGGCCGCCCGGTTCCGGACACGTCGACAACGATGTACGGCCGACCTTGGGCAAACCTTGCGAGAAACCTTGCGCGGCAGGTCACAGTGGTGCCTTCCGGGTCGGTACCGGCGTGGAGGGGGAGCACGGCATGCTGGAGTTCCGGTTACTGGGCACGCTCGAGGCACGGGCCGGGGGGCGGTCTGTGGCGCTGGGACACGCGCGGCAGAAGTGCGTTCTCGCGGCCCTGCTGATCGACGCCGGCCGCCCCTTGCCGGCCGACCGGCTGCTCCGCCGGGTGTGGGACGACCGCGCGCCCCACCGGGGACGGGACACGCTCTACGCCTACCTGTCCCGCCTGCGCCGCGGGCTGGAGCCGCACGGCGTGCGACTGGTCCGCCGGTCCGGCGGCTACGTGATCGACCTCGGCGAGGCCACGGTGGACCTGCACCGCTTCCGCCACCTGGTCGCCCGGGCCCGCGCGGCCACGGACGACCGGTCCGCCCTGCCCCTGTTCGAGGAGGCACTGGGGCTGTGGCAGGGCGAACCGCTGGCCGGGCTGGACTCCACGTGGCTGCACACCGTGCGCGAGCGGTTGCGGGCCGAGCACTGGGCAGCGGAGCTGGACCGGACCGACGCCCTGCTGCGCACCGGCCGCCACGGCGAGTGCCTGCCCGACCTGTCCGTACGGGCCGAGCGGCATCCGCTGGACGAGCGGGTGGCCGGCCAGTTGATGCTCGCCCTCTACCGCGGCGGACGGGCCGCGGACGCCTTGGCCCACTACCGGCACGTACGGGGGCGGCTGGCCGACGAGCTGGGGGTCGACCCCGGGGCGCCGCTGCGGCACCTGCACCAGCGGATCCTCACCGGTGATCCGGCGCTCGCCGTTCCGGACCCGCAGCCGGCCGCCCGTGCCGGTGCCGACGTCCCGACGCCTCGCCAACTGCCCGCCCACCCGCGCTGGTTCACCGGCCGGGACCAGCAACTCGCGGAGTTCGACAAGGCACTGGACTCGTCGGACCCACGGGGCGGATCGGTGGTGATCTTCGCTGTCGGAGGCATCGGCGGGATCGGCAAGACCCGCCTCGTCCTGCACTGGGCCCACCAGAACCTCGACCGCTTCCCGGACGGGCAGTTGTACGTGGACCTGCGCGGCTTCGACCCTTCGGGGGAGCCACCCGTCGCACCCGCCGTCGCCGTCCGCGGATTCCTCGACGCCCTGGGCGTGGCTTCCGATTCCGTCCCGCTGGACCCGCAGGCACAGGCCGGGCTCTACCGGAGCCTGGTCCAGGGACGGCGCATGCTGATCGTGCTGGACAACGCCGCCGACGCCGAACAGGCGGCGGCACTGCTCCCGGGCAGCGCCACCTGCACGGTCCTGATCACCAGCCGCCGGCGGCTGGCCGGGCTGGCGAGCGCCTACGGGGCCCGGCTCCTGACGCTCGACGTGCTGACCGGCACCGAGGCACGAGAGCTGCTGGCGCACCATGTCGGGCACGACCGGGCAGCGGCCGAGCCGGAAGCCGTCGCCGGGCTGCTGGAGCACTGCGCGGGGCTGCCCCTGGCGATCAGCGTGGTCGGCGCCCGCGCGGCGGCCCACTCGGCCTTTCCCCTCGCTGTGCTGGCCGAGGAACTCCAGGACGAGTCGGCCCGGCTGGACGCGCTGGACGCGGGTGACCTGACGGCCAACGTGCGCGCCGCCTTCACCGTGTCGTACAACGCCCTGACGGTCGGGGCCGCCGAAGTGTTCCAGCTCATGGGGCGGGCCCCGGGTCCGGAGATCGGGCAGGCCGCCATCGCCGCCCTGGTCGCCCGGCCGGTCTCCGCCCTGCGGGCGACGCTGCGGGAACTCGAGAACGCGCACCTCGTCCAGCAGCCCGAACCCGGCCGGTACCGTCTGCACGACCTCGCCCGCCTCTACGCGGTCGAACGGGCGCGAACGGAAAGGGCCGACGGCGGCGCCGAGGCGCTTCTGAGAATGGTGGACTTCTTCCTCCACACGGCCTGCTCGGCGGCGCAGCGGCTGGACCCGCACCGGGGCGGGATCCGCCCGGTGGCTGCCCGGCCCGGCGTGACTCCCCTGCCCCTGGCCGACCGCGACGCGGCCCTGGCCTGGTTCACCGTCGAGCACCCGGTCCTGCTGAGCAGCATCGACCTGGCCGTGCGATCGGGCCACGACGCGCACGCCTGGCAGCTTGCCCGGGCCCTTGAGACGTTCTTCGACTACCGCGGTCACTGGCACGACTGGACCACCAGCCAGCACATCGCGCTCGACGCGGCCCGACGGCTCGGCAACGTGTCCTGGGAGGCCGCCGCGCACCGTAGCCTCGGCAACGTCTGCACCCAGACCGGTCGGCTCGACGAAGGACACGCCCACTTCCGCCACGCCCTGGATCTCTACGGCGACCTGGGTGATCGGGACAGCCAGGCCCATACCCACCGAGGCCTGGGCTGGGTGTGCAATCAACAAGGGCGCCAGCGGGACGCGCTCGACCACGCCGAGCAGGCCTTGACGTTGTACCGGCAGACCGGTCATCGCCCCGGCCAGGCCAAGGCACTGAACAACGTCGGCTGGCTGAGCATCGCGCTCGGCGACCACCGGGCCGCGCTCGATCACTGCGCCCAGGCGGTGGCTCTCAACCAGGCGATCGGCGACCGGCACGGCGAGGCGGGGGCGTGGGACAGCCTCGGCTACGCACACCACCGGCTCGCCGAGCACACCGAGGCCCTCGACTGCTACCGGCGGGCCCTAGAGCTGGATCGCAGTTTCGGCGACCGCTACGGCGAGACGGAGATACTGCACCACCTCGGCGACACGCATCTCGCCCTCGCCGATCCCCAGGCGGCCCGGCTCGCCTGGCGCCACGCCCTGGAGATCGCCGAGGAGATCGGCCACCCGGCCACCGCCGAACTGCGCGGCAAACTCAGCGGCCTGCTCCAGGGCCGGCCCGACCTCACGGAGCCGGCCCGGTGACGGGACCGGGCCGGAGCCGCTCACACCGGCTCCGAGCCGAGGACGAGGCCCCGCGCGGGAGTCCGGCGGCGGGAGGGCCGGCTTGGGACGGCAGGTGGACGGCCCGAGGTCGGCGGCCGTGCGGGTGCTGTCCGTGTGGGGGACGGCGAGAGGCGTGACGTCGGCGCCCTCCGCTCCGACCGGCCGGCGCGTGTCCGCCCGCGCGGGCGGACACGCGCCGTGGCACGCACGGGTGAGGGTCAGTGCCCGTCGGCGGGCTCCACGTCGGTCTCCACGTTCGGCAGCTCCGGTTCGTCGGTCATGAAGTCCTCGTCGAAGGGCGGGGCCTGGTCGGTCCACCCCATCGCCGTGTAGAGGGTGTAGCCGACGAGCTCTCCCGGGCGATGTCCGTCGCGGGCCGAAGTCGCGTAGAGCTCCTCCGAGAGCGGCAGTCCCGTCTCCTTGTCGAAGATCAAGCGGCGCTTGCCCTCTCCTCCGGGCCAGAGGTTGCTGACCTCCACGGCGTACCCCGGGCGTCCGGACCGGTCGGTGACCTCACCGATGTCGCGCACGCCCGGCAGGGAGGCACGCACCCGGTAGGCAGCGGCCCGCAACTGCGGCGACACCGGCAGCTCGACGGCCAGGTTCTCGGCCGTCTCGCCGAGCAGTCCCTCCAGGATGTGCGGCGGCGCGTTGTACTGCTCGTCGACGATCTCCTCCAGCCGCTCGCGGAGCCGGTCGGGGTCGGTGGGCAGCGACTCCAGTTCCGCCAGGCCGATCTCCGCCCCGGCCGAGGCCGTGTCCGCCGTACCACCAGGAGCGTCGCCCGCGAATTCGCCCGCGCCCTCCCACGTGACGATCTCCGGCCGGGGCTCGTCGCCCTCGCGGCGATCGTCCCGTCGCGCCTGGTCGTAGTCCGTCAGGTCCCACCGCTTCGGCGAGCCGTCGGCACGCCATGCCTCCTCGTCGGCCGGGGTGGCGGGCCGGGCCCCGGCGTCGATGTGCAGCGTCCAGCGCCGGTCGCGCTTGCCGGTGCCCTTCGCCAGCCATGTCTTGCTCTCGGTGCGGACGTCGAGCGTGTAGTCCTTGCCCGGGACTCTTCGCAGCCCCCCGAAACGCTCCTCCTGGTACCAGTACGCACCCGAGGTCGCCCGTGTCTTCTCGACGTGGGAGGCGGCGGCGAGCAGGATGCGGGACTCGGAGAAGTCGGGGGCGGCCGCCCCCGCCTCAGGCCGCGTCCCGAGCCCTGGCGGCCCGGCCGTGGTGACGACCAGAGCCGCGGCGGTCACGGCCACCGCACCGGCCAGGGCCACGCTCCACGCCGGGCGCACGCCGCCGCGCCCCCTTCCCCGCTTCGCCGGCGTCACCGGCGGCTCCCCGGTACGCCGCATGACGTCCGGCAGTTCGGTCCGCCGGACCTCGGGGTCGACCGGCCGGTCGGGGTCGAGGTGTCCGGGACGGGCGTCGGCCAGCCGGCGCATCAGATCGTCGTGCTTCATCGCGTTTCCTCTCCTGCCGTACTGACCAGGGGAATGGCACAGGGGCGTACCGGTGACGCCCCGTCCCGTACCGCCACCGCCTTGGCGAGCCTGCGGCGCGCACGGTGCAGCCGCACGCGCATGGTGGCGGCCGTGCAGCCGACCACGCGGGCGGCCTCGCGGGGGGTGAGCCCCTGCCACGCGGCAAGGATCAGGACCTCCCGGTCCTCCTCGCCCAGGGACGCCAGGGCGTTGCGGAGCGCCATCCGGTCCGCGACGTCGTCGGCGATGTCGCCCTCGACCGCGTCCGTCCAGTCCCGCAGCTCGGCGGCGAGCGAGGCGCGCCTGACCTCGGCGCGTCCGGCGTCGCGCAGAACATTGCGGGCCACGCCGAGCAGCCACGGCAGCGGCGGCTGGGGAATGTCGCCGATACGCCGCCAGGCCACGGTGAAGGTCTCGCTCACCACCTCGTCCGCCACCTGCCGTCCCGCGCGGCTGACCGCGTAGGCCCAGACGGGTTGTCGGCAGGTGTTGTACATCGCGGTGAAGCGTGCCTCGTCATCGGGCACGGCGTGCACCTCCGTCCTCCGGGTTCATCTGTCACCGGGAAGTGGTGCGTGCCGCCCGATCGTTACAGCGCGATGCGATCAATTCCGCGGCGGGGCCTCGTCCCGGGCTCCGGGGGCGACCGGGCTGCCGCTGCCCGGCCGCGATCGCGTACCGGTCCTTCACGGCGAGCCAGGACGGGCGTCCGGTGCCTGTGCGGGATGCGGACGGCGGGCAGCGCCGGTGCGGCCCGGGGAGGTGCCCGCCCGCCGCGCAGCGCGCCTCCCGGCGTCCTGTCAGGTCTCCCTGCCGGAGACCGGGAGCCGCTCCTCCGCCGCGTCGAGCGCGTGACGCACGGCGCCCAGGGCGACGGCCTGCTCGCCCAGTACGGAGGCGTGCACCGTGACCGGCACCAGGGCGTGGCCGCGCAGATGGCGGCGTACCGGTTCGAGCAGCGCGTCCCCCGCGCGCGACACGCCGCCGCCGATCACCACGCGGCCGGGGTCGAGTATCAGCACCAGGGCCGCCAGGCCGCGTGCGAATCGTGCCGCTACGCGTTCCACCACCTCGACGGCCGCCGGTTCACCGGCCGCGGCCGCGTCGAAGAGGGGGGAGATGTCCTCCTCGTCTCCGGCGGGGGCGCCGGCCTCCTGGGCGAGCCGGTGGATCGCGGCGGCACCGACCAGCCGCTCGAACGGGCCGATGCCATCGGCGTGGCGCGGGCCGGGAGGGTCGTCGGGGCCGGAGGCGAGGTCGATGAAGCCGAGCTCGCCGGCGGCTGCTGAACTGCCCCGGTGCGTCATGCCGTTGAGGATGATGCCCGTGCCGATCCGCCTGCCCCAGTGGACGAAGACCAGGCTGTCGGAGCAGGCGTCCGCGGCGGCGCCCCGCCAGCGTTCCCCGGCCACCGCGAGGTTCACGTCGTTGTCGATGGAAACCGGGCAGTGCAGCCAGGCGCGCAGCAGCGACACCGCGGGCAGTCCGGCCCAGCCGGGGATGCTCGGCGCCAGGAGCACCTCGCCGCGGTCGCGGTCGACGACGCCGGGCACGCCGACGCTGACGGCCCACAGTCCGGACAGGCGGATTCCCGCCTCGGTGACCGCGGCGGTCAGTCCGGACCGGACGATCTCGAACAGCTCGGGTCCCGTCACGCCCGCGGGGACCGCCGCGCGGAGCACGGTCAGCACCTTCCCGGCCAGGTCCGCGATCATGACCAGAACCTTGTGGGAGCCTATGTCGATCCCCGCGACATGGCCCGACTCGGCGCGGAACCTGGCGTACTGGGCCGGCCGGCCGGGCTGCGACGACGCGCTCGCCGCGGTGAGCTCCACCAGGCCGCGGTCCCGTAGTTCCCCCAACGCCCTGGTCACCGCGGGCCGGGACAGCCCGGTCGCCGATGCGAGGCTGCTCACGGTGGCGGAGGAGTCGCCCTCCCGCAACGCCGACAGGACGGCGGCCACGTTCATCCGACGCACGACATGGGTGCCCGTGGCCGCGGCTTGCCTCGGTGGCATGGAGTCCGCCCTCCCGTTCGCCGGCAACGCCGGCTCCCCTCCATGTGGTTCAGACCGGTTGTCGTCCGACCCCTTGACGGGACGGTCCAACTGGCCGCCATAGTAACGAACAGTCCTTTAATAAGCCGCCACTTCGGATGAGGTAACCCCGTGAGAAGCCTCAGATCCTGGGCTGCCCTCTGCGCGGCCACCGCCCTCGCGGTGGTCGCGGCAGTCCTGGGCGTCCCCTCCGCCTCGGCGACCCCGACAGCCGCACCCACGGCCGAGCCCGCCTTCGCCCCCGGCCCGGCGAGGGCCGCCCTGAACCGGCTCCTGCCGCGCCACGCCTCCCAGTTCACCCTCGTCCCGGTCGGCCGCCCGGCGTCCGGTGACTACTTCACGGTCTCCGGCCGCGCCGGTGACGTGCGTATCCAGGGCACCAGCCCCGCCGTTCTCCTCAGCGGCGTGAACTGGTACCTGAAGTACACGGCGAAGGTCGACATCGGCTGGCCGGGCGACAGCACCGCGGAACTGCCCGAGCGGCTGCCCGCACCCGCGGGCACCGTCCGCAAGGACGCCTCGGTCCCGCACCGTTTCGCCCTGAACGACACCGACGACGGCTACTCCGGCGCGTACCGCGACTGGGCCTCCTACGAGAAGCAGATCGACCTCCTCGCCCTGCACGGTGTCAACGAGGTCTTCGTGCAGATGGGCGCGGACGCCGTCTACTACGAGACCTTCCAGGAGTACGGCTACTCCAAGGAGGAGCTGCGCGACTGGATACCGGGTCCGGCGCACCAGCCGTGGTGGCTCATGCAGAACATGGCGGGCTTCGCCGGACCGGTGTCGGAACACCTGCTCGCGGACCGCGCGGAACTGGGCAGAAAGATCGCCGACCGCCTGCGGCAGCTCGGCATGACCCCGGTGCTCCCGGGCTACTTCGGCACCGTCCCGCCGGACTTCACCGCCAGGAACCCCACGGGCCGCGTGATCCCGCAGGGCGGCTGGGTCGGCTTCGACCGGCCCGACTGGCTCGACCCGCGCAGTGAGGTCTTCCCCGAGCTCGCCGCGTCGTTCTACCGCCACCAGCGCGAGATCCTCGGCGACTCCCGCATGTACAAGATGGACCTGCTCCACGAGGGCGGCAGGCCCGGTGACGTGCCCATCGGCGAGGCGGCGAAGGCCGTCATGAACTCCCTCCAGACGGCGCGTCCCGGTGCCACCTGGGTCCTGCTCGGCTGGCAGAACAACCCTTCCACGCAGATCATCGACGCCGTCGACAAGAGCAGGCTGTTCATCGTCGACGGTCTGTCCGACCGCTACGACGGACTCGACCGCGAGTCCGCCTGGCACGGCGCCCCGTACGCCTTCGGCACCATTCCCAACTTCGGCGGTCACACCACCATCGGTGCCAACACCGCTGTCTGGGCCGACCGGTTCGACCAGTGGCGCACCAAGCCGGACAGCGCGCTCAAGGGCATCGCGTACCTGCCGGAAGGCACCGGCGGGAACCCGGTCGCCTACGAGCTGTTCACCGAACTGGCCTGGCGCTCCGGCCCGCCGGACCACGAGGCCTGGTTCGCCGACTACGCCGAACGGCGCTACGGTGGCGCGGACCCGCACGCGGCCAAGGCCTGGGAGCTGCTGCGCACCGGCCCGTACAGCACGCAGTCGGGAAGCTGGAGCGAGTCCCAGGACAGCCTCTTCACCGCTCGACCGCGGCTGACGGCGACGACGTCCGCGAGCTGGAGCCCCGGCTCGATGCGCTACGACCCCGCCACGGTACAGCGGGCGCTGACAGAACTGCTCCAGGTCGCACCGGAGCTCAGGGACACCGACGCCTACAGGTTCGACCTGGTCGACGTCGCCCGGCAGGCCCTGGCCAACCGCAGCCGCACCCTCCTCCCACAGATCAAGGCCGCGTACGACGCGAAGGACCTCGCCCTGTTCCGCGAGCGGGCGGCCGAATGGAAGGACGACCTCTCCCTCCTGGACGACCTGCTCGCCACCGACACCCGGTTCCTGCTCGGCCCCTGGCTGGAGGACGCCAAGTCCTGGGGAAGCACCGACGCGGAAAAGGCCACGGCCGAGTTCGACGCCCGCTCGATCCTCACCACCTGGGGACACCGCTCCGGCAGCGACGCCGGCGGACTGCGCGACTACGCCAACCGCGAATGGTCCGGGCTCGTGTCCGACTTCTACGCCATGCGCTGGACGAAGTACCTCGATGCACTCGACACCGCGCTCGTCACCGGCCAGGCGCCCGCGGCGATCGACTGGTTCGCCCTGGAGAACGCCTGGAACCGGCAGCGCGACACCTATCCCGTGAAGGCTTCCGGCGACCCGGTGGCCCTGGCCACCGCGGTGCGCGACGCCCTCCCGCCGCCCGCCCCGTCCGGACCGGTCACCGGCGCCGGTGGCAAGTGCGTCGACGCCGGGAATCCGGCCGACGGCACGGCGCTTCAGCTCCGTCAGTGCAACGGCACACCGGCGCAGACGTGGACGGTCCCCGGTGACGGGACCCTGCGCGCCTACGGCACGTGCATGGACGTCCGCGGGGGCGCCGTCGCCGACGGCACGGTCGTCCAGCTCTACCAGTGCAACGGCACACCGGCGCAGTCGTGGACGCCGCGGCCCGACCGCACCCTGCGGAACACCAAGTCCGGTCTGTGTCTGCACGCGGAAGGCACCGACGACGGGGCGGCGCTGCTGATCCGCACGTGCACCGCCGCCGCCGGCCAGCGGTGGAGCGTCCCGGCCTGAGGCGGTGACAGGAGCGTCCGGCACCTCTGAACGCCTCCGATGCCGGGCTCACGTACGAGCCCGGCACCGGGGCACGCCTCCCGCGGAACGAGCCGTGGAGCTCGGCCGTGCCGCTGCGGACGGGTCTCACGCCCCTCAGCACATCCACCCGATCTTCAGTGCTCGCGCCCGCTCGCCGCCGTTCTCCGGGCGGATGCGCTCGGCCAGGCAGTGCCGGTGGGAGATGACGGTGTGGCTTCCGGGACCGTCGATACTCCGCGAGTCCAGGACCAGGGCGTCTCCACCTGGGGTCAACGTGATCCGTTCACCGCAGAAGTCGCAGCTCCGGACGAGCGATTCCAGGTCCGCAGGTCGGATGCTGAGCCGCACTGATACCGGCGGATGCCAGCGGTGGATCTGCTCGATCACTGCGTCGATCTGCGAACCGACGGGGGGAAACAGCGCGAGTAGTTCGTCATGGCTGCCGGCGGTCCGGGAGAACTGCTGGATCATGTCGACGAAGGCCGTCAGACCGGCGATCCCACAACCGACGATCTCGACCGCCACGCCCCAGGGATGATGGCTGAGTACCCTGGCCCGTACCTTCTGCCCAGGCATGAGCGCCAGACTCTCCGTCTCGAACCTTTCCACGCGCCGCCCCCGTCCTGGTCCAGCAGGCCGCGCCCGGCAGCGCTCGGGTGCGCGTTCGTCGACGCCGGAGCCGAGCACCGCCCTCGGGCCCGCGAAGCGGTCATCGTATCGGTGACGGCCGAACCGGTGCGTGGCGCCCATGGGTGGAGAGACGGTCCATGACGGCCCTCTCCACCGCGTCTCACGGGCAGTTGAGAGACTTCGGCCATGGAGACTTGGGGAACCCTGGGGCCGGCGCTGTTGTCTCTCGCGGGTGTCGCGCTCGGCGCGGGTGGGTCGCTGTTGGGCCAGTACCTCGTGTCGCGCGCCAGTACCCGGCAGGTCGAGGTACAGCAGTCGGCCGCGCACCGCGCGGAGCTCAGGGAGGCGGTGCTGAAGTTCCTGAGCATTGCCTCACAGGTGGAGAAGGCGGCGCTCACGCGGTCGGACGGCGGAGGCACTCCGGTCGACGGCGAACTCGGACGGCTCGTCGATGACCTCTGGCTCGCGCAGGCGGAGATCGACCTGGCCGCCAGGAGCGAACCCCTGCGGGGTGCTGCCTATCGTTACGCGTTCCGGCTTGCCGAGGCGATGCGGGGCGGGATGTCCGACACGTCCGCACTGCGCGGGCCCCAGGCGCAGTTCATGGACGCGGCGTACGACGACATGTGGCCGGGCCAGCGCCGGGCGGCCGGGGATCCCGCCGCATCGCGGTGAGACGGTGGCGCTCTGGCCGGTGTGATCGCGGCACGGCCGCCCCGGACAGCCCCGGGCCGTTTGAGTGCCCGTCGTCCGGACACGCGGAGGTGGGCGCCACCCGCCGGTGGTGCCGGAAGTCGCACGGAGCGTGTGGAGGTCAGTGACTGTGGTGAACGAGACGGAGCGTGGACCGCTCGACCGTCCGGCGATGCCCCAGGAGGAGGCGGAGCTCTCCCCGCCGTACCGTTTCCAGCGCCAGCAGCGTCCTGGCCTGGAGGCTCGGATGGAGGTTCGTCCGCGCTATCTCGCGCCCCATTACCGGGGCTCCGGGAAGCTCGCCGGGAAGGTCGCCCTGATCACCGGAGGCGACAGCGGGATCGGCCGTTCGGTCGCGGTCCTCTACGCGCGCGAGGGAGCGGACGTGGCCATCGTCCACCTCCCCGAGGAACAGCGCGACGCCGACGAGACGCGCGAGGCGGTGGAGAAGGAAGGCCGCTCCTGCCTGCTCCTGCCGGGCGACCTGTGCGATCCGTCGTTCTGCGCCGACGCCGTCGAGCGGACCGTCAGCGAGCTGGGCGGCCTGAACGTCCTGGTGAGCAACGCGGCCTACCTCAACAGCCAGAACAGCCTGTCCGACCTGACCGCCGAGGATTTCGACCGCGTCTTCAAGACCAACGTCTACGCCTACTTCCATCTGCTGATGGCCGCCCTGCCGCATCTCTCCCACGGTGACGCCGTCATCGCCACCGCCTCCGAGGAGGCGCTCAAGGGCAGCGAGATGATGATGGACTACGCCGCCTCGAAGGCCGCCGTGGTCGCCTTCACCAAGTCCATCGCCTCGCACCTCGCCCAGCGGGGCGTCCGCGCGAACATCGTCTCCCCCGGTCCCACCTGGACGGTGCTCAACCTCTCGGGGCAGCGCTTCCCCGACGACTACCTCACCAACCTGGGCAGCTCCTCACCCATGGGACGCGTCGCCCAGCCGGAGGAAGTGGCTCCCGCCTACGTCTACCTGGCGTCCGACGCGGACTCCAGCTTCACGGTGGGCGAGGTCATCGCCGTCACCGGCGGTCTGACGGACACACGTTGAGCGTGGCCGTCACCACGGCGGCAGCAGTCTCGCGTCGGGCGGCGGGGCGGGATCCGGGGGGCGGCCGAAGGTGTCTCGTCCCGCCCGCCGGGGCGCGTTGACCGGTCGCGCCCCCGAGCACCTATTCCAGGAGGCGCGGATCAGCCGCCGCAGCCGAGCCAGATGTCGACCCCGGAGATGATCCAGCCGTTCGCTTCCTTCTTCCACTCGAGGGAGGCCGCGTTCATGTCGAACCCGTCCTCGGTCTCGTGGCACTTGCTCAGCCCGGCCCACATGTTGTTGGCGTACGTCACCTCCCCGTATATCGGGATCTCCGCACCCTCCGGCACTGGTTCGAGAGTCCGTTCACCGGCGTACTGGAAGACCGCGTCCTCGCAGGTCTGCGTTTCCCGGTCGTTGGCCCGGTTGGCCGAGGCGAGGAACTCGGTCCGGGCCGAGGGGTGGATCAAGGAGCAGAGGCCCGGTCCGTCACCGGCTGCGAGTGCCTTGACGAACGCACGGTAGGAGTCCTCGGGGGTCGCCGGGAGGCTCGGCGCCCCGGTCGCTGCGGGATCCCAGGCAGAGGGCGGGAATCCGGCCCCGGAGGGTGACTTGCCGGAAGACGCCTCCCCTCCGCACCCCGTCGTCAGGAGGACGGCAGCGGCTGCCAGGTGGAGAGAGGCTCGCATGGACGTACGCAACACAGAGTTCCCTTGGAGAGTGAATGGTCGTATTCGACGTGCGGCCACAGGCATGTCGTTCCGCGGCCTCCCCCGGTGACGCCGGCCACCCATGACGTCCCGGGGCCCGGACCGATCTCCGCCACGCCCGTCCGGGCGGGAGGCCTTGCGGCGTGATGCGCTGTAGATTCGTGAAGACTATTAACCACGTAACATGACGTCATCGCAAGTGCCCAGGTAGCGGGCCGCGATCTCAACCAAGGCGCGGGGGCAGCGACTTGGTGCCCGAGCACACCGAGGAGGCGGAGAGGGTGCGAGAAAGCACAGAAGGAGCACAAGGGGGCACACAGTCACGTCGCGAGCGCCTACGGGCGGAACTCGAACGGGACGCCCGCGCGGAGGCACGCCGGCTGACCGCCGCCCATGGCGTCGAGGGCCTCACCCTGTCCGACGTCGCACGCGGAGTGGGCGTCTCCCCACCGGCGCTGTACAGGTATTTCGACGGCAGGAAGGGCCTCGTCCTCGCGGTGTACGAGGATCTGACGCGCGAGTTCGTGTCTCTCGTCGCCGAGGCGGCGCACCGCGAGTCCTCCGGCGACCTGGGCGCCCGGCTGTACGCGGCCACGCGCGCGGTGCTGGACTGGGCCGTCGCCCATCCCGCGGAGTTCGACCTCCTCATGGGCGCCGGGTACGCGCGGCTGGCCGCGTCGGAGGGCGCCCTCGACCGCTTCCTCATCGGCGAGCTGGGCGGCGCGTTCGGTGTGATGTTCACAGAGCTGTGGCAGCGCGGAATGCTGGACTTCCCCGCCGACGACGAGATCGATCCGGCGCTGCTCAAGCAGTTGATCGTCTACCGCGACCTCATCGGACTCGACCACCCGGCCGGTGTCGTCCTGCACATGATCACCTGCTGGCGGCAGATCTACGGGATCCTCTGCATGGCCGTCAACCGCCATCTCGCCGCGCCGTTCGACGACTTCGTCCCGCTCTTCAACCGCATGATGGACGATCTCCTCGGACAATTCGGCCTGTCTCGCGCGCCGGGCCAGCGCTGACCACGCGGAGGCGCCCCGCCGGGCCGGCCCAGGTCGGGCCGACCGGACGGAGCGGGGGTCAGGCGAGGGCGAGGAAGAGTTTCTCCAGTTCGTCCTGCGTCATGGGCGGGGCGTCGGAGTCGTCGGCGAGGCACTGCCGCATGCCGCTCGCCACGATCTTGAATCCCGCCCGGTCCAGGGCGCGGGAGACGGCGGCGAGCTGGGTCACGACGTCCTTGCAGTCGCGCCCGGACTCGACCATCGCGATGACCGCGGCCAACTGTCCCTGCGCCCGCCGCAGGCGGTTCACGACGGGCCGTACCGCTTCTTCGTCCACCTGCACGAGATCCTCCTTCAACCCGGACAATAATACCCCAAGGGGTATGAATCAGGGCATTGCCTCGCTGTGCTCACGTTCCCCCTTCGACAGGGACCGCCGTGGCCCGGAGGCAGCCGCGGGCGGGTGCGGCCGGCGTCGGGCCCGGCGCAGCCGGGCGGCGACCGTGGCGGCCAGGGCGACGGCGAGCCCCGCCCAGGTGACCGGGTGGGTCCGGACGGCCGTGTCGAGCTGCTGAGCGAGGACGAAGACGCCCATGACGACGACGAACCAGCCGAACGCCTTGCGCAGCGCGTCCTGCGGGATGCGGCCCGCGAGGCGCCCGCCGGCCAGACTGCCCACCACCGCGGCGGCCGTCACCGTCAGCGCGAGACGCCAGTCGATCCCGACGCCGGACAGGTGCCCGGCGAGGCCCGCGAACGACTTCATCGCGATGACGAGGAGGGACGTGCCGACGGCCACACCCATCGGGAGCCCGCCGAGCAGGGCGAGGGCGGGGACGACGAGGAATCCGCCGCCGGAGCCGACCAGGCCCGTCACCGCGCCGACGACGAGGCCCTCGACGGCGATGTGCCTCAGGGGCAGATCGCCGCGTGCGGGCCGGGTCTTCCCATGGCCCTTCCGGGGCCTGCGCAGCATCGCGGCGGCGGTGGCCAGCATCATCAGGGCGAACGCGACGAGCAGCACCGTGCCGGGGACGTATGCGGCGAGGCGGCCCCCGCCGTACGCGCCGGCCATGCTGAAGCCGCCGAAGAGCAGGCCGGTCCGCCACCGGACCCGCCTGGCCCGCGCGTGCGGGACCAGGGCCGCCAGGCTGGTGACGCCGACCACGAAGAGCGAGGTGGCGATGGCCTCCTTGGTGTCCTGTCCGGCGAGGTAGACCAGGATCGGGACGGTCAGGATCGAGCCGCCGCCGCCGAGGACGCCCAGGCTGACGCCGACGAGCAGGGAGGCGGCGACGACCAGGGCGGTCACGGCGTGCTCCGCAGCCCCGCGATCACCGTGCGGATGTCGGGGCGGGGCCCGCGGTTGTACGGCAGCTTGGACAGCAGGACGCCCATGGTGCAGGAGTTGCTGACGGCCGCGTAGGTCAGACCGGCGCCGATCGCGGTGCCGATCAGGTGCGCGCCGGGCACGAACACGCCCACCAGCCCGGTGGCCAGCACGATCGAGCCGGCGACGAGCCGGACCTGCCGCTCCATGTCCCACCGCTCGGGGCCCCGGTTGACGGGTGCCCCGGCCGCCTCCCAGGCGACGATGCCGCCTTCCAGGACGCGCAGGTTGGGCAGGCCGGCCTCGGCCAGGGCCTTCTCGGCCTGAGTGGCACGGGCCCCGGAGCGGCAGACGAGCACGACGTCCTCGTCCAGGTGGGTCAGCAGCTCGGACCGGTGCTCGCGCAGCGTTTCGAGGGGCACGTTGTACGAGCCCGGGATGTGCGCCGTACGGAACTCGCCGGGCGTGCGGACGTCGAGCAGGCGGGGAGCCTTCCCTTCCCGGACGAGCCGGTGCAGGGCGGCGGGGGCGAGGGCGGAGGCCGGCGTGGGGGTGGTGCTCATGGGATTCCTTCGAGTCGAGCCGAGAATACCCCGGGGGGTATACGGGGGAGCTGGGTGGGGCCCGGGTGGATCGCGGGCCCCGGGGGTCGGATCTGCGGGGATCAGGCGTTCGCGGGTTCGGCGGACAGGGCCCAGGCGGCGTATCCGCCGAGGATGTCGGAGACGTCGGTGAAGCCGCGGTGGCGCAGCAGGCTCGCCGCGATGGAGGAGCGGTGGCCGCCGGCGCAGTGCAGCACAAGGGGCTGATCGGCGGGCAGCTCGCCGCTCCGCGCGGGCAGTTCACTCAGCGGGATGTGCACGGCGGGCCCGATGAAGCCGTTCGCCTCGCGCTCGCCGCAGGTACGGACGTCCACCACGACGGGAGGGTTGTCACCGGCGAGGGCGGCACGCAACTGCGCGGCGGTCACCCGGCTCGCCGGCGTGACCTCGTCCGCGAGCGTCTCCAGGGCGTCCTCGGGGTTGCGCAGGTAGCCGGCGACGCGGTCGAAGCCGATCCGGGCCAGGCGCGTGACGACCTCGTCCTCCCGGTTCTGCGGCGCCATGACGACGAGTTCGCCGGCCGGGTCCAGGACGGTGCCGGCCTGCTCGGCGAACCGCCCGTCGGCGGGCACGTTCACCGCGCCGCGCAGGTGACCGGCGGCGAACTCCTGCGGGTCGCGGGCGTCCACGACCACCGCTCCCGCGGCGCGCAGCTCGGTGAACCCGGCGAGCGTCAGCGGGCGAGGGGCCGCCGCGGCGTCGTACCGTGCGCGGTCCTTGCGGTTCAGTTCGGCGTCGTAGGCGAAGTAGCCGGGCGCGGCGGACTGGCCGGCGGTGACGAGCGCGACGAACTCCTCGCGGCCCATCGGCGCGCACGCGTAGTTGGTGGCGCGCTGCTCGCCGATGGTCGACTGCTTCGCGGTCGAGAGGTTCTTGCCGCAGGCCGATCCGGCGCCGTGCGCGGGGAAGACGCGCACCTCGTCGGGGAGGCCCATCAGCTTGTTCTGGACGCTGTCGTGGAGCATCGCGCCGAGTTCCTCGGCGGTGACACCGACGGAGGCGAGCAGGTCGGGGCGGCCGACGTCGCCGATGAACAGGGCGTCGCCGGTGAGGACGCCGTACGGGACGGCGTCGTCGGCGTGCTCGTACACGAGGACGCTGATCGACTCCGGAGTGTGCCCGGGGGTCTCCAGGATCCGCAGGGTGACGTCACCGAGGGAGATCCGCTCGCCCTCGGCGAGCAGGCGGATGGGGTATTCGGTCTCGGCCCGGCGTCCGTAGCCGATCCACGCACCGGTCTCGTCGGCCATCTCCAGATGGCCCGCGACGAAGTCCGCGTGGAAGTGCGTGTTGATCACGCCGACCACGGTCAGGCCGTGCGCGGAGGCGTCGGCCAGGTACTCGGAGACGTCGCGCCGCGGATCGACGACCACGGCCTGACCGGTCTTCTCGTCGGCGATCATGTACGACGCCTGGGAGAGGCAGTCGAGGTAGTACTGGGTGAAGATCACGGCAATCCCTTCATGAGGAACGCGCACCCCGGGTGGGTGCGAGAGTGCCGGCGGCGGACGGCTGCCCGCTCGCCACGGCGGGTCCGGCCCGCTCCGGGGCCGGGGTTCGGGCGGCGGGGCCGGCCGTGCCGTGCACGAGCGGTCGGCCGCCGAGGGCCCGGCCCGCGGTGCCACAGGCGACGGACACGGCCTCCACACCGAGAGCCCGGGGCACCCCTTGCTCTAGATACCCCCCTGGGTATCTACGTGCTCGACCGTAAGCCCACTCACGAAGGGAAGTCAAATACCCCCGGGGGTACTCCATGACACAAGGCGGTGCTCGGGTGACTCGCCCGGGCAAAATACGGGCGGGGGTATACTGACGTGCACAAATGATCTCCCGCCGGGCCCTGAGACGCCCGGCGGCGACAAAGTGTGCCGTCACCGAACCGGAGGAGGGTCACGCAGTACGCACGCCGCCCGTTACTCTGCCCGCGTGAACGGTACGGACGAGGTGAGGGGGCGTCCCGACTGGCGGGTGCTCGTCGTCGGAGGCGCGTCGGGGATGGGGAAGACCGGTGTCGGCCGGGCCTTGGCGCGACGGTACGACGTCCCCGTCGTGGAGGTCGACGACATCGTGGAGGCCCTGCTCGCGGTAACACTGCCCCGGCACCTGCCGGAGGTCCACTTCTGGCGCACCCACCCGGAGGCCGCGGGCCGGGCGCCCGAGTCGGTGGTCGAGCGGCAGATAGCGATCGCCCGGGCGCTGGCCCCGGCGGTCGAGGCGGTGGTGGCCAACCACGTGGGCACCGACACCCCGGTGATCCTGGAAGGCGACTACGTCCTGCCCCGGCCGGTGACGCCGGGAGACCCGGTCCGTGCCGTCTTCCTCCACGAGGACGACGAGGCGCAGGTGACGGCCAACTACCTCGACCGGGAGCCGGAGGCGGGACCGCAGCGGCACCGGGCACGTGTCAGCGTGCTGTACGGCCGGTGGCTCGCCGCACAGGCGCGGGCGGCCGGCGTGCCGGTCGTCGCCCCACGTCCCTGGGCGGATCTGGCCGACCGTGTCGCCGCGACGCTGGAGGGTGTGGACCGCTGCCGTCTCCCGTAGCGCGGATCCTGCCGCCCGCCTACGCCGTTCCGGCGGGCGGATCGGCGAACACGCCCTCCAGCATGCCGGTGGCCTGGCCCACCTCGATGAGGTAACCGTCGGGATCGCGCAGATAGCAGCGCAACTCGGCCTTCCTGTCGATGGGCGGGGTGAGGAACTCGGCCCCCTTCGCGCTCCACTCCCGGTAGCAGGCGTCGATGTCGGCCACGCGGATGTTGAGGAAGCTGGATGCGGTGGCGGCGTCGTCGGGGGCCTTCAGCGTCACGTCGGGCTTGTCGGGCGTCGGCCCGCCGCCGGGGTTCATGATGATCCAGCCGTTGGCGAGCTTGACGATGCACGGGTTCTCTTCCAGCACGACGGTGCCGCCCAGCACGTCGGCGTAGAAGGCGCGGGAACGGGGCACGTCCCGCACGGTCAGGAAGTGGGTGAGGACCACCCCGGTGACCGGGGCGGGCAGGTCGTCTCGCTGCATCGCGTGTCCCTTCACTGCTGTCGAAACCCGGGCGCCGGCCCACGCACCACTCCCCCATGGTCACCCGGTGCCGCCCGGCTCGCCTCGGGAGCGCCGTCCGCAGGGCGCGCAGACCGTGAGAACGAAGAGCCTCAGATCGTTCGGGTCCCGGTCGCGGGTGGTACCTCGGGGCGAGGGGCGGCAGCCGCGCGCATGGCGGGGTGCGCGGACGCGCGCGGGGTGCGGGCGCCGTCCCGGCCGTAGCCGAATCGGATCAGCATGTGCGGATGGCAGCGCTTGTGCCCCGGGAGGGCCGTCGCGGCCCGCAGGTCGGGCCATTCCATCGCTTGGTGCAGGAGGGAGGTGCGCAGGCCGTGGGCGGTCGCCGTGAGGAGGACGTACTGCAGGGCCTGGCCGGTCCGCAGCCAGTCCTCCCGCCGGTCGTGGGGCGTCCACAGCAGGGCCAACTGGACATGGCGTTCGAACCACAGGGCGGGCCGGCGGAGGACGGGCAGTGCGCCGGTGAAGTCACGCATCGGCATCCGCCCGCCCGCGTCCGGCGGGCCGAGGGCGGTGACGGGAATGCCGTACCGGGCGTCCTTTCCGGGTGCGGTGATCCAGGAGAGGGTTTCGGCGATGCGGTCCGGGTGGGTGTGGTTGCGTGCCTCGGCCGCGGCGGTCAACCGCAGCAGCCGCCGTGTTCCCACGATGTCCGGCACGTGGAGCCGGGCGCCGCCGGCGTGCGCGGCCGTCACCATCCGAGCCACGATCGGCTCGGGCACCGGGCGTCCGGTGAACGGCGTCCGGCTCGTGTGCCGCAGCGCGATGGCCTCGTGGAGAGCGGGGTGCGACGGCAGGTCGTCCGCGCCGAGGGGGCCGGTCAGCCGCACGGCGGCCAGCAGGCCGGGGTCGCGGGGGTCCGGCAGCAGTCTCACTTCGGGGCGCCGGCCGTGGTGGACGGCGGCGAGCCGGAGGTTGAAGAGCGCGGCGCCCACGGACAGGTACTGGGCGCGGTGCGTCGGGTCGGTGAGCGGCAGGGTGCGTTCCGGCGCCGAGTGGACCTCCAGCACCTGGCGGTGCGGGTCCAGGCGGAAGCGCCAGGGCTGTGTGTTGTGGATCGACGGGGCCGCCACGGCAGCCGCCAGCAGAGACTCCACGGTGTCCGCGTCCAGCAGGGCCTGGGTGCGCATGATGGCCTCTCTTCCGTTCTTGATCGGGGCCGCTGTTCAGGTGACGGGCAGGGCGGTGGCGAGCAGGACGACGCCGAGCGAGCCGACGAGCGAGCCGACCGCCAGGGCCCGGGCCAGGCCGGCGCGGCCCTTGGCGTGGGCGATGCCGTGGCCGGCGGCGGCGAGCATCACCAGCGCGAAGAGGCCGAGTTTGGCTGCCAGGGTGCGGCCGTAGCCGGGGTCGGCGAGGGAGGCCCAGGTGACGCCCTTGTGCCAGGCCATGGCCCAGCCGGTGGCCAGTTGCACGGGCAGGAACACCGCTCCCGTCAGCATCCCGAACCGGCGGCCGGCCGCGGCGGTGAAGCTGTCCTTGGCGTCCGGGGCGAGCAGGTGGCGGGCCAGCGGCAGGATCACCAGGGAGAGGGCCAGTTGCCCGCCGACCCACAGGGCGGCGCCGGCCACGTGTGCGAACCGCAGGAGGGACCACCATCCGACGGTGTCCACTACTCGCTCACCTCCACCGTGCCGTGCGCGCCCGCTTCGCCGCGGCGCATGTCGTGGTCGACGAAGGCGTAGTGACCCGGCTCGGGGAAGCTCGTCTCGACGAAAGCGCCCTGTGCCGCGACCGGGTCCAGGACCTGCGCGCCGCCCGGCTGACCGGGGCCATCCGGACGCCGGCCTCGCGCCCGTAGGCGATGACTGGTGAGGTCGGGGGCCGCTGGAACGGGTCGCCCCCGGTGATGACGAACAGCGGGGCGGGCCGGCCGAAGGCGGCGACCTGAGCCAGCAGGTCCTTCGCGGCGACGGTGTCCAGCTCGCGCGGATCGCGGTCGGGCACCGCCTCCGCGCGGCAGTGCAGGCAGGCCAGCGGGCAGGCCCTGGTGGATTCCCGGATGACGAGGAACGGCCGCTCCCCCGCGTCGTGCCGCTGCCGGCGGACGGCATGGGCGGCGGCGCTCATCGTCCGGCCCTTCCCAGCGCCCGGGGACTGTGTCCGGCCGCCCTGGAGTCGGGGCAGACGAGGCGGGCGGCCGGACGGTGACCGGGCCGGGGGGTGCGTGGCAGCCACCGCGAGCGGCAGCGGTGGAGTCCGCATCGGGAGCGGTCGACGTGGTCGTGCACGGGATACCTCCGGTTCGGTCGCCGTCAGCGTCCACCGGCGGCGGTGGCCGGCGCGGCGGCCGATGGTCTTCACCCACGGGGCCGAAGGTCCCGCGTCGGCGACCTCCGCGGCGGGACCGGACGGGCCGTCAGAGCGGTGGCGGGGCGCCACGGCACGGTCAGGAACGGTCCGGTGGACACTGCGCCAGCACCTGCGCCGTGGCCACCAAGGACACGCCGAGGCCGGTCAGGGCGGTGCCCAGGCCCATGACCAGGGTCGTGAGGTGCCACGCCTGGTAGGCGGACATCAGCGAGGCGCGCAGGGACTGGCCCATGAACGCGGTGTGGCGGAGTTCGGCGAGCTTCTCGTCGTCGCCGCCTGCCGCGTGCAGTTCCGCGGTGATCTCGGCGTAGGCGCGGCCGCCGGTGGCGCGGGCGAGATTGCCCTTGATGAACTCGGCGTATGCGTGGGCCTCGGGGCCGGTCTCCACCTGCCGGCCGGCATGGGCGGCGAGTTCGGCGGGGAGTCCGCGTTCGGGGAAGGTGATCTTCTGGTCGGCGAGCTCGGCTCGTATCTCCTTCCTTCCGCCGCGTCCGCGCAGCACCATGACCGGCCCGGCGACTGCCAGGGCCGTGCCGACCGTCCCGAGCAGGGTGCCGGCTCGACGGTGGGATCCGTTCATCACGTGTGTTCCTGCCTTCCTCGTGAGCTGCCGTACGGCGGTGCGTGACCGCCTGGGTGCAGCAACGTCCGATCGGTGCACGCGGGTTGGGGGTGGCACTCGGGTCAGCGGTAGCCGGGCCTCGGGCGCCGGTTCCGGTCTCCTCGGGCGCCCGCGAGCAGTTCCGCCGCGTGCCGGCTCTCGCGGATGCCGCGTCCGGCCGCGGTGCGCGGCCGGACGCCGACCGAACGGGCGTCCCAGCGCCGTACGCGCGGCACCCGCGGCAGCCGGGGACGGGGAACTGGCCGCCGGTCGGGCACGGAACGCGTCGTACGGATGGGTGTCCGCGGTTCGGTCGGTGCCCAGCATGCACGCCGGGCGCGGTCTGCCTCCGCGCCGACCGGGCCCCGGTACGGGGACCACTGGTCCCTGCCGCGAACGGCCGGAGGGGGCCGGAAAGCCGTACGGCAGGGACCGCCGGCCCAGGTCCGCCACGGCCCGCGGCTTCTAGCGTTCCGAGCCATGGAGAACGAACAGAACGCCCGGCGCCAGCCGTCGCCCACCGGGGAAGGCTGGCCGCTGGCGGCCCGCAGACTGCTGACCCGCCGTGAGGTGTCGGCCGACGGCCGGGCCGTGTTCGGCGAAGGCGACCCGAAGTGGGAGAGCTTCTACCGGGACCGCTGGGCGCACGACAAGGTGGTGCGTTCCACGCACGGCGTGAACTGCACCGGGTCCTGCTCGTGGATGGTGTACGTCAAGGACGGGATCATCACCTGGGAGCACCAGGCCACCGACTATCCGTCGATCGGCGCGGACTGTCCCGAGTACGAGCCGCGCGGCTGCCCGCGCGGGGCGTCGTTCTCCTGGTACACGTACTCCCCCGGCCGCGTGCGCTACCCGTACGTGCGAGGCGCGTTGCTGACGCTGTGGCGCGAGGCGCGCGAGCGGCTGGGCGACCCGGTGGCGGCCTGGGCCGAGATCACGTCCGACCCGGCGAAGGCGCGCGCGTACAAGCGGGCGAGGGGCAAGGGCGGTCTGGTACGCGCCGACTGGGACGAGGTCGGCGAGCTGATCGCCGCGGCCCAGGTGCACACCGTCAAGGCGTACGGCCCCGACCGCGTCGCCGGCTTCTCGCCGATCCCGGCGATGTCGATGGCGTCGTTCGCGGCGGGGGCGCGGTTCCACTCGCTGATCGGAGGCACGCTGCTGTCGTTCTACGACTGGTACGCCGACCTGCCGATCGCCTCGCCGCAGGTCTTCGGCGACCAGACGGACGTGCCGGAGGCCGCGGACTGGTGGAATGCGGGCTACCTGATCATGTGGGGCTCCAACATTCCCGTCACCCGCACGCCCGACGCGCACTTCCTGACCGAGACCCGCTACAACGGCACCAAGGTCGTCGCGGTCAGCCCCGACTACGCCGACAACGTCAAGCACGCCGACGAGTGGCTCGCCCCGCACCCGGGCACGGACGGGGCGCTGGCGATGGCGATGGGGCACGTGATCCTGCGCGAGTTCCTCGTCGACCGCGAAGTGCCGTATTTCCGGAACTACATGCGCCGGTTCACCGACGCTCCGTTCCTGGTGGCCCTGCGCGAGCACGAGCGCGGTCTCGTCCCGGACGGGTTCCTGACCGCCGCGGACCTCGGCCGCGACGAGGAACACGCCGAGTTCAAGACCGTCCTCCTGGACCGGGCCACCGGGGAACCGGTGGTCCCCGGCGGCTCGCTCGGCTTCCGGTGGGGGGAAGCCGGGCGGGGCCGCTGGAACCTCGACCTGGGCGACGTCGTGCCCGAACTGACCCTGATCGAGCGCGCCGAGGAGACGGCCGAGGTCGCGCTGCCCCGCTTCGACGAGGGCGGTACGGAGGGCGGCTCGGTCATGGTGCGGGGGGTGCCCGTGCGCCGGATCGGCGGCCGTCTCGTCACCACGGTCTTCGACCTGATGCTGGCGCAGTACGGCGTCGCACGCCCCGGGCTGCCGGGCAGGTGGCCCGCCTCGTACGACGACGCGAGCGAGCCGTACACCCCGGCCTGGCAGGAGACGATCACCTCGGTGCCGGCGGAGCAGGCGGCCCGCATCGGCCGGGAGTTCGCCCGCAACGCGGAGCGCACCGAGGGCCGGTCCATGATCGCGCTCGGTGCGGGCACCAACCACTGGTTCCACTCCGACACGATCTACCGGGCCTTCCTGGCCCTGACCACGATGACCGGCTGCCAGGGCGTCAACGGCGGCGGCTGGGCGCACTACGTCGGCCAGGAGAAGGTCCGCCCGGTCACCGGCCAGCAGCATCTGTCCTTCGCCTTCGACTGGCAGCGGCCCACGCGGCACATGGCGGGCACGTCGTACTGGTACCTGAACTCCGACCAGTGGCGTTACGAGGCGTTCGGTCCACAGGAGCTGGCCTCCCCGCTCGGCACCGGGCGTTTCCGCGGCAAGGGGTTCGCGGACACCCTCGCGCAGGCCGTCCGGCTGGGCTGGACACCCGGCCACCCCGGCTTCAACCGCAACCCGCTGGACCTGACGGACGAGGCGGCGCGGGCCGGCCGGCCGGTCGCCGAGCACGTCGTCGACGAGCTGAAGTCCGGCAGGCTGCGGTTCGCCGCCGAGGACCCCGACGACCCGGCCAACTTCCCGCGGGTGCTCACCGTGTGGCGGGCCAACCTGCTCGGCTCCTCCGGCAAGGGAAACGAGTACTTCCTGCGCCACCTGCTGGGCACCGACGCGGCCGTCCGCTCCGAGGAGACACCGCCCGAGGCCCGCCCGGAGGAGGTCGTGTGGCGCGAAGAGGCACCGGAGGGCAAGCTCGACCTGCTCGTCACCATGGACTTCCGGATGACCTCCACGGGCCTGCTGTCCGACGTCGTCCTGCCGACCGCCACCTGGTACGAGAAGGACGACCTGTCGAGCACGGACATGCACCCCTTCGTGCACGCCTTCACCCCGGCCATCGCCCCGCCCTGGCAGGCCCGCACCGACTACGACACGTTCCTGACGATGGCCGACCGGTTCAGCGAACTGGCCGCCGAGCACCTCGGCACCCGTACCGACGTCCTGGCGGTGCCGTTGCTGCACGACACCCCCGACGAACTCGCCCAGCCGGGCGGGGTGGTGCGGGACTGGAAGACCGGCGAGTGCGAACCGGTCCCCGGCAGGACCATGCCCAAGCTGGCCGTCGTCGAACGGGACTACGGCGCGATCGGGCAGAAGATGCGCGCCGTCGGCCCGCTGCTCGACACGCTGGGCACCACCACCAAGGGCGTCACCGTCCACCCGGTGCGGGAGATCGACGACCTGCGGCGCCGCAACGGCACCGTGAAGGAAGGGATCGCCGCCGGGCGGCCGTCGCTCGCCACCGCCTCCGACATGTGCGAGGCGATCCTCGCCCTGTCGGGCACCACCAACGGCCGCCTGGCCACCGAGGGCTTCCGCGAACTCCAGCGGCGGACGGGCTGCGAGGGCCTCGTGGAACTCGCCTCCGAACGCGAGGCGGAGCGGATCACCTTCGCCGACACCCGGACCCAGCCCCGTTCGGTGATGACCTCCTACGAGTGGTCGGGCTCGGAGACCGGCGGGCGCCGCTACTCCCCCTTCGTCATCAACACCGAGCACAGGAAGCCCTGGCACACCCTCACCGGACGGCAGCACTTCTTCGTCCAGCACGACTGGATCGCCGAACTCGGCGAGCAGCTCCCCGTCTACCGGCCGCCGCTGAACACCCCCCGGCACTACGGTGACGAGCACCTGCGCGAGAGCGGCCGGGCCGAGGTCACGGTCCGCTATCTGACCCCGCACTCGAAGTGGTCCATCCACTCGAACTACCAGGACAACAAGTACATGCTCGACCTGTCCCGCGGGGGACCGACGATCTGGATGTCCACCGTCGACGCCGAGAAGATCGGCGTCAAGGACAACGAGTGGATCGAGGCGTACAACCGCAACGGCGTCGTCGCCGCCAGGGCCGTGGTCACCCACCGCATGCCCGAGGGCACGGTCTACATGCACCATGCCCAGGACCGCACCGTGAACGTTCCGAAGACCGAGGTCAGCGGCAGGCGCGGCGGCATCCACAACTCGCTGACCCGGCTGCTGCTCAAGCCGACGCACCTGGCGGGCGGCTACGCCCAGTTCACCTACGCCTTCAACTACTACGGCCCGACCGGCAACCAGCGGGACGAGGTCACCGTCATCCGCCGCCGCGGCCAGCGAGTGGAGTACTGACATGCGCGTCATGGCCCAGATCGCGATGGTGATGAACCTCGACAAGTGCATCGGCTGCCACACCTGCTCGGTCACCTGCAAGCAGACGTGGACCAACCGGACGGGCGTCGAGTACGCCTGGTTCAACAACGTCGAGACCAAGCCGGGCGTCGGCTACCCGCGGCGCTACGAGGACCAGGAGCACTGGAAGGGCGGCTGGATGCTCGACCGGCGCGGGCGTCTCGTCCTGCGCTCCGGCGGCCGGGTCAAGCGGCTCCTCTCGCTGTTCTCCAACCCGGACCTGCCGGGCATCGAGGACTACTACGAGCCGGTGACGTACGACTACGACAACCTCGTCAGCGCCCCCGCCCAGGCGGACTCGCCCGTCGCCCGCCCCCGCTCGGTCCTCACCGGCAGGCCGACGGACATCACCTGGGGCGCCAACTGGGAGGACGGCCTCGGCGGCGCCCCCGAGCACGCCGGCGGCGACCCCAACCTCATGGGCGCGTGGGCCCGGAAGGTGAAGTTCGAGTTCGAGCAGACCTTCCTCTTCCACCTGCCCCGCCTGTGCGAGCACTGCCTCAACCCGGCCTGCGTCTCGGCCTGTCCGTCGGGCGCGCTGTACAAGAGGGCCGAGGACGGCATCGTCCTGGTCGACCAGGACCGCTGCCGGGGCTGGCGGATGTGCGTGACGGCGTGCCCGTACAAGAAGGTGTACGTCAACCACGCCACCGGCAAGGCCGAGAAGTGCACCTTCTGCTTCCCGCGCATCGAGGCGGGGCAACCGACGGTCTGCTCGGAGACCTGTGTGGGCCGGCTGCGCTACCTCGGTCTGCTGCTGTACGACGCCGACCGCGTCGGCGAGGCGGCCGCCACCCCCGACGAGCACGACCTGCTGGACGCCCAGCGAGGCGTCTTCCTCGACCCGGACGACCCCGGAGTCCGGGCGGCCGCACGGGAATCCGGCATCCCGGAGGACTGGCTGGACGCCGCCCGCCGCTCCCCCGTCTACGACCTCGTCATGCGCTACAAGGTGGCGCTGCCGCTCCACCCCGAGTACCGGACCCTGCCGATGGTCTGGTACGTGCCACCCCTCTCCCCCGTCCTCGACGCCGTCGGCGCGGCGGGCGGCGACCAGGACGACCCCGACCACGTCTTCGCCGCCGTCACCCGGCTGCGCATCCCTCTGGAGTACCTGGCGGAACTGTTCACCGCCGGGGACACCGACGTCGTCGCCGGGGTGCTGATGAAGCTCACCGCGCTGCGCTCGTTCATGCGGGAGCGCTCCCTGGGCGAGACCGGTGACGAAGCGGCGCTGAAGGCCGTGGGGCTCACCGCCCGCGAGGCGCAGGACCTGCACCGGCTGCTCGCCGTCGCCAAGTACCAGGACCGGTACGTCGTCCCCGCCGCGCACAAGGAGGACGCGGCCGCGCTGACCGCGATGGAGAACCGCTGCCCGGTCGAGTCGCACGGCGCCCCGGAGGAAGCCGGTGGCCGACGGGTGATGCTCGGCCTTCCCACCCTGCGCCGCAAGACCGCCGGAGGCCACTCGTGAGTCCGCTGCCCTCGACCATCCCCGCTCTCGTACGCACCCGCGTCCGCGCGGCCGTCCGCCGCCCGGGCCGGCTCACACCCGAGGAGTCGCGGGCGCGCGCCCTGCTGCTGCGGCTGTGCTCACTGCTGCTTCAGTACCCGGACGCCGAACTCACCGCCGCCCGGCCCGCGCTGGCGGCCTCCGTCGAGGCGCTGCCGCCCTCGCCCGCCGCCGAGCACCTGGCCGGTTTCACCACCTGGTTCACGGGCCAGGCAACGGACGCCCTGGAGCGGCACTACGTGGAGATGTTCGACCTGCGCCGCAGGAGCAGCCTCTACCTCACCTACTACCTGCACGGCGACACCCGACGACGAGGCATGGCCCTGCTCACCCTCAACCAGTGCTACCGGGCCGCCGGCTGGGACACCGACGGCGGCGAGCTGCCCGACCACCTGCCGGTCGTGCTGGAGTTCGCGGCCCTGGCGGGCCCCGGTGGCGGCGAGGCCCCGCTGCGTCGGCACCGGCTGGGGCTGGAGTTGATCCACCGGGCGCTGACCGACGCCGGCTCGCCGTACCGGCACGTCATGGCCGCGTTGCTCACCCTGCTGCCACCGCCCACCGAGGCGGACCGCGCGGCCGTGGCCCGGCTCGTCGCCGAGGGCCCGCCCGACGAGGAGGTCGGCCTCGACCCCTATGGGGCGTACGGCGACGGGGAGTTCGCGCCTCCGGGCACGTTCGTGCCGCCGACGGCCGCTCCGCCGACCCGTGTGCCGCCCGCGTCCACCCGTAAGGAAGGTGCCCGTTGAACACCGCATCCCTCTCCCCGTCCGCCGCAGCGTCGGTGAGCGGCACGGAGCTTCTGCTGTGGGTCGCCGTCCCCTACACCTGCCTCGCGGTGTTCGTCGTCGGGCACGTCTGGCGCTACCGCCAGGACCAGTTCGGCTGGACAACGCACACCAGCCAGCTCCTCGAACACCGCTGGCTGCGCTGGGGCAGCCCGCTGTTCCACCTGGGCGCCTTCATGGTGATCGCCGGTCATGTCGTGGGCCTCGCCGTTCCCGACTCCTGGACGGAGGCCGTCGGGATCTCCGAGCACGCGTACCACACCGCGGCCGTCTGGTTGGGTTCCGTCGCGGGCGTCGCCATGGTCGCGGGGCTGGGCATGCTGTGCGCCCGCCGGCTGCTGACCCGCCGGATCCGCGTGGGCACCGACCGCAGCGACAAGCTCCTCTTCCCCCTGCTGTGCGCGACCGTCCTGCTGGGCATCACCGCCACCGCCGCGCACAACGTGTTCGGCGCCGGCTACGACTACCGGTCCACCGTTTCGGTCTGGTTCCGCGGCCTGTTCGTCCTCCAGCCGCGGCCCGAGGCGATCGCCGGTGCCCCGCTGCTGTTCCAGTTGCACGCCCTGACCGCCTTCCTGCTCTTCGCGGCCTGGCCGTTCACCCGGCTGGTCCACGTGTGGAGCGTTCCGGTCGGATACCTCGTCCGGCCCTATCTGGTCTACCGCAGGCGGACCCCGCCGGCGGCGGGGCAGCCGCGGCCGGCCTCCGGTTCCCGGCGAGCCGCCTGACTCGCGGACCCGTACCAGGGGAAGCAACCACCGCCCGTCGCGACACAGCGGCGGGCGGTCGCTGTGTCCGCTCCGGCCTGAGCCGGGGTGGGGGCCGTTCCCCGTGCGACTCCGTCCGGGGACTTCGGCCTGTTCGGGTCGTGATCGGTCCGGCCGCCGAGGACTGCTTGACCTCCGTCCCACGAAAGGCGTCATCGCCATGGCTCGCCGCGCAGGGCATGGTGTCATGACCGGGACGGACGGACGGACGGGCCCGGGCACGGCACGGCCACCCCGCGGGTCAGTGCGATCCGGGCCGCCGCCCGGAGGTGGGTGGTCCCGGTCGGCGGGACGGGACAAGCACCGCCCGCTTCGGCACGCACCGCTTCGGGCACCTCCAGCAGCCGGCCGGGCCGGCGGGGGTCCGCCGGCCGTCGAACGGCCGAGGCCGGCACCGCCGTGATAGGCGGTGCCGGCCTCGGTGATGCCCTGTGCCGGTTCAGTGGGAGTGCACGGTGGGCGTGCGGCGGGTGAGGGCGTGCCGCACCCCGGTCCCGGTGAAGGTCAGCGCCGCCGCCGCGACCGCGGCCAGCAGGATGAGGCCGAGGGCGTAGGAGCCGTAGGCGCCGTACAGGGTGCCCATCAGCAGCGGCGGCACGAAGCCGCCCAGCCCGCCCGCAGCGCCGACGATGCCGGTGACCGTGCCGACCTTGTTGGCGGGGGCCAGCAGGGCCACCAGCGCGAACACCGCGCCGCTGCCCGCACCGAGCGCGGCGGCCATGGCGAGGAAGGCGATCGTGCCCACCGGGGCCAGGGCCGGTGTGAAGGACTGCGCGAGCGCTCCCGCCAGGACGACGGCGAGCGTGCCGGCCAGCACCCGCACCGGGCCGAGGCGGTCGGACAGCCAGCCGCCCACCGGCCGCATGGCCACCGCGAGCAGCACGAAGCCGGCCATGCGGTTGGCCGCGTCGGCCTGGGTGAGGCCGTAGCCGGTCTTGAGGTAGGTGGGCAGGTAGACCGAGAAGGCGACGTAGCCGCCGAAGGCCACCGCGTACAGTGCGGACGCCTGCCAGGTGACGCCCAGGCGCAGCGTGGCGGTCAGACGGCGGCCCAGCGGTTCGGTCGGCACGACGCGGCCGGGGGCGTCCCGCAGCACCAGCGCGGCCACCAGCGCGTAGGCCGCGAGGACGGCCGCGGTGATGAGGAAGGGCGTCGACATGCCGTGGGCGTCGACCAGCTTCACGGTGCTCAGGGCGCTGATCGCGGTGCCGCCCATGCCCATGCCGAAGACACCGATGGCAAGGCCCCGCCGCTCGGGCGGGAACCAGGAGTTCACGAAGGGCACTCCCACGGCGAAGGCGGTTCCGCCGATGCCGAGGAAGAACCCCCCGGCCAGCAGGGCGGTGAGCGAGGAGTGACCTGCCAGGCCCAGACAGAGCACCGGGACGATGGTCGCCGCCGAGACGGCCGGGAACATCACGCGTCCGCCGAAGCGGTCGGTCAGCGCGCCGACCGGGATCCGGCCCAGGGAGCCGACGACGACCGGTACGGCCACGAGCAGCGACTGCTGGAAGGAGGTCAGGTCCAGGGTGTCCTTGAAGCGGGGGCCGAGTGGGCTGAGCAGCGCCCAGGCCCAGAAGTTGACGGCGAACCCGATGGTGGCCAAGGTCAGCATCAGCCACGCCCGGCCGGGTACCGCAGCACCCGGGTCCGCGCCGCGGCTCTCCGTCATCGAAGACTGGACCATGCCGGCGTCCCTTCCCTCATACTCCCGGTGGTTCCGCGACAGGTGTCGCGGGGGACGCCGGCCGCGTGTCCCGCGGTCCGGCGATCCCTCGACCACTGTCCGCCGGGGCAGTGCCCGGGCGGCATGGGCCAGGGGTCCCCTGCCGGGGAGCTGACGGGCCTTCACACCAGGACTGACGGGCCCCCTTCTCCGGGGACCTGTGCACGGGAGTGAGCGCGGCTGCGGCCCGGTCGGCAGGTGCCGACCGGACACGGTCACCGTGACGGAGTTCCTACGGGCGCACGGGGAAGAGCCCCGCCCTCGTCCTCGCCGGTGAGGTCGGGCAGAGGGAGCGGTGCGCGTCCGCCTCGCCCAGGCTGTCAGACGGCCTCGGTCAGTGCCGAGAACTCCGCGTCGCTGATCTTCAGACCGGCCGCGCCGACGTTCTCCTCCAGATGCGCGACGCTCGACGTTCCCGGAATCGGCAGCATGACCGGCGAGCGTCGCAGCAACCAGGCCAGCGCGAGCTGTGCGGGGGTCGCGCCGTGGGTTTCCGCGAGCTTGTCCAGCGGACCGCCCGGCCGGGCCAGTTCACCGGTGGCCATGGGGAACCACGGGATGAACGCGATACCGAGCTGCTCGGCACGGTCGAGCACTGCTTCGGACTGCCGGTCCGCGACGTTGTAGCGGTTCTGCACCGAGACGATCGGCACGATCTCTCGCGCCTGCTCCAGCTCTTCCACGGAGACCTCGGACAGTCCGATGTGGCGGATCTTGCCCTCCTGCTGCAGGAGCGAGAGTTCCCCGAGTGACTCGGCCAGGGGCACCTGCGGATCGATGCGGTGGAGCTGGTACAGGTCGATCCGCTCGACGCCGAGGTGGCGCAGGCTCAGCTCGGCCTGCTGCCGCAGGTAGTCGGGCCGGCCGAGCGGACGCCAGTCGTCGGGGGCGGGACGCGTCAGGCCGCCCTTGGTCGCGATGACCAGGCCGTCGGGGTACGGGTGCAGTGCTTGGCGGATGAGGTTCTCACTGACGAACGGCCCGTAGGAGTCGGCGGTGTCGATGAAGTTGACGCCGAGGTCGACGGCGCGGCGCAGGACGCGCACTGCCTCGGCCTCGTCCTTCGGGGCGCCCCAGACGCCGGGGCCGGCGAGCTGCATCGCGCCGTAGCCGAGACGGTGGACGGGAAGGTCCCCGCCGAGGGCGAGGTTTCCTGAGGCTGCTGCGGTGATGGGGGCGGAGCTCATGGTCATGGCACCTCTCCGGTCGAGGATTGGCTGAGCAGCCTTCGGCGCCCCGGCCGCGAACGGCCGGGGGCGAGTATCCACGTCAGTGGGTCGTACGTGGCTGCGGGAACCGCTGGTCGGGTCGGTCGCACACCAGGGCAGCTACATCATTGGCTGTCATGTCGGGAGTCTCAACTACCAGAAAGGCGGGGAAGCCTGTCCGGGAGAACGTTCTTGCGCGAACACAGGCCTACAGGGCGATTGTGACGTCTGTCAACGGTGGATCTCCTTCTCCCGTGCTGCCGTGAGGACCGTGCCCGATCCCCCGTGTCCCCGGCCGTCGACTCCCGGGCAGCATTCAAGCCATGGGTTGCCCTCCGCTGCGCCGCCAATGCGCGCAGTTCCGCCTTGGGATGCCCGTGCAGCCCGGGAGAATGCCGACCCGAAGAAGGTGCCGCCGGCACCGAACACCGGGCGGCACTGCGCACGATCCATGACCGTATGTCCGTTCTCCATCGCCTTCGGGACTCCGCGGTAAGAGAGCGCCGCAGTGGGTCGGCAGAACGGACACTCACCGGCCTCGGCCTGCGTGACGGCTTTCAAACATCCACCCACACTGCGTGAGCACCTTGGCTCGAATCCGATGTGAAGGGTTGACCGGGTGGCCCTGGCATGTACTGTCTCAATGCGCGACGGCATCGTTTAGGAAGACCTCGAATAACCTCGGAGGGATCCTTGTTAGAACGGTTCGGCTGGCAGTTACACGTTAGCGCTCCACTCACTGCCGGTGAACACATCTATAACGAGGCCCACCTCCGCGAGGTAAATGGTTGCATCAGGGGGCGTGTCCGTGACCGTGTAGCCGCTGGATCGCCCACTCCTCCTTCGACGCGTCGGAGGGGTGATCCCTTGTCATGCGGGTTTTTCTGACACTTGCGCAGAGTCCGCTCTTTCCGCACGCCTGGAAAGCTCCCGGCCCGTTCCCGAGCAGCGACGACGGCCCGCTGCGCCGGCCCCGCCCCGGAATCGCGCCTCGGTGTCCGCCTGGCGCCGCATCGGCCTGGGCACCGACGGGAAACTGATCTTCCTCGGCAGAACCCATGCGAACGCGGCTGAGTCTGCTCACTGAACCATTCATCGCCGGCGCTCCGGTGTCACGGCCGCGACTGTCGTGGGCCGAGGCGGGCGGACGAACGCCACCCACCACATGGCCGAGCGTCGGAGGCGTGTGCCCCGCCAGGAGAAACGGTGCGGGATACCGGGAGCCATGCCGAGGTCGCCCGGACGATCACCGCCGTGATGACGGAGAAATCCAACTCCGTCCGTGACTCTTTCGCAGCGGAACAGCGGCTGCGACATCTCATCGAACGAACGAAGGGGAAAGTCTTGACTGAAACGCTTTCGGGTCGGCACATCGAGATCGCCTGGCCCGACCTGGGTATCACCGTGACCGCGGAACTCGACGGCCGCAACCCCGAACTCGCCGACGCGCTGTGGGAGTCGTTGCCCTACCGGAGTCTGCAGGGACACGCGCTGGTGGCGGGAGAGCATCTGTATCACGCGGCACCGATACCGTCGCTGCTGCACCTCCCCGCGTCCACGCGGATTCCGGATCGACGCGAGGCACCCAATGGGACCGTATTCTGCTCCGCGTTACAGCATTTAGGCATCAAGTACGGCACGCTTACCGAACCGATGCCGGCATCCCCGGTGGGTCAGATCCGGCAGGAGGACATACCCGGACTGCTGGAGGCGGGTCAGGCGGTCTGGGATTCGGTCTATTCGACGAAGAAACCGATCCTGGCGGAGGTCCGAAAGGCGGGAGAAGAGGGCGGTCACCGCATTCCGCATTTGACCGCCGCGAATCCCGACGCGAAGCGCCTCATCCACGACGTGTACACCGCGACCGAGCGGGCATGGCTGACCGCGCCACCGGAGCTGGCCGATCTCCACGAAGGGCTGATCCCTTCCGGGGCGGGGAGCTTCGAGACGGTGCTGCCCACCCTGCTGTTCGTCAACGGTGAGACCCGCCCGCTGGGGTACGCCACCTACGGCGGACTGGTCCGGGCCGCCGTACAGGGGATGCCGATGGACTCCCTGCGGCACATGGCGCGCCTGCTCGTCGGTATCCCGGCCGAGTTTCTGGGCTACTGCGGCCTGGAGCAGCTGTGGAGCTTCACCCAGCGCTTCCTGGACTGCCTCGACCAGATCGACCGCGACGACTTCCTGAGCGTGGTGGGCCAACTGGCCCTCTACATCAACTGCTTGGGTGGCTGGAACCTCCACCTGTACCCGTGGGAGACCGGGGACCACCTGCGCCGGCTCCGCCCCGACGCGACGGTGCGCCCGTCGTGAGCCGGCTCCCCGAACGCACGGACGTCCTCGTCATCGGCGGCGGAGTCATCGGCACCTCGGCAGCGTGCCAGCTCGCCGAGGCAGGCGTCGGCACCGTCCTGCTGGAGCGGGGAGCGCTCGGATCGGGATCGTCCGGGACCACCGCGGGCGTCGTGCGTACCTACTTTCCCGGCAACGCCCTCATCAGCAGCCTTGCCGTCCGGAGCCTGACGGCCTACCAGGCCTTCGCCGAACGGACCGGGACCGACCTCGACCTGAAGCGCATCGGCTTGCTCGTCCTGTTCTCCGAAGAACAACAGGTGCGGGAGTTCCGGCAGACCCGGGCCGCCCAGCACGCGGCCGGAGTGGACGTCGAACTCGTGACCGCCGCCGAGGCGGCGCGCCTCAACCCGCTGGTCGACGAGCGAAGCATCCTGGCGGCGGCCTGGGCACCCGAGGCCTACGCCTGTGATCCGCCCGCGATCGTGCGCGGCTATGCCACGGCTGCCCGGCGGGCCGGCGCCGTGCTGCGCACGGAGACACCCGTCACCGGCATCGACCCGGACGGGCGGGTCCACACGCCCGCGGGCACCATCCGCGCCGACACCATCGTCTGCGCGGCGGGACCCTGGGCGGGAGCCGTCGCCGCCATGGCCGGCGTGCGCCTTCCGGTGACCACCCACCCCGTCGAGATGCTCCTGACCGGCACCCCCGGCAGTACCCCTCACGGCGCACTGCCGATGACCATGCACCCGTCCAGCCTGCGGATCCGAAGCTGGGAAGACCGCATCCTCGTCGGGATGGGCCGCCCCGGTCCGGACGAAACCCGAGAGGCCTGGCTGCGACGGGTGTCCCGCCACCTCGGCACGACCTACCCCACCCTCGCCGGCAACGGCCTCGAGAACGGGTGGAGCGGAAACCTCGATGTCAGTCCGGACGGGATGGCGTTCATCGGCCGCGATCCCTCCCGCCCGTTCCTGTACGCGGCCGGCTTCTCCGGCCAGGGACTGTGCCAGGCTCCTGCCGCCGGAGAGATCGTCCGGGACCTCGTGCTCGGCAAGACGTCCTGGATCGACACGGCCGGCCTCTCCACCGCCCGCTGCCCCGGTGGTCCCGCCGCGCCCGGCTAGGAGAGACCGTTCCCGGTGGACGCGGGCGGCGAGCCCGCGTCGCGCGCCCCCCGGGGTGGGCCGGCCTCCGGAGACCCTCGTCCGGAGGCCGGCCCACCCGGCGGCCGTTCGGGCTTCGCGCAGCGTCCGCAGCGGCCTTTGTTCCGTTCTTTCGAGAGGAAAACCCATGGTGGAGCACACGGGCGGAGAGTTCGTCCGGGAGATGATGCGGTGGCACTTCAGCCCGGAGACCGGGTCGTCGTTCTGGCTGAAACGCGCCGAGACCCTCGACTTCGATCCACTGACCGATGTCCGTGACTTCGACGACCTCGGCCTGTTTCCCAATGTGGTGGACGAGCTGCGCGATGTCGGCGTCCGTGACCTGATCCCCCGTGGCTACGGTGACGACCACGGGGCGGCCGTCTACGAGAGCGGCGGCACCACCGGGCAGCCCAAGCGAGTGCCGTACAGCGCGGAGTGGCATCGGCGCAGCGTCGAATGGTTCAGCGAGCGACTGGACGCTCACGGCGTACCCCGACACGTCGACTGGCTCAGCGCGGTCCCCACCGGGCCGCACAACGTCGGAGCGATGGCGGCCGACGCCGCGTCGTCCCGGGGTGGGCTGAACTTCAGCATCGACCTGGACCCGCGATGGGTGAAGAAGCTGCTCGCGGACGGCCGGACGGACATGGCCGAGGCCTACACGGATCACCTCATCGAGCAGGTCGGCCACATCCTGGCCGGCCAGGACGTGGGCGTCCTCTTCGCCACCCCGCCGATGCTGGAGCGCCTCGCACAGCACGACGACCTGGTCGAGCTGGTGAACCGGAAGGTTCGCGCGATCATCTGGGGTGGTACGCATCTGGACGCCGACACCCGGGATCTGCTGCGCGACGAGGTGTTCTCGAGCGCCAGGTTCGTCGGCGGGTACGGCGGCACGATGATGCTGGGGACGTCGGTGGAGCGACCCGGTCTCGGTGACGACGAGCCGTGCGTGTTCGACTCCTTCGCTCCGTACACCACGTTCCGGGTGGTCGACCCCGACACCGGCCAGGTGGTTCCGTACGGCGAGCGCGGGCAGATCGTCCTGCACCACATGAGCCGGAGTGCCCTGCTGGTCAACAACGTCGAGCGGGACTTCGCGACCCGGATCGCACCGGTGACCGACGGCTTCGGTGACGCGGTCGCGGACGTCACACCCGCGGCGTCCTTCGGCGACACGACGGTGGTCGAGGGCGTGTACTGATGCTGCATCTGGACGTTCTCGGCCCCGGCGGCCCCTATCGGTCCCGGCGTCAGGAGACCATTCGAGACCTTGCCCGGAACCCGGTGGCGACACTGAGCCTCGCACCCTCGCTCTACGTCACCCGCGCGATCAAGGCCCTGCGCCGGGCGCCGGCGCCACCTGTCGGCACACGGATCGAGGCGTTCGCACAGGCGGGCCGGGCTTTCGCCGAGGAGACGATCGCGGGACTGACGCCGCAGGAATACCAGCACACCGTCAGCGCGGTCACCGGCATACCGATCACGGTGGTGCGCCATGCCACCGACGACATCGCACGGGCCGCCGAGCGGATCCGCCAGGGCGTGGAGAACGCCCGGCCGGCCGGTGCGGTCGACTCGTGGCGTGATCCGCGGGTGAGGGACGGTGCGGCGGTGTGGACCCGGCGCGGTGAGGTGTTCGCCGTCCACGCGGCGGGCAACCACCCCGCGGTGCACCAGGGTTGGTTCGACGCCCTGGCACTGGGCTACCGCGTCGCCGTGCGCCCCTCCCGCCGTGAACCGTTCACTCCGCACCGGTTGATCACCGCCCTGCGCGAGGCCGGTTTCGGCGACGAGGGCATCGCGTTGCTGCCCACCGACCACCATGTGGCCGGCGACATCCTCCGGCACGCCGACTTCGGGATGGTGTACGGCGGCGCGGATGTCGTGAGCAAGTACGCGGGCGACCCGCGCATCCTGCCGCAGGGCCCCGGGCGGTCGAAGATACTCATCACCGCCGAGTGCGCGTGGGAGCCGATCGTCGACACCCTCGTGGAGTCGATCAGCAGTGGTGGGGGCGTCGGCTGCGTCAACGCCACCGGAGTCCTGGTCGAGGGCGACCCCTCCCCCGTGGCCGCGGCGATCGCCGAGCGCCTCGCGGCACTGCCCAGTCTTCCCGCGACGGACGAACGCGCGGTGCTGCCCGTACAGCCCCTCGGCCCCGCCCGCCGCTGGGACGCGTATCTGCGGCAGCGGGCAGCGGGCACCAAGGCGTGGCTCGGCGGTGACGGCGTCGCCGATGATCTCGGCGACGGTTCCGCGGTGCTCCGGCCGGCGGTGCACCAGCTCGACAGCCCGTTCGCCGAGCAGCTCGGCATGGAGCTGGGCTTCCCCTGTGCGTGGGTCGCGCCGTGGGACCGCGACGCCGGGATCCGGCCGCTGCGCGACACCCTCGTCCTCACCGCCGTCACCACCGACGCGGACCTGATCGAGGAACTGGTGGCCGAGCCGACCATCGCCAACGTCTACGTCGGCGACCATCCGACCCCGTGGATGGAGCACGGGCTGCCGCACGACGGCTACCTCGCCGAATTCCTCATGCGCACCAAGACGATCCGATCCTGACCGGCGAGGGGGCGGTGCCCCGCACCGCCCCCTCGGCCACCGAGGTCAGCGGAGATCCGCCAGGTGCGACGTGTCGTTGAGCTTCCGCACCGTGGCGGTCCCGTCCCCGTGGTAGGCCACGGCCGACAGCGAGGCCGCCGACAGCTCCATCCGGAACAGTGACGCGGGCGGCGCGCCCAGGGCCAGCCGGATCAGCGTCCGCAGCACCACGACGTGCGAGACGACCAGCACCGTCTGTCCCTCGTACCGCGCCAGCAGCCGGTCCCGCGAGCGTGCGGCGCGGCGCGCGACCGCGGTGAACCTCTCGCCGGTTCCGCCCGGAACCGCCGCCGGAGAGGCGAGCCACGCTGCCATCTCGTGCGGATGGCGCTCGCGTACCTCGGCGAACGTCAGTCCCTCCCAGGTACCGAAGTCCGCTTCCCTGAGCCCGTCGTCGACGTGGACTTCCAGGCCGAGACGGCGTGCCGCTGTCTCGGCCGTCTGCCGGGCTCGGCGCAGCGGTGAGGACACCACCGCCCGCACCGTACCGTGTGCCGCGAGGGTCCTCCCGACGGCCTCGGCCTGCCGCCGCCCGGTCTCCGACAACGCCGGATCGGATCCGCCGCTGCCGGACAACCGCTTCTCCGGTGTCAGTGCCGTCTCACCGTGGCGCAGCAGCACAAGGGTGGTGGTTCCACGACTGGTTTCGGAGTCGGTGCGCATCGGGTCACCTCTTTCGGCCACAGCCCCCGGTCGCCGGCGGCTCGCGGCGAAGTGTGCGGTTCAGCGCAGGGCGGCGATGACCGGCGCGAAGGTCTCCATG
Source organism: Streptomyces sp. NPDC018947 (assembly GCF_044390505.1). Classification (NCBI taxonomy): domain Bacteria; kingdom Bacillati; phylum Actinomycetota; class Actinomycetes; order Kitasatosporales; family Streptomycetaceae; genus Streptomyces; species Streptomyces sp. NPDC018947. The sequence continues at coordinate 352,250 of NZ_JBIRZD010000006.1, forward strand.
TTGTATTCCATGACCGTGAAGTAGGTGAAGCCGTAGCGCTCGCGGCTCTCCTCGATCTGCTGCGCCATCTGAGCCGGGGTTCCGATCAGCACCGTGGGCAGTTCTTCGGGCCGGTGCGCGGCGTCGGGCGGCATCATCGGCGCGAACCTCTCGGGTACCGCGGCGCGTTCGGCGGGCGGGATCACCAACTGCACCATGACATTCAGCTCGACGGCGTCGGCGCGGTCGCCGAGCAGGCCGCGCACATAGGCGATCCGTTCCTCCGTCTGCGCGATTCCGGCCAGGTGGAGTACGTCACCGGTGGGGCTGGCCCAGCCTCCGGTGAGCGCGACGATGTCGGCGTGCTCGGCGGCCAGTCGCAGCAGTCGGTCGCCCCAGCCGCCAATCAGCAGTGGCGGTCCGGATCGTTGGGCCGGCCGTGGCTGGAATTCCGTGTCCTCGAACAGCCTACGCAAGGTGGTGACCGTGTGTTCGAGCTGTTCGACCCGCTTTCCGCCGCTGGGGAAGGGTATCTCGGCGGTGTCGAACTCGGCCTTCACGTAGCCTGCGCCGAGCCCGAGTTCCATACGTCCTTCGACGAATTGGTCGGTGCTCGCCACCTCACGCGCGAGAAGGACGGGGTTGTAGAACGGGGTGTTCAGCACGAATGTGGCCAGCCGTACCCGTTCGGTCGTTTCGGCGGCGAGCACCATGGCTGGAAAGGGTGCGGAGAATCCCAGATGATCGGCCACTCCGACGACATCGAAACCGAGTTCCTCGGCTCTACGGCACTTCGCACGCCACTCGCGTCTCGAACCGGGCACGAACATGTTGACACCGAAACGAAAAGGCCGCTGTAAAGGCATTCCGTCTGTATACCACACGATGATCAGCTCGTCATCAAGTTCGATGGGTGGGCATCATCTCCCTCGGTTGCCCATTGAAGTCTGCTCGACGACGTCAACGAGGGCCTCCCGGTCGCCGGTTGCGGATCTCGCGGATCCGCAACCGGAACCAGTGGCCCTCGCCCCGAAGCGGCCCTGAGCGGCAAGGTGCGGCTCAGCCCTGGACGTCCGCCTTCTCGGTCGGCTCCGGCTTGTCCGTGCCGGCGTTCCGCACCGCCTTCCTGGACGCGGCCAGGCTGGTGATCGTCGTGACGATCAGGACCCCGCAGATGACGCCCAGCGAGACCGGAATGGAGATCTCCGGCACGTGCAGGCTCGTCGTCTCGTGGATGCCGTGGAGGACCAGCTTGACGCCGATGAAGCCGAGGATGACGGACAGGCCGTACGACAGGTGGACCAGCTTCTTCAGCAGGCCGACGATGAGGAAGTAGAGCTGCCGCAGGCCCATCAGCGCGAAGGCGTTCGCCGTGAAGACGATGTACGGGTCCTGGGTCAGGCCGAAGATCGCCGGGATGGAGTCCACCGCGAAGAGCACGTCCGTGACGCCGATCGCCACCATGACGATCAGCATCGGGGTGGCCAGCCGCTTGCCGTTCTCGCGGATGACCATCTTGGTGCCGTGCCACTTGTCGGTGGAGGGCACCCGCCGCTCGATGGCCTTCATCAGGCGGCCTTCCTCCCAGTCCTCGTCCTCCTCACCGGCCCGTGCCTCCTGGATGAGCTTCCAGGCGGTGTAGATGAGGAAGGCGCCGAAGAGGAAGAAGACCCAGGCGAACGAGTTGATGACGGCAGCGCCCGCGGCGATGAAGACGGCGCGCAGCACCAGCGCGATCAGCACGCCGATCATCAGCACGCGTTGCTGGTAGATCGACGGGACCGCGAACTTCGCCATGATCAGCACGAAGACGAAGAGGTTGTCGACGCTGAGCGACTTCTCGGTGATGTAGCCGGCGAAGAACTCGCCGGACGCCTGCCCGCCGCCCCAGATCAGCAGGCCGACACCGAAGAGCGTGGCGAGAACGATCCAGACGATCGTCCAGACGCCCGCTTCCTTGATCGAGACATCGTGCGGCTTGCGACCGCCGATGAAGAAGTCGGCCGCGATGAGTACACACAGTCCGACGACCGTGAGCACCCACATGGTCATTGAGACGTCCAACCCCGGTCCCTCCCTATGGCGTGAGCCACCAACAGTATAGGAATGACCAAAGAAGGGTAAAGCGCGAACCAAGAGATGCTGGTGGGAGGCACGGGGGGATCGTCTCGACGTGGGCAACGGGGGGCGGTGCCGAGCCGGTTGGCGGCAAGCGCGCCCGCAAGGGTGCCGGCCGCCCGTCTCGTACACCGATCACGTCGTGGGAAGAAGCCGAGCAGCCGGATGAGGTCACGGGCTCGTTGTCGCATCGGCCGCGCGGGCGGAATGCCGGCGAACTGGCCTCGGAAATGGCGACCGGAAAACCGTAGCAAGAAGTCAAGTCGGCAAGAACCCCTAAACAGTCGGGGACGACCCCTATTCCCACCCGTCGGCCTCCACAGGCCCGTCCGCCGCTTACTAGCATCGCGCCGTGACGCAGTCCCGGCAGCCCTGGTCCGGGCCGACGGCGGCTGAACCGGGCGGATCGTCGGCGGCGACTTCCGGCGGATCGCGACGGCTTGCACTGGCAGCACGACAACCGGGAGTTCGCATGGTTTCTCGAATAGCGGTGGCGGGTGGGGGCATCGCCGGGCTGAGCGCCGCGTTGCTGCTCGCCCGCCAGGGGTACGCGGTGGACCTGGTGGAGCGGGACGGTCCCCCACCGGAGGACCTCGCCGGCATCCAGGAGTGGCAGCGGCCCGGTGCGCCGCAGGTCCGTCACCCGCACATGTTCCTCGGCTTGTTCCGGCACCTGCTGTGCACCCGGTTGCCGGACGTGCACGCCGACCTGATCGCGCACGGGGTCGACGAGGTGGACATGACCGCGCCGCCCGGGGTCGAGGCCCCCGCCGACGCGACCGACCTGGCCGGCTTCGGCTCGCGCCGGGCGACCGTCGAGTGGGTGCTGCACCGCGCCGTGCGGAAGCAGGCCGGTGTGCGAGTCCACCACGGCCTGTCCGTCCGTGAGGTCGTCGCCGACCGGGGACGGGTGCGCGGCGTGCGGGTGGACGGCGCGGTGATCGAGGCGGACGCCGTCGTGGACGCCACGGGGCGTCGCTCGCCACTGGTCGGTGCGTTCACCAAGGAGGTCGAGGAGAGCCCTTGCGGCAACGTCTACCACAGCCGTTTCTACCGGTTGCTGGACGGCGTACCGAAGCCGCCGACGTTCCTGGTGCCCGTGGTCTTCGCGGGCGGGGAGGGCTTCGGCGGCGGGCTCTACGCGCACGACAACCGCACGTTCGCGGTGGTGTTCGCCCGGCTGCCGGAGGACGAGGCGCTCGGGCGGCTGCGCGAGACCGGGGCGTTCGAGGCGGCAGCGAAGGCGGTGGCCCAGTTCGAGCCGTGGCTGCGGCCCGGCAACGCGGAGGCGATCGGCGAGGTCGTACCGATGGCCGGACTCACCAACATGTGGCGCGAGCTGTCGCCCGACGCTCCGCCCGGCTATCTGCCGATCGGTGACGTGCTCTGCACGACCGACCCCATCCTGGGCCGCGGCGCGTCCTTCGCGCTGGCCGGCGCCGCCAGGCTCGGTGACCTGATGTCCCGTCACGGGGCGGATCCGGAGGCGGTGAGCGCCGGACTGCGGGCCTACGCCCGGCACGAGGTCCGCCCTTGGTACGAGGACGGGGTCCACGACGACGTGGAGCGCACCCGGAGCTGGCGCGCGACGGTGCAGGGCCGGCCGGAGCCGCCGGCCGGACTCCCGCTGTCCGTCCTCGCCGCCCTGGCGGGTCAGCAGGACCAGCGCCTGTGGGAGCTGGCGCAGCTCCGCGCCAACCTGATGGCGCCGCCGGACAGCCTGGGCACCTCCGAGGTGCGTGAGCGTCTGGACTCCGTGCTGGCCACCGGTTGGGAACCCCCGGTGCTCTCCCCCGGCCCGTCCTACACCGAGCTGACGGACGCGCTGGCCGCGCATAGCGGCTGAACCGACGTGCCGCGGGCCCCTGCGTACGCCGGGGCCCCGCGGCGTTGCGTCACCGGCCGTCGGCCGGCCCCGGGGAGCCGGTCGGCACGGCCTGGGCGGGCGGGGCGCGGGCCGTTCCCCGCGCCCCGCCCGGACAACCGCCCGGACCGGGCTCAGCCGGCCTTCGGCTGCGGGAGATCGCGCAGCCAGGCGTCGACGGCTTCGGCGGTCGTGGTGGCGCCGGACTGCATCATGGAGAAGTGGTTGCCCGGCACCTCCCGCGTGGTGTGGGGCAGCGGCCAGCTCAGGCGCCACCCGTCTCCCGGGACGGTGTCGGTCACCGGCTCGCCCGCGCGGACGAACAAGGTCGGCGTGCGCACCGGTTCCGGCTTCCAGTCGTCGAACAGCCTCAGGTAGGCGCCCATCGCGGTGAGCCGGGCGCTGTCGAGCCGCCCGACCGTGGACTCGTTGTCGAACATCATGTCGGTCAGCGCGTCCTGCACATGGGGGAAGGCCGAGCTGCCCGGCAGATAGGTGTCGATCAGTACGGCGCCCACCGGCGGCACGCCCCGGGCCTCCAGCCGGCTCGTCACCGCGTGTGCCAGCCAGCCGCCGGCCGAGTGGCCGACGAGGGCGAACGCGCGGCCCTCGGCGCACTTCAGCGCGAGGTCGGCGTGCAGATCGACGACGGCGTCGACGTCGGCCGGCACCGGCTCGTCCGCGGTGAATCCGGGCACCGGCACGAACCACGCGTCGCGCCGCCGCTGGAGGGCCGCTCCGAACCGGGCGTACTGGTAGACGCCGGACAGCGCGGTGATCGTGGACAGGCAGACCAGCACGGGTGCGTCACCACCGCGGGCCAGGCGGACCGGGCGCGGCGGGGTGTCCAGGGCGGCCGGGTCGGTGAAGTGGTCCCGGATCCGGGACGCCGCGACGAGGAGGTCCAGCGCCTCCTGCGTCTTGCGCTGCCGACAGGCCGCCCGGTACAGCGCCTCGATGCCGTCCGGCACCGCGCTCCGCGCAGCGGGCCCGGGGTCCGCCTCCCGGGCGGGCTCCGGCTCGGCCGCGAGTTCCGGCTCGGCCGCGAGTTCCGCGTCCAGGTACGCCGCCAGCGCGTGCGGGGTCTCGTGGTCGAAGACCAGGGTCGCGGGCAGCCGCAGCTCCGTCGCGGACTGCACCCGGTTGCGCAGTTCGACGGCGGTGAGCGAGTCGAAGCCGAGGTCGGTGAACGGCCTGTCGGACGGGACCTGTCCCGCGTCGGCGTGGCCGAGCACGGCGGCCGTGGCGGAGCGGACCAGGTGCAGCAGCACCCTCCGGCGTTCCTCTGGCGTCCCGCCCGCGAGTTCTCTCCGCACGGTCGCCTCCGGCTCCGCCGGGCCGCTCGGGGTCGTCCCGCCGGGCACCCGCACCAGGCCGCGGAGCAGCGGCGGGATCGTCGCGTCGGTGCCCCGGGCGCGCAGGGTCGCCAGGTCCACCCGCGCTCCGAGCACCGTCGCCTCGCTCGCGGCCAGCGCGGCGTCCAGCAGGGCCAGACCGCCTTCGGTGTCCAGCGGGGCCAGACCGGCGCGGGTCATCCGGCGCATGTCCGTCTCGGACAGATGGGCGGTCATCCCGGTGCGCTGCCCCCACAGACCCCAGGCGATGGAGAGCGCGGGCAGCCCGGCTGCGTGCCGGTGCCGGGCCAGGCCGTCGAGCAGGGCGTTCGCCGCCGCGTAGTTGCCCTGGCCGGGGCTGCCGAGGACGGCGGCGGCCGAGGAGAACAGCACGAAGGCCGTCAGGGGGCGGTCGCGGGTCAGTTCGTGCAGGTGGATCGCCCCGTCCGCCTTCGATCGCAGCACCCGGCCAAGCTGTTCCCCGGTCATCGAGGTGAGGACGGCGTCGTCCAGCACCCCGGCGGCGTGGATCACCGCGCTCAGCGGCCGGTCCTCCGGGATGCCGTCCAGGACCTCGCGCAGGGCGTCGCGGTCGGCGCTGTCGCACGCCGTGAACGTGACCCCGCAGCCCAGCGCCTCCAGATCGGCGCGCAGTTCGGCAGCGCCCGGCGCCGCCTCACCGCTGCGGCTGATCAGCAGGAGGTGCCGCACGCCGTGTCCGGCGGCCAGGTGCCGGGCCACATGGGCGCCGAGGGTTCCGGTGCCGCCGGTGACGAGGACGGTGCCGGTGAGCGGGGCGGGTGGCCCGGCCGGTGCCGGCAGTCGGGCGAGCGAGGGTTCGAGGACCGCTCCGGCGCGCACCACGAGCTGGGGCGCGCCGCTCGCGACGGCCTCGACCACCGCCCGTGGCAGCGCGTCGCCCTCCAGGTCGAGCAGGGTGAACCGGCCGGGGTGCTCGGCCTGCGCCGAGCGGAGCAGTCCCCATACCGCGGCGGCGGCGGGGTCGAGGGAGTCGGCGCCCCGGGTGGTCACCACCAGGCGGGTGCGGGCCCAGCGCTCCTCACTCACCCAGTCCCGCAGCAGCGCCAGTTGGCCTCCGGTCCGTGCGTGCACGTCGTCCACGGTGTCCGTGTCGCCTGGCGGCGCGGGCTCCGGGGCCAGCAGCACGACGCCGGGCGTCGCCGCTTTGGAGACGTCCAGCAGGGCGGGCAGATCCGCGTACGCCGTGACGTCGGCTCCCCCGGCGGCCAGCAGTGCGCGCAGCCCCTCCGCTTCGGCGCCCACGACCGCCCAGGCACCCGCCTCGGCCGGGGTCGTGGTCCGTCGGCCGGTCGCCTCCCGCCAGTCCAGCCGGAACAGTCCGCCTCCGGAGAGCCGCAGCCCCCGGGTGGACACCGGCCGGAACTCCAGCGAGCGGGCGGACAGCACCGGTGTGCCGGTGTCGTCCGTTGCCGTGACGCAGACGCCGCCGTTCTCGGTCGGCGCCAGCCGCACCCGCAGGGCGCTCGCGCCGGCGCGGTGCAGGCTCAGCCCCGTCCACGCGAAGGGCAGCCTGATGCCCTCGTCGTCGTACCCGCCGTCCGGTTCCGCACCGTCGGCGCCGGTCGCGGCCAGGCCGACCGCCTGGAGACCCGCGTCGAGCAGGGCCGGGTGCAGGCCGAACCGTCCGGCCTCCGTGAGGAGTTGGTCGGGCAGCCGGACCTCGGCGAAGATCTCGTCGCCGCGGCGCCAGACCGCGCGGACTCCCCGGAACGCGGGCCCGTAGCCGTAGCCGAGTTCGGCCAGCCGGTCGTAGCCGTCGGTGATGTCGACGGCACTCGCGCCGGCCGGCGGCCAGGCGGCCGTGGGCTCCGCTTCGGTGACCGGAGGGGTGGTGGCGGTGAGGGTGCCGGTCGCGTGGCGGGTCCAGTCGGACTCGTCCGTGCCGTCGCCCGTACGGGAGTGGACGCGGAACTCACGCCGCCCCTCGGGGTCCGGCGGGCCGACCCTGACCTGGATGCGCGGGTCCCCGTCCTCGGGGAGGACCAGCGGTGCCTGAAGGGTGAGTTCCTCCACGACGGGGTGGCCGCAGCGTTCACCGGCCCGGAGCGCGAGGTCCACGAAGGCGGTCCCGGGCAGCAGTGCCACGCCGGAGACCTGGTGGTCCGTCAGCCAGGGCAGTGCCGGGGCGCGGACGCTGCCGGTGAGCACCAGTTCGTCGGTGCCGGCGAGAGCGACCTCCGCGCCGAGCAGCGGGTGGTCGGCCGGTTCGACCCCGGCCGCCGCGACGTCCCCGGTCCCGGGCGGCGCGGCCCGGACCCAGTACCGCTGCCGCTGGAACGGGTACGTCGGCAGATCCACCGGCCGTACCCGGTGGCCGGTGAAGGCCGGGCGCCAGTCCACCCGTACGCCGCGGACGTGGGCGTCCGACAGCGAGGTGAGGAACCGGTCGAGGCCGCCCTCGTCGCGGCGGAGCGTGCCCACCGCGAACGCGTCGACTCCGGCCTGCTCGGCGGTGTCGAGGACCCCGGCGGTGAGCACCGGGTGCGGGCTCATCTCGGCGAAGGCGCGGTGCCCCCGGCGGAGCAGGTCGCCGACCACGTCGTCCAGCCGGACGGTGTGCCGCAGGTTCCGGTACCAGTAGTCGGCGTCCAGGGTGGAGGTGTCCACGCGCTCGCCGGTCACCGTCGAGAGGAACGGCACGGTGGCCGGACGCGGCGAAATGCCCTCCAGCCGGGCGAGCAGCGGTTCGCGCAGCGCCTCCATGTGCCGCGAGTGCGAGGCGTACCGCACCGGGACGCGCCGCACCCGGACGCCCTCGGCGGCGCACTCCTTCTCCATCAGGACCAGACCGGGGACCGGCCCGGACACCACGACCGCACGCGGTCCGTTGACGGCGGCGATCTCCAGCTCGCCGCCCCATGCCCCCAGCCGGTCCTCCACCCAGGAGACCGGCGCGGCGATCGAGGCCATGCCGCCGCTGTCCTGGAGGCCGGCCAGCAGCCGGCTGCGCAGCGCGACGATGCGGGCGGCGTCGCCCAGGGACAGGGCCCCCGCCACGTACGCGGCGGCGATCTCTCCCTGGCTGTGGCCGGCCACGGCGGCCGGGCGGACGCCGTACGCGCGCCACAGATCGGCCAGCGACACCATCATGGCGAACAGCGCCGGCTGCACCACGTCCACCCGGTCCGGCGACGGCGCACCGGCGGCACCCCGCAGCACATCCGTCAACGGCCAGTCCAGGTGCGGTGCCAGCGCCGCGGCACACGCCTCGACACTGTCGCGGAACACCGGCGAGGTGTCCAGCAGCCGCCCGGCCATGCCGTCCCACTGCGAGCCCTGGCCGGGGAAGAGGAACACCGGGCGCTCCCCCGCGTCGGCCAGGCCGCGTACCGCGTACGAGGACTGCTCCCCCGCGGCCACCGCGTCCAGGCCCGCGAGCAGCTCCTCGCGCCCGTTGCCACGGACGGCCGCGCGGTGCGCGAAGACCGAGCGCGTGGTCGCCAGCGCGTGGCCGACGTCCACCGGGTCCGGACCGGCTCCGGCGCGCAGTCGGCGCCGCAGCCGGTCGGCCTGGTCGCGCAGCCCTTCCTCGGACTTCGCGGACAGCAGCCACGGCGGTACGACGCACGGCCCGTCGCCGTCGGCCGCGGATTCACCGGTGACCCGGGGCTCGGTCTCGGGGGCCTCCTCCAGGATGACGTGGGCGTTCGTGCCGCTCATCCCGAACGACGAGACACCGGCCCGGCGCGGGCGGTCGGCGCGCTTCCAGGGCACCGGCGCCGTGAGCAGCCGCAGCGAGCCCTCGGACCAGTCCACGTGCGCGGACGGCTCGTCGGCGTGCAGGGTGCGGGGCAGTGACTCCCGGCCCAGCGCCAGCACCATCTTGATCACGCCCGCGACTCCGGCGGCGGCCTGGGTGTGACCGATGTTGGACTTCAGCGAGCCGAGCCACAGCGGGCGGCCGGCGGGACGGTCCTGGCCGTAGGCGGCCTGGAGGGCCTGTGCCTCGATCGGGTCGCCGAGTGTCGTTCCGGTGCCGTGCGCCTCGACGGCGTCGACGTCGGCCGCGCGGAGCCCGGCGTTGCGCAGCGCCTGCCGGATCACCCGCTGCTGCGCCGGGCCGTTGGGCGCGGTGAGGCCGTTGCTGGCGCCGTCCTGGTTGATCGCGGAGCCGCGGATCACCGCCAGCACCCGGTGCCCGTTGCGCCGGGCGTCGGAGAGCCGTTCCAGCAGCAGCATGCCGACGCCCTCGGCCATGCCCATGCCGTCCGCGTGGGCGGAGAAGGCCTTGCACCGCCCGTCGGCGGCGAGGCCGCGCTGCCGGGCGAAGGTGAGCAGCGAGCCGGGTGTCGCCATCACCGTGACACCGCCGGTGAGCGCCATGGAGCACTCGCCCTGCCGCAGGGCCTGCGCGGCCCAGTGCGTCGCCACCAGGGAGGAGGAACAGGCGGTGTCGACGGAGACCGCCGGTCCCTCCAGCCCGAAGGCGTAGGCGACACGGCCGGAGACGACGCTCGCCGCGTTGCCGGTGCCGAGATAGCCCTCCAGGTCGTCGCCACCGGACATCAGCAGTGGCGCGTAGTCCTGGCCGTTGGTGCCCACGAAGACGCCGGTGTCGCTGCCGCGCACGGTCTCCGGCGCGATGCCGGCCCCTTCGAACGCCTCCCAGGACGTCTCCAGCAGCAGCCGCTGCTGCGGGTCCATGGCGACCGCCTCACGCGGGCTGATCCCGAAGAACCCGGCGTCGAAGTCGGCGACGCCGTGCAGGAATCCGCCGCTGCGCGCGTACACCGTCCCGGCCCGGTCGGGGTCCTCGTCGTAGAGGCCGGACACGTCCCAGCCGCGGTCGGCGGGGAACGGCGAGATGACGTCGGCTCCGTCGGCGACCACCTGCCACAGGTCCTCCGGAGAGGCGACGCGGCCGGGGAAGCGGCAGCTCATGCCGATGATGGCGATCGGCTCGTCGTCGGCCACCCGGGCGGGCGGTGTGCCGGTGTCCTCGTCGCCGGTCCGTGTCCCGGCGGACGTCAGCTCCCGGCGCAGGAGGCCGGCCACCGCGGTCGGGCTGGGGTGGTCGAAGATCAGTGTGGCGGGGAGCCGTACACCGGTCGCGGCCGACAGCCGGTTGCGCAGCTCGACGGCGGTCACCGAGTCCATGCCCAGCTCCCGGAACGCCCTGTCCGCGGCGATGTCGTCCGGACCGGAGTGGCCGAGCACGGCCGCGGTGGTGGCCCGGACCTCCGCCAGGACGATCCGGTCCTGCTCGTCCGGTGCGGCGGCGGCCAGGGCCCGTGCCAGCTTGGAGGTGTGAGGGGCGCCCGGGGTCCGGTCGGCCTCCGCCTCCGTGCCGGCTTCGAGGACCCGACGCGCCTCCGGGAGGTCGCCGATGAGCGGCCGGGGTCCGGCGGCGGTGAACGCGGGGACGAAGCGGTCCCAGTGCACGCGGGCGAGTACGACGGCCGGTTCGGCCAGGGCCAGCAGTCCGGGCAGCGCGGCGAGGGCCGCGCCGGAGTCGGTGACCGGCACCCCTTGCCCGCGCAGCAGGTCGGCCAGCTCTGGCCCGCCCTCCCAGGGGCTGACGGCGACGGCGGTGACCGGGCGGCCGGCCGCGCGTTCCCGTTCGGCCAGGGCGTCGAGGTGTGCTCCGGCGGCGGCGAGCGCTCCGTGCGCGCCCGCGCCCCAGACACCCGCGACCGAGGAGAGCAGCAGGAGTCGGGTGTCCGGGTGGTCGGTGCGCAGCACCTCGGCCAGCGCTTCGGCGCCCGCGCAGCGCTCCCGCATGACGCGGGTGGCGTGCACGGGGTCGCTCTGCCGTATCGGGGCCAGCTCGATCGCACCCGCGGCGTGCACCACGGCGGCCGGCGGCGCGTCCCCGGTGGCCTCCCGGAGCAGCGCGCGAAGCGCCTTGGGGTCGGTGACGTCACCCGTCACGGCGACGGTCGGCGTGCCCGCCTCGGTCAGCTCGGCGCACAGCTCCGCGCCGTCGTCCCCGACCAGGACGAGGCGGTCGGCGCCGCGGGAGGCCGCCCAGCGGGCCAGGTGGCTGCCGGGCCCCTCGGTGCCGCCGGTGATCACCACCGTTCCGGCCGGCGGCCAGGCCGGGCGCGGGTCGCCCGGCGGGTCCTCCACCGTCAGCAGCCGACGGCCGAAAGAGCCCTCGGCGCGGACGGCCACCTGGTCCTCGCCACCGTCCCGCGCGAGCCGGGCCGCCGCCCGGGCCACCACGTCGGCGGAGGCACCGACGGGCAGGTCGATCAGGCCGCCCCAGCGGTCCGGGTGCTCCAGTGCGAAGCAGCGGCCCCAGCCCCACAGCTCCGCCTGCGCGCAGTCCACGACGACATCGCCGCCGCCCGCGCCCACCGCGCCCGAGGTCACCTGCCACAGCCGCGTCCGCATGGGCACGGACGCCGCGGCCCGCAGGAGGCCCACGGCGGCCTCCCCGCCCAGCAGCGAGACCAGCCCCGTCAGCCGCTGCGGTACGAGGGCATCGCCCAACAGCCGGGCCAACGCGTCCGGTTCGGCCTCTCCGGAGGGCACGGTGACGACACGCGCCGAGCCGCCTTCGTCCGCCAGCGCCTCCACGAGCAGGGCGACCTCGGCCGTACGGTTCCCGCCGTCCTCGTGGACCAGCAGCCAGTCGGTGTTCCGGGGTGATCCGGCGCGCTCCGGTTCCGGCAGCGGCTTCCAGCCGATCCGGTACCGGCCGACGGCGGTGGGGCGAGCGCTCGCCGGAGGGGTGAGCCAGTAGTGCCTGCGCTGGAAGGCGTACGTGGGCAGCGCCACCGGCTGCGCCTCGGGCAGCAGTGCGCGCCACGCCACCGGCAGACCGGCGGTCCACGCAGCACCCAGGCTGGTCAGCAGTTGCGCGGTCTCGGGCTGGTCGCGGCGCAGGGTGTGCAGCACCCGGCCGTCGGTGACGATCTGCTCCATCGCCAACGACAGCACCGGATGCGGACCGATCTCGACGAACACCTGCGGACCCGCGTCCCGCAACCGCCGCACCACATCGGCGAACAGGACCCGCTCCCGCAGGTTCCGATACCAGTACGCGGCGTCGAGCCGCCCCTCGGGAACCGGCGCACCCGTCACCGTCGACACCAGCTCCGGACCCGGACCGCCCAGGTCCACGACCCCGGCCAGCTCCTCACGCAGCCGGCCCTCCACGGCCTCCACCTGCGCGTGGTGGGACGCGTAGTCCACGTCGATGCGGCGGGCGCGTACCCCCACCTCGTCCAACCGGGCGCACAACCCGGCAACCTCCTCCGGCGGACCGCTCACCACGATCTGCCCCGGCGCGTTCACCGCCGCCACCGTGACGCCCGAAGGCAAGTACGCCTCAGCTTCTTCGGCGTCCAGCGCGATCGAGGCCATCGCGCCCCGGCCGGACAGCTCCCGCAGCGCACGCGACCGCAGCGCGACGACCCGGGCACCGTCCTCGACACTCAGCCGGCCCGCGACCACCGCGGCCGCGATCTCACCCTGCGAGTGCCCCACCACGGCGTCGGGTTCGACCCCGGCCGCGCGCCAGACCCGTGCCAGGGAGACCATCACCGCCCACAGCACCGGCTGCACGACGTCCACCCGGTTCAGCCAGTCCCGCTCCCCGCCCGACAGGACCGCGCTCAGCGACCAGTCCACCCAGGGGTCCAGGGCCCGCTCGCACTCGGCGACCGCCTCCGCGAAGACGGGCAGCCGTTCCAGCAGCTCGGACCCCATTCCGGCCCATTGACCGCCCTGGCCGGGGAAGACGAAAACCACTGCGGAGTCGGTGCGCGCCGGCAGCGGCTGTCCCTCGGCGGCCAGCGCCTCCAGTCCCGCCAGCATCTGGTCCACGTCCGAACCGACGACCACGGCCCGCTGCTCCAGGGCGGCGCGGCCGAGCAGCCCCGCCGCGACGCCCGCGAGCCAGGCGCGGCCGGCCGTACCCGCCGCCCGCCGCTCCCGCACGAAGCCGGCGAGCCGGGCGGCCTGGCCGCGCAGCCCCGCGTCGCCGCGCCCCGACACCACCCATGGCACCGGGCCCGGCGCCTCCACCGGAGCAAGGGCCTTCGGTGGCGCGGCGGGAGGCTCCTCCAGGATCACGTGCGCGTTGGTGCCGCTGACGCCGAACGACGACACCCCGGCCCTGCGCGGATGCCCGTCGCCCGGCCAGGGCACGGCCTCGGTCAGCAGGCGCACCTCACCCGTCGACCAGTCCACGTGCGGCGACGGCTCGTCCACGTGCAGCGTCACCGGCAGTCGCCCGTGCCGCATGGCCATCACCATCTTGATGACCCCGGCCACGCCCGCGGCCGCCTGCGTGTGCCCGATGTTCGACTTCACGGAGCCGAGCCACAACGGGTTCTCCGCCGACCGGCCTTGGCCGTACGTCGCCAGCAGTGCCTGCGCCTCGATGGGGTCGCCGAGCGTGGTGCCGGTGCCGTGGGCCTCCACCACGTCCACCTGTCCGGCGGCGACCCGGGCGTTGCGCAGCGCCTGCCGGATCACCCGCTCCTGCGACGGGCCGTTCGGTGCCGTCAGGCCGTTGGAGGCGCCGTCCTGGTTCACCGCCGAACCCCGTAGCACGGCGAGTACCTGGTGACCGCCGGCGAGTGCGTCCGACAACCGCTCCAGGAGGAGCAGTCCGGCGCCCTCTCCCCAGCCGGTGCCGTCCGCCGCCGCGGCGAACGGCTTGCACAGCCCGTCCGGCGACAGGCCGCGCTGTCTGCTGAACTCGACGAACGTCCCCGGGCTGGACATGACGGTGGCGCCGCCGGCCACGACGAGGTCGCTCTCGCCGGACCGCAGGGCCTGCGCGGCCAGGTGCATGGCGACCAGCGACGACGAGCACGCGGTGTCGATCGTGACCGCCGGGCCCTCCAGGCCGAGGGTGTACGCGATCCGTCCGGAGGCGACGGCCGCCGCGCTGCCCGTCAGCAGGTACCCCTCCACCCCGGGCGGTGTCTCCGCCAGGGTGATCCCGTACCCGGAGGTGGAGGTGCCGACGAAGGTGCCGACCGGCCGCCCTGCCACCGAGGACGGGTCGATGCCCGCGTTCTCGAACACCTCCCAGGACAGTTCGAGCAGCAGCCGCTGCTGCGGGTCCATCGCCAGCGCCTCACGCGGGCTGATGCCGAAGAACTCGGCGTCGAACCCGCCCGCGTCGGTGAGGAACCCGCCCGCGCGGGCGTACGAGGTGCCGGTTCGCCCGGGGTCCGGGTCGTAGAGCCCGTCCAGGTCCCAGCCCCGGTCGCGCGGGAACGGGGTGATCGCGTCCCGTTCCGCGGCCACCAGCTCCCACAGCCCCTCGGGGGACTCCACGCCGCCGGGGAACCGGCAGCTCATGCCGATGACGGCGATCGGCTCGGGCTCGGCGGACCGGGCCTCCTCCAACCGCCTGCGGGTCTGCCGCAGGTCGGCCGTGACCTTCTTCAGGTATTCCCGCAGTTTCTGCTCGTCTGACATCCGGAACTGACTCCTAGCGTGCGGCGGGCAGGCGAACGTGCGTGTCACTGCCTGCCGAGCTCTTCATCGATCAGGGCGAACATCTCGTCGTCGGTGGCGGCGGCCAGGTCGTCGTCCTCCTGGGCGACCGGCCGTCCCTGCGCCTTGTCCCGCCAGCTCCAGAGGATGTCCTCCAGGCGGGCGGTGATCTCGTCGCGCAGGTCACCGGAGTCCGGGGCCTGTGCCAGCGCGGCCTCCAGGCGGGCCAGGTCGGTGATGATCGGGGGCTCCCCCGCGCCGTCGTCCGGCCGGAGGGCCTCCCACAGGTGGTCGGCGAGCGCGGCGGGCGTGGGGAAGTCGAACACCGCGGTGGCGCGCAGCGTCACCCCGGTCGCGGCGCCGAGCCGGTTGCGGACCTCGACTCCGGTGAGCGAGTCGAACCCCAGCTCCTTGAACGGCTTCCGGGCGCCGATGGACTCCGTGGAGTCGTGCCCGAGGACGGCCGCGGCCTGTTCCCGCACCAGGGTCAGCAGCATGCGCCGCTGCTCCTCGGCCGACAGCTCGTGCAGCCGTTCGGTCAGCGGTACGGACGGTGCGCTCACGTCACCGGCGCGTGCCGCCGCACGCGCCGGGCGGGTGGGTCCCCCCAGGTGCGCCAGCAGCGGATGGGTGTGCCGGTGCCCCGGTGAGAGCGGCAGCGGTACGGCGTGCGCGCGCCCGCCTCGGTCGCGGGCCTCGTCCAGCAGGCGCAGCCCGTGCTCGTCGCCGAGCGGCACCATCCCGGACCGGGCCACACGGGCCAGGTCGGTGTCGGTGAGGTGACCGCTGATGGCGCTGCGCCGGGCCCACAGCCCCCAGGACAGCGACTGTGCCGCCAGTCCCCGCGCCCTGCGGTGCGCGGCCAGGGCGTCCAGGAAGGTGTTCGCCGCCGCGTAGCCGGCCTGGCCCGGGGAGCCGAGCACTCCGGACGCGGACGAGAACAGGGTGAACATCGCCAGGTCCGCGTCCCGGGTCAGCTCGTGCAGGTGCCAGGCGGCGTCGGCCTTGGCAGCCATCACCCGCTCGATCCGGTCGGGCGTCAGCGAGCCGAGGACCCCGTCGTCCGCGATCCCCGCCGCGTGCACGACGCCGGTGAGCGGGTGCTCCGCGGTGACCTGCGCGAGGACGGCCGCGGCCTCCTCGCGCCGCGCGAGATCGGCGGCCACGATACGGACTTCGGCCCCGTACTGCCGTAGGCGTCGGGCGAGTTCTTCGGCACCCGGCGCCTGCGGTCCGCGCCTGCCGACGAGCAGCAGGTGCCGCACGCGCCGCGCGGTGACGAGGTGCTCGGCGACCAGCGCGCCCAGCGTTCCGGTGCCGCCGGTGATCAGGACGGTGCCGTCCGGGTCGAGCGGCGCGGGCACGTCGAGGACGACCTTGCCGGTGTGCCGGGCCATCCTGACGTGCCCGAACGCGGCCGGGGCGCGGCGTACGTCCCACACGGTCAGCGGGAGCAGCCGCAGCGCGCCGTCCCGGAACATCGTGAGCAGCTCGGCCAGCATCGTGCCGATCCGTGCCGGCTCGGGTTCGGAGAGGTCGAAGGTGCGGTAGCGGATCCCGGACGGGAGTGAAGCGGCTTCGCGGACGTCGGTCTTGCCCATCTCGATGAACCGTCCGCCGCGTGGCAGCAGTGCGAGCGAGGCGTCCACGAACTCGCCCGCCAGCGAGTTCAGCACCACGTCCATCCCCGCGCCGCCGGTCGCGTCGAGGAACGCCGTGCGGAACCCGAGGTCGCGGGAGGAGGCGATGCGGTCCTCGGACAGCCCGAGCGCCCGCAGGGTGCCCCACTTGGAGGGGTGCGCCGTCGCGAAGACGTCCGCCCCGAGATGCCGCGCGAGCTGGATCGCCGCCATGCCGACACCGCCCGCACCCGCGTGGATCAGCACCCGCTCCCCGGAGCGGAGAGCGGCGAGATCCCCGAGGGCGTACCGGGCGGTCAGGAAGGCGATGGGTACGGAGGCCGCCTCCTGGAACGTCCAGTCCTCGGGCATGCGCACGAGCATGCGGGCGTCCGCCACGGTGGTGTCGGCGAACGAGTGCGGCATCAGTCCCATCACGCGGTCCCCGACCGCCGGCCCGGCGACGCCCGGACCGACCTCGGTGACCACGCCCGCGCCCTCGCCGCCCACCGACGCGGCGCCGGGGTACATGCCGAGCGCGATGAGCACGTCCCGGAAGTTCAGCCCGGCCGAGCGCACCGCCACCCGTACCAGGCCGGCGCCGAGCGGTTCATCGGCGGCCGACGGCTGCGGTGCCAGGTCCAGTTCCTCGAGCGTCCCGCCCGAACCCGCCGTGAGCCGCCACGGGCCCTGCTCGGGTGCGCTCAGGTCGCCGTCACCTCCGGCCTCCAGGCGCGGCGTCAGCAGCGTCCCGCCCCGCCGGACGAGTTGGGGCAGCGGAGCGGCGGAGACGGCGGACAGCAGCGCGGGCCATTCCTCGTCCTCCACCTCGGTGTCGGCATCGAGCAGGACCAGCCGGTCCGGGTGCTCCGACTGGGCCGAGCGCACCAGTCCCCAGACACCCGCCGCGGATACGTCGGCGCCACGGTCGCTCTCGTCGGCCGCGACGGCGCCCCGGGTCAGAACGACCAGTCTCCGCCCGGCCATCTCGGGTGCGTCCAGGAAGGCCCGCACCTGGGTGAGCGTCCAGCCGGTGAGGGCCCGCGTCCGTTCCGGGACCGATCCCTGCCCGGGGGCGCGGCAGGGCAGCACCACCCAGTGCGGCTCGGCCGACCCGTCGCGCACGACCCCGGAGGCCGCCGCGATGTCGGGTACGGCGACCACGTGGCCGCCGTACCGCGCGTCGGCCCGGGTCTCCTCGGGGACCGGCGTCCAGCGCAGGTGGAACAGGTCGGTGCCGGACGCTCCCGGACCGGCGAGGTCGGCACGGCTGACCGGACGGAACACCAGCGAGTCGACGGTCACCACCGGGTTTCCGTCGGCGTCGACGGCCTCCAGGCCGACACCGTCGGGCTCCTGACGGCGCAGCCGCACCCGCAGGGTCGAGGCGCCGGGACGGTGCACTCGCACGCCGGTGAACGCGAAGGGCAGTCCGGCCTCTCCGGTGCTCCGAGTGGCGGCGAGGGCGTGGAGCGCGGCGTCGAGCAGGGCCGGGTGCAGCGCGAAGCCGGAGGGGTCGTCCGGCAGCACGACCTCGGCGTGGACGTCCTCGCCGTCCGCCCAGACCTGCTTCAGCCCCTGGAAGACCGGACCGTAGTCGAACCCGGCGTCCGCGAGTCCCGCGTAGACGTCCTCCGCCGGGACCGGCTCACCCGCCGGCGGCCAGACCCAGGCCGCCTCGGGGACGTACTCGGTCGCGGTGAGCGCGCCGGTCGCGTGCCGGGTCCAGTCACCGTCCCCGGTGTCCGGGCGGGAGTGGACGCTGACCGTCCGCTGCCCTTGCTCGTCGGGTTCGTCCACCGCCACCTGGACCGTCACACCCGGCCCGTCCTCGGGCAGCACCAGCGGCGCGTGGAGGGTGAGCTCCCGCACCTGCGGGCTCCCCACCTGCCGACCGGCGTGCGCTAACAAGTCGACGAACGCCGTTCCCGGCAGCAGGACCACACCCGACACGGCGTGATCGGCCAGCCAGGGCTGTGCGGCCACCGACAGCCGGCCCGTGAGCACGACGCCCCCGCCGGCGAGCGACACCCGCGCGCCCAGGAGGCGGTGGTCGGCCCCGGACAGGCCCACACCCGACAGCGCACCCGCGGACGCTCCCGCAGTTCCTCCCGCCCAGTAGCGGCGCCGCTGGAAGGCGTACGTCGGCACCTCCACCGGCTCTCGCGTGGGAGGAACCCAACGGTCCCAGCCCACCTCGACACCGTGCACGTGGAGGCGGGCCAGACCGGTCAGCAGGCCGGTGACCTGGTCACGGTCACGCCGCATGAAGCTCGCCACCGCCTCACCCTCACGCTCGCCCATCGCGGCGGAGAGAGCGGGCTGCGGACCGACCTCCGCCCAGACTCGCGCACCCAACTCCCGCGCCTTGTCCACCGCGTCGGCGAAACGCACGGGCTTCCGTACGTGCTCCACCCAGTACTCGGCACTACCGAAGTCTGT
>NZ_JBIRZD010000007.1:0-74949 GCF_044390505.1 Streptomyces sp. NPDC018947
TTTCCAGGTTCCCGCTTTCGCGTTTCCCTTTCCGGCGGTTCCGACTCTATCAGATCCTTTCGGGCTCTGATTCCCCGTCAGAAGGGGTTGTCTTCGCGGCTGTTGGGCCGTTCCGACGTCCCAAACCTTAGCGGACTTTCCCGGCGTTTCCCAATCGGTGTCGAGTGGGTCGCAGAGTCCCGTCGGAAATTGAATTCGGACACGCCGAAACAGTCCCGAGGGAGAGTCGTGCTGGTGGTGTGGGGTGCCGCTGTCGCGGCGGAAGTCGTTGCCGGAGAACCGTTACGGCTCGGTGGCAACCCGGAGAACCTTACGGATCCACCAGGGGGCTGTCAAGCATCCCTGTCAAGATCTTTTAATCGAGGTCGCTGAGCCGGCCGCCGGCGTCGGGCTGGGCGTGCTCGACCCTGCGCAGAAGGCGGGTGAGGACCTCGCCGAGGGTGGTCCGCTCCTCGGCCGAGAGGTCCTGGAGGAGGTCCCCCTCGAAGACCGTGGCGAGGCGCATGGCCGCCATCCACTTCTCGCGCCCCTCCGCCGTCAGCTCGACGATCACGCGGACCCGGTTCGTCTCGTCGCGCTCCCGGGTGACCAGACCCTCCGCCACCATGCGGTCGATGCGGTGCGTCATGGCGGCCGGGGTCAGGCCGAGCCGCTTGGCGAGGTCGCCGGGGCCGAGCTGATAGGGGGCTCCGGACAGGACGAGAGCCTTCAGGACCTCCCAGTCGGTGTTGCTGATGCCGAGCTCGGCGGTCTGCCGTCCGTACGCGACGTTCATGCGCCGGTTGAGCCGGGAGATGGCCGAGACGATCTTCTCCACCTGGGGGTCGAGGTCCTGGAACTCGCGCTGGTAAGCGGCGATCTGTTCTTCGAGTGGCGGCTCGCCGGCGCCGGAGGTGTCGCCCATGGCCGCAGTATGGCACGCCCTTGCTTTGCCTTGAAGTCCTTCGTTATGTACTCTTTAGCTTCGAACTTTAGCTTCTAAGTCTTCAGCTCTAAGGGCTGGAGCTGGCGACCCAAGAGAGGGTGAACGTGACCAGGGCAATGGGCGCCGCGATGCGCCGGATCCACGTGGGCAACGCACTCAGCGCGTTCGGACTCGGCTTCACCGTCCCCTACCTGTACGTCTATGTGGCGCAGGTGCGGGGACTGGGTTCCGTGACGGCGGGTCTCGTGCTCGCCGTCTTCGCCGTGGCCGCGCTGATCGTCCTGCCGTTCGCCGGACGGGCCATCGTCCGGCGGGGTCCGTTGCCGGTGCTGCTGGCCGCCCTGGTCACCGCCGCGATCGGTGCGCTGAGCCTTGGTCTGGCGGCCACCGCGACCACGGTACTGGCGGCCGCCGCCGCGCTGGGTGCGGGCCAGGCCGTGATGCAGCCGGCGCTCGCCACGATGATCGTGGACTGCTCCTCGTCGGAGACGCGGTCACGGGCCTTCGCCATGCAGTTCTTCCTGCAGAACCTGGGGCTCGGCGTCGGTGGTCTCATCGGCGGCCACCTGGTCGACACCACGAGTGCCGCGTCCTTCACCCTGCTGTTCGCCATCGAGGCGGCGATGTTCCTGCTGCTGGTCGTGGTGATGGCGACCGTGCGGACGCCGCGTGCGCCGCACGTGGGTGACGCGCCGGGGCAGTCCGCCGGCGGGAGCTGGAAGCAGCTCCTGGGCAACCGCGCCATGGTCCAGCTCTGCGTGCTCGGTTTCGTGCTGTTCTTCGCGTGCTACGGACAGTTCGAGTCCGGCCTGAGCGCGTACGGCGTCGAGGCCGCCGGTATCTCGACCTCCGCACTGGGTACGGCGCTGGCGGCGAACACGCTGATGATCGTGGTCGCGCAGTTCGCGGTGCTGAAGTTCGTCGAGCGGCGGAAGCGGTCCCGTGTGATCGCCGCCGTGGGTCTGATCTGGGCCGTCGCGTGGGCGGTGGCCGGATACGCCGGGCTCGGGCACGGCAGCCAGACGATGGCGACGGCCGCGTTCATCTCGACGTACGCGCTGTTCGGACTGGGTGAGGCGATGCTGTCGCCGACGCTGGCGCCGCTCGTGGCCGACCTGGCGCCGACCGGGATGGCAGGGCAGTACAACTCCGCCTTCGCCCTGGTGAAGCAGCTCGCGCTGGCCATCGGGCCCGCCGTGGGCGGGCCGCTCGGTGCCTCGCTGCACGCTCCGTACATCGTGGCGTTCCTGCTGTTCTCGCTGGGCATCACGGTGCTGGCGCTGCGGCTGGGGCGGCAGCTCACGGACGTGCAGAACCAGCCGTCGCTGGCGCGGAGCCGGGTGGTCACGCAGGGCGGGGCGCCGGCCGGCGCCGTGGCGACCGCGGAGGTGTGAGCGAGGCCGTGACGGGCCGGTGCCCGTCACGGCTCACGGCTGGTACGCCGCGCTCACGTGCCCTGCTGCGGCAGGAGGAATTCGCACCAGACCGCCTTGCCGCCTCCCGGGGTGCGTCTCGACCCCCAGTTGGAGGCGATCGTGGCGACGATGGCGATGCCCCGGCCGGACTCGTCCGCCGGTTCCGCGCGCCGGCGCCGCGGCAGGTGGTCGTCGCCGTCGGTGACCTCGATGATGAGCCGGCGGTCGGTGCGGCGCAGGCGCAGCCGCATCGGGGGCGTCCCGTGCTGGAGGGAGTTGGCGACCAGCTCGCTGGCGGCCAGGACGCCCAGGTCGTGCAGGTCCGCGGGGAAGCGCCAGCTCGTCAGGACGCCGGAGGCGAAGGCCCGCGCGCGGGGAGCCGCCTCCACGCCGCCGAGCAGCTCCAGTGCGGCGTTGCGGAACAGCTCGGCCTCGGCGCCCTTGCGGGCGGGGTGCTGGAGGACCAGGACGGCGACGTCGTCGTCGTGGTCGGGGGTGACGCCTGACGAGCGGACCAGGCGGTCGCACATCACCTGGGGGCTGCCGGTCGCACCGGCCAGGGCGCGTTCGAGCGCGGCGATGCCCTCGTCCAGGTCCTCGTTGCGGCGTTCCACCAGGCCGTCGGTGTAGAGGACGGCGGTGGAGCCGGGGGTCAGGGAGATGGTGCCCGACGCGTGCATCCAGCCGCCGGTGCCGAGCGGGGGCCCGGTGGGTTCGTCGGCGCGCTGGACGGTGCCGTTCTCGTCGCAGACCAGGATGGGCAGGTGCCCGGCGGAGGCGTACACCAGCCGGCCCTCGTTGGGATCGTGGATGGCGTAGACGCAGGTGGCGATCTGGTTGGCGTCGATCTCGGTGGCGAGGCCGTCGAGGAGCTGGAGCACCTCGTGCGGGGGCAGGTCGAGGCGGGCGTAGGCCCGTACGGCTGTGCGGAGCTGGCCCATGACGGCCGCCGCGCGGACGCCCCGGCCCATGACGTCGCCGATGACCAGGGCGGTGCGTCCGCCGCCGAGGGTGATCACGTCGTACCAGTCGCCGCCGACCGCGGCCTCGGTGCCGCCGGGGTGGTAGGTGGCGGCGACGCGCAGGTCGTCGGGCTCCTCCAGTCCCTGGGGGAGCAGGGACCGCTGGAGGGTGACGGCGGTCTCGCGCTGGCGGCGTTCGCTCGCGCGGAGGCGTTCGGCGGCCTCGGCGTGGTCGGTGACGTCGGTGGCGAAGACGAGGACGCCGCGGCCGCCGTCGCCCTCGGTGACCGGCGTGCAGGTGAAGGTGTAGGACCGGCCGTCGGTGGCCTTGCGGGACTTGAGGGTGCGGGACCGGCCGCTGCGCTGCACCTGGTCGAGCAGCGGGAAGAGGCCGAGTTCGTCGAGCTCGGGGAGTGCCTCGCGGGCCCGGCTGCCCAGGGGGCGGGTGCCGAAGGCCGTGGCGTAGGCGTCGTTGACGTAGGAGATGCGGTGGTCGGAGCCGTGGAGGAGGGCGACGAGGGCGGGAACGCGGTCGAGGACGTCGCGCGCCGGCAGGTCGTCGACCGCCGGGACGGGCGGGGCCTCGTCGGTGAGCTGCTCGGCGCGGGCGGTGGGCACGGAGCCGTCTGCCCGCCGGTCCGGGGAGAGCGTCGTGTCGGTCCGCGCTGCGGCGCGGCGCTGCGTTCCGGGGAGTCGGGCGCTCCAGCGCGTGAAGTTCACGAATCCTTGCCTCGTGTAGTCGTCGGCGGCCGGTACCGGAACCGGCAGGGCCCGGGAGCCGCGCGGGGTGAGCGGCGGCCCGCCCGCGGTAATGGATCAGTCTGGCAGGGTGCCGACCGGGCCGACATCCGTCAGACGCCGGGCCGGTGCGGGGAGTTCCTGAGTCCGGTCAGGACTACCCCTTCGGGTTGCGCGGGGGTTCCTGGGAAGGCTTTCCACCGGCCGCGAGTTCGAACTCGGCGCGGGGATGTTCGAGTGACCCCAGCGAGACGATCTCCCGTTTGAAGAGTCCGGCGAGGGCCCATTCGGCCAGGACGCGGGCCTTGCGGTTGACGGTGGGGACCCGGCTCAGATGGTAGGCGCGGTGCATGAACCAGGCCGGGTAGCCCTTGAGCCTGCGTCCGTAGACGTGGGCGACGCCCTGGTGGAAGCCGAGGGAGGCGACGGAGCCGACGTACTTGTGGGCGTAGGTGTCGAGGGGCTCGCCGCGCAGGGCGTGGGCGATGTTGTCGCCGAGGACCCGGGCCTGGCGGACGGCGTGCTGGGCGTTGGGGGCGCACTCCCCGCCCGGCGCGGCGGTGACGTCGGGGACGGCGGCGGCGTCACCGGCGGCCCAGGCGTGGGGGGCGCCGTCGACGGCCAGTTGGGGGGTGCAGCGGAGCCGGCCGCGGTCGTTCAGGGGCAGATCGGTGGCGGCGAGCAGGGGGTGGGGTCTGACGCCGGCCGTCCAGACGACCGTACGGGTGGGGAAGCGGGCGCCGTCGCTGAGGACGGCGACGCGGTCCGCGCAGGATTCCAGGCGGGTCTCCAGGCGTACGTCGATGTTGCGGCGGCGCAGTTCGGTGACCGTGTAGCGGCCCATGTCCTCGCCGACCTCGGGCAGGATCCGGTCGGAGGCCTCGACGAGGATCCACTTCATGTCCTCGGGCGTGACGTTGTGGTAGTAGCGGACGGCGTAGCGGGCCATGTCCTCCAGTTCGCCGAGCGCCTCGACCCCGGCGAAGCCGCCGCCGACGAAGACGAAGGTGAGGGCGGCGTCGCGGAGAGCGGGGTCGCGGGTGGAGGAGGCGATGTCGAGTTGCTCGAGGACGTGGTTGCGCAGGCCGATCGCCTCCTCGACGGTCTTGAAACCGATGCCGTGGTCGGCGAGGCCGGGGACGGGCAGGGTGCGCGAGACCGAGCCGGGCGCGAGGACCAGTTCGTCGTACGTCAGCCGGCGGGGCCCGGTGCGCTCGTCCTCGGTGGCGAGGGTGCTGACGGTGGCGGTGCGGCCGGCGTGGTCGATGCCGTCGGCCTCGCCGACGACGACGTGGCACCGGCCGAGGACGCGGCGCAGCGGCACGACGACGTGGCGCGGGGAGATGGAGCCGGCGGCCGCCTCGGGGAGGAACGGCTGGTAGGTCATGTAGGGGTCGGGGGAGACGACCGTGACCTCCGCTTCGCCGCGCTCCAGTTCCCCCTTCAGGTTCCGCTGCAGCCGCAGGGCCGTGTACATCCCGACGTAGCCGCCGCCGACAACGAGAATGCGCGCACGTTCCTTCACCATCCCATGACGCACCCGCCGCCTGCGTTTGTCCACAGCCCCGGCAATTTGTGTGACCGGAGGCCGCTGCGGCCCCGGGTTGGCCGGATCCTCACGGTCGGCAGTGGCCGCGCAGGTCAGCGGGGGTGGAGCCGTGCAGGGAAGGGGGCATATTCCGGGCGTATACGACCCGTACTCCGATCGGGGGGCGCTCCGTGCGGAACCTGCCCCTTCTGAATTGACTCCCGCTCAACTATGTTCGTCCCACGGGGTGTAGGGGATGTGCTCAGGGGGGGTCCGCGACGGGCGGTCCGCCGCACCGGGTCCGTCCCGTGGCACCCGGCTTTCAATGGCGGGGAGAGTCTCCGGGGGGAGACGTCATTACCGGGGGATTGTCTATGCATGTTCAGGGCTCTCATTGGTCGTCCGCTGTCGCGCCCGGCGGTGCGGTGAGCACGGCGACGGGCGGCGGACGCGGGGACGGGTTGCGTACGGCGCCCCTGCGTGTGGACGCCCAGCGAAATCTGGAGCACGTGCTGCGCGCGGCGCGCGAGGTGTTCGGCGAGCTGGGGTACGGCGCGCCGATGGAGGACGTGGCGCGGCGCGCCAGGGTCGGGGTCGGCACGGTGTACCGGCGCTTCCCGAGCAAGGACGTGCTGGTGCGGCGGATCGCCGAGGAGGAGACGGCCCGGCTCACCGATCAGGCCCGGGCGGCGCTCGGGCAGGAGGACGAGCCGTGGTCGGCGCTGTCGCGGTTCCTGCGCACGTCGGTGGCCTCGGGTGCCGGGCGCCTGCTGCCGCCGCAGGTGCTGCGGGTGGGGGTGTCGGACGAGGGTGACGGCGCGTCCGCGGCCGGTGAGCCCCGGGTGCCGCAGCAGCGGGTGCAGCCGGGCTCCGGTGAGCTGCGGCTGGTGCCCGAGGAGGCGGCCCAGGCCGTCGCTCCGCCCGCCGGGACCTCCGTCGGCGCGGAGGACGACCACGGCGCGGCGGCGCTGCTGGAGGTGGTGGGCCGGCTCGTGGATCGCGCGCGTGAGGCGGGTGAGCTGCGGCCGGACGTGTCGGTGTCGGACGTCCTGCTGGTGATAGCCACGGCGGCGCCGGCGCTGCCCGACGCGGCCCAGCAGGCGGCGGCCTCGGCACGCCTGCTGGACATCCTGCTGGAGGGCCTGCGCTCGCGTCCCGCGTGATCCCGGGCGCTGCGGGGCGGGGCCACGGTCCCGTCCCGCACCCGGGGGAGCGGGCCTCGCCGCCGACGCCGGCTCCTTCCCGCCGAAACGGGGCCCTTTCCCCGAACGGGTGACCGTCATCCCCGCACCGTGGCAGGAGTCCACGGACGGGTGACCGCCCATCGCGCGGGTTTCTGACCAAAAGCCGATATGGCACGCTGGCCCGGTGTTCGGGTGGGCAGGCGGCGGGGGCTTCCGCGATGAGCGTTGACGGGCGGGACGGAGCACACGGTGACGGACCCGGTGAACCTCCACGGGTGCCGGGCCCGGGCGGCCCCGCGAGCGTCCCGCGGCAGGGCGGTGTCCCGGCCCAGCGGGGGCTGCACGAGGACAGCCTGCTGCCGCCGCCGCGCGAGACGCCGCCGTCCGACGCCGAGCTGATCGTCCTGTTGCGCTCGGGCGACGACACGGCCTACGCGGAGCTGTACCGACGCCACGCGGACGCGGTACGCCGGTACGCGCGCACGTGCTGCCGGGACGCGCACACCGCGGACGACCTCACCGCCGAGGTGTTCGCCCGGGTGCTCCAGGCGGTGCGCGGCGGTTCCGGCCCCGAGCACGCCGTACGCGCGTATCTCCTGACGGCGGTCCGGCGCGTCGCCGCGGGCTGGACGCAGTCGGCCAAGCGTGAGCATCTGGTCGACGACTTCGCGGTGTTCGCCGCGCAGTCCGCGCGCTCCGCCAAGCCGGCGGACGACGACACCCTGGAACTGGGCGCCGATGTGCGCGCCATGCACCGGGCCGAGCAGTCCATGGCCATGCGGGCGTTCCGGTCGCTGCCCGAGCGGTGGCATGCCGTGCTGTGGCACACCGAGGTCGAGGACGAGTCGCCGAGCGAGGTGGCGGTGCTCTTCGGGCTGGACGCCAACGGCACCCGCGTACTCGCCAGCCGTGCCCGCGAGGGCCTGAAACAGGCCTATCTCCAGGAGCACGTCAGCGACGCCATGGCCGCCGACGAGGAGTGCGCCCGCTACACCGACCTGCTCGGCACGTACGCCCGCGGCAGGCTGCGCACCCGGGCGGAGCGGGGGCTGCGCAAGCACCTGGAGGAATGCGCCAGGTGCCGGCTGGCGGCCATCCAGATCGAGGAGGTCGCGAGCGGCATCCCGGCCGTGGTCCCGGTCGCGGTCATCGGCTGGTTCGGCGCCGCCGGGTACGCCAAGGTGGCCGGGCTCGTCGCCGGAGGCGCGGGCGCGGCCGGCGCCGCGGCCGCGGCGGGAGGCGGCACGGCGACCTCGGAGGGCCTGGGCGCACCGGTGAAGGCCGGCATCACGACCGGTGTGGTGGCCGTGGCCGCCGCGGCGGCGCTGGTCTTCGCCCTGACGGGCAACGAGGCCCCGCCCAAGACCCCCGCGAAGGCGGCCCCGCCCGCCTCCTCCCCCGCGGCACAGCCGACCCCACCCACCCCCACACCCCCGAACCACACCCCCCGCCCCCCGGCGGCACCCCCCGCACCGTCCCCCACCCCCGCACCCTCCCGTCCCTCGGCGCCCTCCCCCGCCCCGGCCCCACCCCAGAAGCCCACCCCGAAACCGACCTCGCCCACACCCCCGAAGCCCACCCCGTCCCCCACTCCCTCCCCGACCCCGTCTCCGACAGAGCCACCGCCGCCACCGCCGCCGCCCGCCCCGACCGTCTACCGGTGGAGCGAACTGCCGTACGACATCACCGGCGACGGCACGGGCCCCGAGATGCGACTCGCGGAGAGCACCTGGGTGTGGCAGCGCTCCGCCCTGTCCGTCGACGACCGCCGGTACCCGCACGGCGTCACCGTCCACGGCCGCTCCTCCGTCACGATCGACCTCAACCGCACCTGCTCGTCCTACGACGCGCTGGTCGGGGTGGACGACCTGACGGCGAAGCTCGGCAAGGTCCACTTCTCCGTTGAGGCCGACGGCGTACGACTCTGGAACTCCGGAATGATCAAGGGCGGCGACGTGCCCGTACCGGTCCACGTGGACATCACGGGCCGCGCAACGATCCGGCTGGTGGTCGAACCGCACAGTCCCGTGGACACCATGGCGCTGGCGGACTGGGTGGAGTCCCGGTTCACCTGCGCGTAGGGAGACGACGGTCAGCCGCGTACGGCGGGAAGGGGACGGGTCGGGGGGTGTCCGCCCGCAGTGGTTGGCGCGTCAACGCCGACACATCTCGGCCAACCGATTCCGCGCCGTTCCGAGGACGGACACCCCCCCCGACCCGTCCCCGACCCACAAGACCACCGAACGCGCACCGCGCACCCCCACCGGAGCCGCACAGGCCGCCGCAGGCACCCCACCAAGCACCGAACCCCCACAGGCCCCGCAGGAACACCACGCACCGAACCGGCCCAAGCCGCCGCAGGCACCCGCTGGCACCCCCGGTCGCCCTACCCCCGCCGCACCACAGCCCCCGCCCCGCCCAGCGCCCCCCGCTGAGGCGCGATCCCCGCGGGCACCGCCCGCTGCCGCGCCGGCGTCCCGGTCCAGCAGGTCCCGCGCCGGGCGAGCAGCCGCCGCAGCCACAGCTCGAGGGAGACGAGCCCGGCCAGCCCGTCCAACGGCAACGGCTCCCCCGCGGCCGCCCCGCGCACCGCCTCGCGCACGACCCGCGCCTCGACCAGCCCCGCCTCCGCGAGCAGCGGCGTGTCGAAGAGCGCCAGCAGCGAGTCGGCCGCGCCCCGCAGCCCCGCCCGCGCGGCGGACACCGCCAGCGCCTGCGTCGGCGCCCCCCACCCGCTCGGCAGCCCGCTCACCCCGGCCCCCTCCAGCACCGACCGCAGGATCGCCGCCCGCGCCCCGGGCTGGACGCGCAGCGCCTCCGGCAGCGCACGGCAGGCCCGTACGACCTGGTTGTCGAGGAACGGCGCGTGCAGCCGCTGGAAGCGGATCTCGGCGGCCTGCTCCAGCACCCGCACCTCGGCCGCCTGCCGCGCGAGCGCAGCCCGCGCCCGGAAGTCACCGGGCCGCTGCCCCGGCCCGATCCCGGACCGCTGCGTCGACGCCTGGAGGCGAACCGATACTTCAGCGAGCGCCTCTCCGGTCAGCCACCGCGCCGCCGGCCCGGGCCCGGCCCAGGTGAGCACGGCGAGCGACGCCTCCATGGCCCCGCCGGCACCCCCGCCCGAGCCGCCGAGTTCGTCGAAGCGCCGCCGCAGCAGCCGCTCGGCGAGCCCCTCGACGCCCGCCCGGTAGGACGTACGGGACAGCCGCCGGGCGGCGGCGTACACGCGCGCGGGCACCAGCACCGAGCCGTCCGCCCTGGCCATGGCGGCGACGGGCCGTACGAGATGGCGCCGCTTGCGGTCCATCAGCAGGTCGGCCAGCCGCGCCGGATGGGCGTCCAGCACCTGCCGGGCCCCGTACCCGGTGAAGTGGTCCGCGCTGCCCGCGGCCAGCCGTGCCCGGTGCCGGGCCGCCGAGACCAGGCAGGAGCCGGGTTCGTCCGTCAGGGGAACGTCGAGCGCGGCGTACGGCAGGACGTCCTCGCCGCCCGTGACGACGACGTGGTGCAGCCGCGGGTTGGCGGCCAGTACGCCCGCCCGTTCCAGCTCGGACTCCCGCCCGCCGACGGCCAGGTCGTTGAAGGTGACGGCGAGCAGCCGCTCCCCCGCCCCGGTGCCGTGCCCGAGCAGGGTCCCCGGCATCCCCGGCAGCCCGGCGGCGAGCAGCGCGAGCGTTCCCGAGGCGGGGCCGCCCGACAGGTCGGCGCCGATGCCGGGCACCGGCATCCCGCGCGCCGCGCGCCGTTCGGCGGGCCCCATGCCGGGCACCGGACCCGGGTCGATGCCGTCCCCGGGGACGTGCCGGGGCGCGGCGAGGCGCGTCCGCACGGCTTCCACCAGCGCGTCGCGCACGCCGTCCACGGCCCGGTCGGGGTCCGCGGCGGGCGCCGCGACGGCGAGCGAGGCCACGGGCTCGTATCCGGCGATCTCCCTCGCCCCGGCGCGCAGGATCAGCGCGTGCCCCGGCGGAATGCGCTTCACGCCGTCGTACGGGGTGGAGTCGTCCAGCGCGGCCGGTACGTCGGGGGCGGCGAGCAGCGCGGCGAGGTGGCCGAAGTCGAGGTTGGCCTCGACGAGGTCTGCGAGGGGCAGCGCGGCGGTGGCGTAGGCGGTGCCGCCCGCCCAGGCGGTGTGGAAGACGGGGCGTGCGCCCGCGAGATCGCCGCAGACGGTGATGCGGCGGCCGACCTGGACGACGGCGGTGTAGCTGCCGGGCCAGGCGGTCAGGTGCCGCAGTGCTCCTCCGCGTGCGGCGAACAGCCCCACCCGGAGCTGCTCGTCGGTGGCGCCGCAGATGCCGAGGACGGCGATCCGGGTCTGGGGGTCGGCCGTGACGACGCGCACCTCGTCGGGCCGCCAGTCACCGACCGCCCACAGGGGGTCGGGGTCACCCCACAGGAGCTGGGATCCCACGGGCTGCACCGTCTCACCGTCGTACCCGGTGGCACCGGCGGAGCCGCCGGCCCCCGCGCTCCCCGCGGCTCCCACGGCGGTGCTGCTCCACCCCACCAACCACCGCATCGAC
Organism: Streptomyces sp. NPDC018947; assembly: GCF_044390505.1. Taxonomy (NCBI): domain Bacteria; kingdom Bacillati; phylum Actinomycetota; class Actinomycetes; order Kitasatosporales; family Streptomycetaceae; genus Streptomyces; species Streptomyces sp. NPDC018947. The sequence continues at coordinate 11,279 of NZ_JBIRZD010000007.1, forward strand.
GCCTCCACAGGCTGGGGAACCAGTGCACCGTACGAACTGGTTCCCCATGCTGCCATGAAGGGCACGCCGCGGAGCGTCGGCGGAGCCGTGTGTGCTCCCATGAATGCGCCCCCGCGGCTCCCCTCGCGAGGGCGCCAACTCCCGCCCGCCGCGCTCCGGTCGGGGAGCGAAGGCCGCTGGAGGGGTTCGATCGGCGACGCGAATGCGCCCCCAGAACGCGCCCCTTGACTACCCAACGCGCCCTCAAGTTCCGTGGTGAGGGCGCTGAAGCACCCCTCCATCGGGGGTGATTTTCGGCCAAATCGACGTCACACAGACAGTTTTGAACACGCTCCGTGCAGGTTCTGCGCACTGCCGGGCGTCGCGCAGTCCGGGAGACGGGCCACGCCTCCCGGACCGGTCCGCCGCCCGCGGGGATGTAGGCGGCGGCGTCCCCCAGCCCACTGGACCCAGTACAGCGGGCCGGCCCACGCACCGCCATGGAACCGCTCCCCCGATGGCCGGAGAAGAGCGCACGGGCGGGCGCACGGCCACACACCGGGAGCACGCCGCCACCGTCCGTACAGGAGGCGGACTTCCGTACGGACCACAATCCCGCCATCCGGAACAATGCCTCTTAACGCATGGGATGCGGCGAACTACGCTGGGTTTACGAATGCCGCGTGGTTATGCCAGCGCGGCAGCCGTCTGTGTCGAGGGGTGACGCATGTCCAGGGAGCAACGCGGGCCGAACGAAAAGCTCGGCGCCGTTCTCGCCCTCGCGGGAATCAGCAACGCAGGACTGGCCCGGCGCGTCAACGACCTCGGCGCGCAGCGGGGCTTGACCCTTCGCTACGACAAGACGTCGGTGGCGCGCTGGGTGTCGAAGGGCATGGTGCCGCAGGGTGCGGCGCCGCACCTCATCGCCGCCGCCATCGGCCAGAAGCTCGGGCGCCCGGTGCCGCTGCACGAGATCGGCCTGGCGGACGCGGATCCCGCCCCCGAGGTGGGCCTCGCGTTCCCGCGGGACGTCGGCCAGGCGGTCAAGTCCGCCACCGAGCTGTACCGCCTCGACCTCGCCGGCCGCCGGGCCGGCTCCGGCGGCATCTGGCAGTCGCTCGCCGGATCGTTCGCGGTGAGCGCGTACGCGACGCCCGCCTCGCGGTGGCTGATAACCCCGGCCGACAGTTCGGTGGCGCGCGAGGCGAGCCCGGCCGAGGGCTCCGGCGCACCGCTCAAAGTCGGCCACAGCGATGTGCAGAAGCTGCGGGAGGCCGCCGAGGACGCCCGGCGCTGGGACTCCAAGTACGGCGGCGGGGACTGGCGTTCGTCGATGGTCCCCGAGTGCTTACGCGTCGAGGCGGCACCCCTGCTGCTCGGCTCCTACTCCGACGAGGTCGGCCGCGCCCTGTTCGGCGCCTCGGCCGAACTGACCCGCCTGGCCGGCTGGATGGCCTTCGACACCGGCCAGCAGGAGGCGGCCCAGCGCTACTACATCCAGGCCCTGCGCCTGGCCCGCGCGGCGGCCGACGTCCCCCTGGGCGGATACGTCCTCGCCTCCATGTCCCTCCAGGCCACCTACCGCGGCTTCGGCGACGAGGGCGTGGACCTCGCCCAGGCCGCCCTGGAACGCAACCGCGGCCTGGCCACGGCCCGCACGATGAGCTTCTTCCGCCTGGTCGAGGCACGCGCGCACGCGCGCGCGGGTGACGCACCGGCGGCGGGCGCCGCCCTGAAGGCCGCCGAGAGCTGGCTGGAACGCGCCCGACCGGGCGACAACGATCCGTCCTGGCTGGGTTTCTACTCCTACGACCGGTTCGCCGCCGACGCGGCCGAGTGCTACCGCGACCTGAAGGCACCACGCCAGGTGCGCCGCTTCACCGAGCAGGCCCTGTCGAAACCGACGGAGGAGTTCGTACGCTCGCACGGACTGCGGCTCGTCGTCTCGGCGGTGGCCGAGCTGGAGTCCGGCAACCTGGACGCGGCCTGCGAGCAGGGCGTGCGGGCGGTCGAGGTCGCCGGGCGTATCTCCTCGGCCCGTACCACCGAGTACGTGAGGGATCTCCTGCACCGCCTGGAGCCCTACGGCGACGAGCCCCGCGTGGCCGAGCTCCGTGAACGCGCCCGCCCGCTCCTGGTGACCCCGGCCTGACCCCGCGCCCACGGGTTTGAGGGCATTGTCAGTGGCGCAGTGCACTATCGGAGCCGGGAGGTGGGCCGGGAGATGGAACGAGTGCGGACCGGCATCGCGTACGACTGCGACGTGCTGGTGATCGGCGGCGGGATCGTCGGCCTGTCGACGGCGTACGCGATCACCCGCGCCGCGCCGGGGACGCGCGTGACGGTGCTGGAGAAAGAGCCGGGCCCGGCCCGCCACCAGACGGGCCGCAACAGCGGCGTGATCCATAGCGGCGTCTACTACCGCCCCGGCTCGCTGAAGGCCCGCTACGCGGTGCGGGGCGCCGCCGAGATGGTCAAGTTCTGCGCCGAGTACGGCATCGACCACGCGGTCACCGGAAAGCTGATCGTCGCCACGGACCGGTCGGAGCTGCCCCGGCTCCACGCGCTCGTGCAGCGCGGCCGGGAGAACGGCATCCCGGTGCGTGAGCTGGGCGCCTCCCAGATCCAGGAGTACGAGCCGGAGGTCCGGGGCCTGGCCGCCATCCACGTCGGGACGACCGGCGTCTGCGACTACGTGGGCGTGGCCCGGCAGCTCGCCGGTGCCTCGGGGGCGGAGATCCGCTACGGCGCCCAGGTGCTGCGCGTCGACCGGCGGCCGGATCTCGGCGTCGCCGTCCGCATCCGCTCCGGCGAGGTGCTCCGCGCCCGGGTCCTGGTCAACTGCGCCGGGCTGCACTGCGACGAGGTGGCGCGGATGACGGGGGACGACCCGGGGATGCGGATCGTGCCCTTCCGGGGCGAGTACTACGAGCTGGCGCGGCCGGAGCTGGTGCGGGGACTGGTGTACCCGGTGCCGGACCCGGCGTTCCCGTTCCTCGGCGTGCATCTGACCCGCGGCATCGACGGGGGCGTGCACGTCGGGCCCAACGCGGTGCCGGCGCTGGCCCGCGAGGGCTACGGCTGGGGCGTCCTCCGGCCCCGCGAGCTGGGCGCGACGCTCGCCTGGCCGGGCTCGTGGCACATCGCCCGCCGGCACTGGAGATACGGCGCCGGGGAGCTGCGGCGGTCGCTGTCCAAGGGGGCGTTCACCTCGGCGGTGCGCAGACTGCTGCCGGCGGTGACGGAGGACGACCTGGTGGAGGCGCCGGCGGGGGTGCGGGCACAGGCGGTGCTGGCGGACGGGACGCTGGTGGACGACTTCCTCGTCCGCGAGGGCGCCCGCGCGGTGCACGTCCTGAACGCACCGTCCCCCGCCGCGACGGCGGCACTGCCGATCGGCCGGGAGGTGGCCCGCAGGGCACTGGCCGTGCTGGCGGCAGGGTGAGCCCCGCCACGTGAGCCGGCGTCGCCCCGCCGCCCGGCGTGGGTGCGGGCCGGGGGTGGGTCGCGCGCCCGGCGCTGGAAGGGTGCCTCCCCCACTCCCGGCTTCGCTCGAGCGGGGGTACCCCCACCGCCCGCCCGACTGCCCGCAGCTAGGACGGCGCGGCGGCCCGTAGCTACGGCGGCGCAGCGGCCCGTAGCCACGGCGGGACGGCGGGAGCCGGGGGCAGGCGACGACGGCCCGCAGCCGCGTACGGCGGGAAGGGGACGGGTCGGGGAGTGTCCGCCCGCAGCGGTTGGCGCGTCAACGCCGGCACATCTGTGGCCGACCGATTCCGCGCCGTTCCGAGGACGGACACCCCCCGACCCGGCCCCGACCCACAAGACCACCGAACGCGCACCGCGCACCCCCACCGAACCCGCACAGGCGCCGCAGGCACCCCCACCCAGGCGCCGCAGGCACCCGCAGGCACCCCGCACACCCACCCCCGCCGTAAAATCGACGCACTGTGTCTGATTCCCGCCACGCCCCCGACTCCCCGCCCCCCTCCCCCCGTGCCAAGGGCGAGCCCCGGTTCCCCGACGGGCCGAAGCCCGACCCCGCGGGGTCGCACTTCGAGCGGCGGATCCGCAGCTTCCAGCCCCGCCGCAGCCGGGTCACCGCCGGCCAGGCGGACGCGCTGCAGCGCCTGTGGCTGAAGTGGGGCCTGGACATCGACGGCCGGCACGTCATCGACCTCGCCGAGATGTTCGGCAACACCAACCCCGTCGTCCTGGAGATCGGCTTCGGCATGGGCGAGGCCACCGCCCAGATGGCCGCCGCCGACCCGGACACCAACATCCTCGCCGTCGACGTCCACACCCCCGGCCAGGGCAATCTCCTCGGCCTCGCCGACCGCGACCACCTGTCCAACATCCGCGTCGGCAACGGCGACGCGATCATCCTCCTGCGCGAGATGCTCGCCCCCGACTCCCTCGCCGGCCTGCGCGTCTACTTCCCCGACCCCTGGCCGAAGAAGCGGCACCACAAGCGCCGCCTGATCCAGCCCGAGTTCCTGACCCTGGCCGCGTCCCGCCTGGCGCCGGGCGCCCTCCTGCACTGCGCCACCGACTGGGAGCCGTACGCGGAGCAGATGCTCGAGGTCCTCACCGCGCACCCGGACTTCGAGAACACCGTGCCCGACGGCGGTTTCGCGCCCCGCCCGGCCCACCGCCCGCTGACCCGTTTCGAGGGCCAGGGACTGGACAAGGGACATGTCGTGAACGACCTGCTCTTCCGTCGCGTACCCCACCGCGACCAGCACAAGGAGCTGCCCCCCACCAGTTAGGGTCCATGCCGTGGCCACCTGTCCCCCGTATCCGACGCACCCGCCGTATACGACGTGCCCGCGGCGCCCGCACTGGTGGCAGCGCACCTGGGTGCGCTACGGCGCGCTGTCCACCCTGCTCGCGCTCTCCGGCCTGGTCATCCTGGCCCTGGTGCGCGAACAGACCGGCACCGAGGGGTTCCTGGTGGGCCTGGGACTGGCGGTCTTCCCGGTGCCGCTGCTCATAGCCGCGTTCCGCTGGCTGGACCGGGTCGATCCGGGCCCCTGGCGGAACCTGCTCTTCTGCTTCGCCTGGGGCGCCTGCGCTGCGGCGCTGATAGCGATCGTCGCCAACAGCTTCGCGACGAGATGGATAGCGACGGCGACAGCGGACCCCGCGAGCGCGGACACCCTGGGCGCCACGGTGATAGCGCCGGTCGTGGAGGAGTCCGCCAAAGCCGCGGCGATACTGCTGCTCTTCCTCTTCCGCAGAAAGAACTTCACCGGCATCGTCGACGGCGTCGTCATCGCCGGCGTCACCGCCACCGGCTTCGCGTTCACCGAGAACATCCTCTACCTGGGCACCGCGTTCGGCACCGACCAGCTCACCGGCGACCGGGGCGTCGCCTCGGTCACCGCGGCGACCTTCTTCGTCCGCGTCGTCATGTCACCGTTCGCGCACCCGCTGTTCACGGTGCTCACCGGCATCGGCTTCGGCATCGCCGCCCTGCGCGCCGACGGCCGGCACCCCGTGCGCCGTGCCCTGCTCCCGGCGTCCGGCCTGCTGCTCGCGATGGGCATGCACGCCCTGTGGAACGGCTCGGCAGCGCTCGGCGAGTACGGCTTCTTCGCGGTGTACGGGGCGTTCATGGTGCCGGCCTTCGGCCTGCTGACCTGGCTGGCCATCTGGACCCGCCAGCGCGAACTGGCCACCGTGCGCGCCGAGCTGCCCGTCTACGCCGTGGCCGGCTGGCTGGCACCGGCGGAGCCGTTCGCGCTGGCCTCGATGCGGGCGCGGCGCATCGCGCGGCGGCACGCACGCCGGCACGCGGGGAAGCCGGCGGCGCGGGCGGTGGCGGAGTACGAGGCGTACGCGACCTCGCTGGCGTTCCTGCGGCAGCGGGGCACGCGCGGCCGGGCGGGTGCCGACTACGTGGTCCGGGAGCGGGAGCTGCTGACCGAGCTGTGGCGCCGCCGGGAGGTGGCGCGCCCGGCGCTGGACCACGCGGCCCGCGCCACGGCACCGCCCGCCCCGCGGACCGTACCGCCCTGGGCGGCCTACGGGGCGCACCCGGCGCCCCACCCGTACGCCCCGCATCCGCCCTACGCCTACGCCTACGCCTACGCCCCGTACGTCCCGCCCCCGAACCCGTACCGGTCCTAGCGTCCGCAAGGGTCGTGGCGACCGCGGCGCGGAACGCCGCTCAGGCGGACGCCTCCGTCAGCCTGAGCACCTCGGCCTCCGTCAGCTCCAGCTCCGCCACCCCGAGCAGCGCCGGAAGCTGCTCGACGGTCCGCGCCGACGCGATCGGCGCGGCCACCGTCGGCTGGGCGGCCAGCCAGGCCAGGGCCACCGTGGCGACCGGCACGCCGTGGGCCTCGGAGATCTCGTCCAGGACGGTGAGCACGCGACGCCCCCGCTCGCTCTCCAGGTGCGTGGCCGCGCCCCCCGCCCGGGGGCTGTCGACGGTGGTCCCCGGCCGGTACTTGCCCGTGAGGAAGCCGGACGCCAGGGCGTAGTACGGGACGGCGGCGAGTCCGGACCGCTCGGCGAGGTCGCGCAGCCCGCCCTCGTACGTGTCGCGCGACACCAGGTTGTAGTGGGGCTGCACGGCCACGTACCGGGCGAGGCCCTCCCGGTCGGAGAACTCCAGGGAGGCCGCCAGCCGCTCGGGGGAGATGTTGGAGGCGCCGATGTGCCGCACCTTGCCCGCCCTCACCAGCTCGTCGAGCGCGCCGACGATCTCCTCGACCGGCACCTCGGGCTTGTCGAAGTGGGTGTAGTAGAGGTCGATGTGGTCGGTGCCCAGGCGGCGCAGGGAGGCGTCGGCGGCGGCCTTGATGTTGGCCGCCGACAGGCCGGGGTACTCCGGGTGCTGGCTGACCTTGGTGGCGATCACGACGTCGGCGCGGTTGCCGCGCGCCGCGAGCCACGTGCCGATGAGGGTCTCGGACTCGCCGCCGCTGTTGCCGTCGACCCACGCGGAGTAGGAGTCGGCGGTGTCGACGAAGTTGCCGCCCGCGGCGGTGTAGGCGTCGAGGACGGCGAAGGAGGCCTCCTGGCCGGCGGTCCAGCCGAACACGTTGCCGCCGAGGGCGAGCGGGAAGACCTCGAGGTCACTGGAGCCGAGTTTGCGCAGAGAAGTCATGCCCTACGACAACGAACGCGCCGCACCGGCTCATTCCGGAACGGCGCGGAGGATCGCGCGGACCGGCAGCCCTGACGTCGGGGGGTTGTCGTCAGGACCGCCGGGGTCTCGGGTACGCGCCCCGGCTCCGGGAGGGAGCCGGGCGGTGGTCAGAGGCTGAGGCCCTTGCCCATCAGCCATGCGGCCGGGTCGACGCCGCCCTCGGCGCCGCCGACGTGGACCTCGAAGTGCAGGTGCGGACCGGTCACGTTGCCGGTGGCGCCCACGCGGCCGATGACGTCACCGGTGCTGACCTTCTGGCCCACGCTGACGTTGATCGACGACTGGTGGCAGTACCAGAGTTCGGTGCCGTCCTCGAGGGTCAGGACCGTGCGGTAGCCGTAGGAACCGGCCCAGCCGGCCTCGGTGATCGTGCCCGTGTGGACGGCCTTGATGAGGGTACCGGTGGGGGCGGCGAAGTCGAGGCCGGTGTGGTGGCCGGAGGACCACATGGAGCCGGCCTGACCGAAGGTGGAGGTGATCGTGTACGAGGAGGTCGGCAGCGTGTACTGCCTGGCCAGTTCGGCGAGCCGCTCGGCCTCGGCCTTCTTCGCGGCTTCCTCCTCCGCCTTCTTCTTGGCGGCGGCGGCCTTCTCCTCGGCCTCCTTCGCCGCCTTGGCGGCGGCCTCGGCGGCCTCCTTCTCGGCGGCGGCCGCGGCCTGCGCGGCGGCCTTGTTCTCGACCTGGACCTGCTGCTGCTCGGCCTGGGCCATGATGCGCTCCCGCAGGGCCTCACCGGCGTCGGTGGTGCCCTCGGCGGTCTCGGCGGAGGTCACGAGACTGCTGAGCGGGGTGGCGGAGCCCTCGGGCTCCTCCGGCTCGTCGTCGGAGATGAGCGAGCCGACGTTCGGCAGATCGGGCATGGAGATCGGCACCGGCGGCTTGCCGGTCTGCGCGCTGGCCATGCCGCCCGCTCCCACGGCCGCGATGACGCCGACGCCGAGGACGGTGGAGCTGCGGGCGAGTCCGCCGCGCTGCTTGGCGACGCGGTGCCTGCCGCGTACGGGACGGACGGACTCCGCGGTGGGATTCCACTCCTCCCAGGGGCCCTCTTCGGCGCGGTGGAGGTCGTAGCCGAAGGTCTCGGTGTCGTGCCGGGAGGGCATGAACGGGGCCTCGGGGACAGGGCGGTTGGACGCCACGTGGGCGCGCTCCTTTCCTTCCTTCCGCCTACCGGGTTAGCTGACGGGTTCGGAGCAGGAAGGTCTCCTACGCGCGTAACCGGACCGTGTCTCCACGGCGGTGTACGCCCGATTCACCCCAAGGTGGTGGTTCCCCGGTTCCCTCACGGGATTCGGCGCGTGCGCACGGAGCCGCCTTCTGTGACGGCTGGGACGACCGCGCTGCGTTATCGAACGTTAATAGAAGCGAGGCGTGGATTCCAAGCCGTTCCGGCTGATCATTAAGTCTTCCGGCCGGAACACAAGGCTCACGACCAGTCAAAACGGGGCGAGTTGACCACGTTTCAGGCCACTTCCTCAAACCCGTTCTTTCTGATGGTGTGTCAGTTGTTATGCGGAGGGCGGTCGCGCCGTCACCACCCGTGACGCTGATCAAGGTCGCCGGGGCAGGGGCGCCGTACGGCGAGGAGCGCCATGTCGTCCGCCATGCCGTCCCCGGAGTGCCGGCGCACGTCGTCGGCGAGCGTGTCGAGCAGATGGGCCGGGTGCCGGAAGACGCGGCCGGCCAGCCTGGCTTGGGGGTCGTAGAACCGGCCGTGGGCGTCACGGGCCTCCGACAGTCCGTCGGTGTGGAGCAGCAGCGTGGCACCGCCGGGGAACCCGGTCTGCTCCGCCCGGTCGGGCCACACGCCCAGCTCGCCCATCCCGAGCGGCAGCGCGGAGTCCCGGGCCTGGAGCGGGCCGACGGTGCCGTCGGCATGGAGCAGCAGGGGCGGCGGATGGCCGCGGTTGACGATGCGGACGACGCCGTCGCCGTGCGGGAGTTCGGCGAGGACGGCGGTGGTGAACCCCTCGAAGGCGTCCAGCCCGTCCCGCCGGGTGCCCTCGCGCGCCAGCGCCCGCTCCAGCCGCTGCGCCACCGCCTCCAGCGTGGCCTCCTGCTCGGCGGCCTCCCGGAACGCCCCGATCACCACGGCGACCGCGGCGACCGCGCCCATGCCCTTGCCACGCACGTCCCCGACGATCAGTCGGACGCCGTACGCGCTGTCCTGCACGGCGTACAGGTCGCCGCCGATGAAGGCGTCGGCCTGGGCCGCCTCGTAGCGGGCGGCGATCTCGAAGCCGCCGATGCGGTCGGCCGGTTCGGGCAGCACGGCGCGCTGGGCGGCCTCGGCGATCTCGCGGGCGGAGGCGAGGCGCTCGTCGCTGCGGCGGACGAAGGCGTTCACGAAGACGGCGAGGGCCGCGACCGTGGCGATGGTGATCAGTTCGGTGAGCGAGTCGACGTAGTGGACGACGCCCTTGCCCGCCTGGAGCGCGATGACGGCGGCGACGGCGGCGGCCCCGGTGAGCGCGGTGCCGCGCCGGGAGTAGAGCGGCGCCGCGACCAGGGGCGCGGCCGTGTAGAGGGGCCCGGCGGTGAAGTACCGGGGGGTGAAGAGGTCGTAGGCGACGGCCACGACGAGCAGCAGCACGGGGAGGACGCGCACGAGGCCGCGGCCGTACGCACCCCATCCGGGGCCGCGCGGCGCGGCCGGCGGTACGGGCGCCCGGGCGTGACCGAGCCCCGGGTCGGGCACGGGGTCGCCGGGCAGCCGGCCGCCGGGTGTGGCGTACGGTCCCTCGTCCTCCACCTCACTCGGCCGCACCACCACTCGTCTCCCGCCGCCCCGCACCTCGACGCCGCACACCGTCCCGCCCTCCAGGGTTCCGGGAGGGGGCGCGGGGAGCGAGCCGTGGCGGCCGGTCGGGTGACATGCACGCGGAAACACCGAGGGCCGGAACCCTTTCGGATTCCGGCCCTCGGCCTTCAGTAGCGGGGACAGGATTTGAACCTGCGACCTCTGGGTTATGAGCCCAGCGAGCTACCGAGCTGCTCCACCCCGCGTCGATGAATGGAACAGTACGTCACCCCCGCCGACGGAAGCAAATCGCTTCGGCCGGCGATGCCGCGGGGGCACCGCGGCCCGGCCTCGCGCGGCGTCACGCGGACAGCTCCTGCCGCAGCGCGTCCCGCAACCGCGCCGCCCGCTCGCCGACCTCCCGCGGCCCCAGCGACACCGCGAGGTCCGCCCAGCTCTGCCCCTCGTCCAGCTCGCCCCGCCGCGCGCACACCAGCGCCAGCCGCAGCGCGGCCCGCCCGTGCCCGGCGTCGGCCGCCCGGCGCCACCACACGACCGCCTCGGGCTCGCTGCCCTCCCGGGCCAGCAGCAGCCCGAGATTGAAGGCCCCGTTGCGGGACCCGGCCTCGGCCGCCTCCCGGTACCACCGCGCCGCCTCCAGCACGTCGCCCCGCGCCGCGGCCAGCATCCCGACCCGCACCTGGGCCCGGCGGTGGCCCTGCGAGGCCGCCCGCTCGTACCACTCCTCGCACTCGGTCTTCTCCTGAGCCGGCCCGCCCAGCTCGTGCGCGGGCGCCGGCGGCCGGCGCGCGTCGAGCAGCGCGGCCAGGCGGTACGCCGCCTCCGGGCTGCCGCCCCCCGCCGCGCACCGCAGGAACCGCTCCGCCCCGGGCTCGTCGCCGTCGCGCAGCCGGGCCATGCCCACCTGGAGCGCCGCCTCGGTGTGCCCGGAGGCGGCGGCGCGCTCGTACCAGCGCAGGGCCGCCCCCTCCTCGCCCCGTCCGGCGTGCAGGATGCCCAGGTTGAAGGCGGCGTCCACACTGCCGGCCTCCGCGGCCTTGGAGAACCACGGCTCCGCCCCGGCCTCGTCCCCGCCGCGCAGCAGCAGGATCGCCAGCGCGTTGGCGGCCTCCCGGTGCCCGGCGTAGGCGGCGCGCCGGTACCATTGCTCGGCCTGCGCCGTGCGCCCCTGCTCCGCGCAGAGCAGCCCGAGGTTGTAGGCGCCGTTGTCGTCACCGGCGTCCATCGCGGCCCGGTACCACCGCTCGGCGGTCTGCGGCTCGCCCCGTTCGGCGTGCAGCGCGCCCAGCGCGTTGGCGGCGTTGCCGTCCCCGCTCTGCGCGGCCCGCAGCCACCACACGGCGGCGCTCTCGGTGTCCCCGGCGTCGCGCAGGAGGAAGCCCAGCGCGCAGGCCGCGCGGGGCTCGCCGTCCTTGGCGGACGTGAGGTACCAGCGTCCGGCCTCCTTGAGCTCGCCCCGCCTCTCCAGGATCGACCCCAGGTGCAGGGCGGCCCTGCGGTGCCCCCGCGCGGCGGCCTGCCGGTACCACTGCTCGGCCTCGTCGCCCCCCTCGGTCCGCGCAGCGCTGTCGGCCCGTCCGGCCGGGGAGCGCAGAAGGCCGATCCCGTCGTCGGCGTCGAGGTCCCGCCCGGCGCGCCGGTCCAGGGTCCGGGCCAGCCGGTAGGCGGCCTCCCGGTGCCCGCGCTCGGCGGCGGCCCGCATCCACCGCTCGGCCCCGGCATGGTCGGCGCGGTGCTCCAGGAGGTCGGCGAGCGCGTAGGCGCCCAGGACATGGCCCTGCTCGGCGGACTGGCGCAGCCAGTACTCGGCGGCGGGCTCGTCCCCGCGTTCCCGGAAATGCCGCCCCAGCGCGTGGGCGGCCGCGGCCGATCCGGCGACGGCGGCGATGCGCCACCATCCGGCGGCCTCGTCGGCATAGCCCCGCTGGTGCAGCAGGACACCCAGGTTGTTGGCGGCGGCGCGGTCCCCGGCGGCGGTGGCGGCACGCAGGTGGGACTCCGCTCCGTCGAGATCCCCACGGCGCAGCAGCATGGCCCCGAGCACGCTCATCGCCTCGACGTCACCGGCCTCGGCGGCGATGCGCCTGCGTACCTCCTCGGCGGCCTCGTCGGCGGCCTCCTGAGCCTCGTCCCCGGCAATGTCCCGGCCGGGCGGCTGCACAAAACGCCCTGTCTCGAACAGATTTGCCATGTCCCCCATAACGTCCATCGTCGCACCACCCGCAACCCGGGTACACCTGGATAACCAAAGCCAGTGAGGTCACTTCAGCGTTTTGTCGACATGCCCACAGGGAGACAAGTCAAACACAGATCGCCCCAACTCCCGTCACCGGCGCGGCCGTCGGCGTGGTCGGCACACGTGTTCGCATAGCACGAAGGCCCGGATTCCTTGGGGGAATCCGGGCCTTCGTGGTGTCGTCGTATCCATCGGACGACTTCAGTAGCGGGGACAGGATTTGAACCTGCGACCTCTGGGTTATGAGCCCAGCGAGCTACCGAGCTGCTCCACCCCGCGCCGTTGTGTGCACCACCGTACCACGGCGCGGGATGGGCATCCGCCCAGCTCGGAGGGCGTCAGGGCCGGCTCGGTCAGCCGCCGCCCGAACCGCTGCCGGCGCTTCCGCTCGGCGTGGGAGTCGCACCGGCCTTGCCGTCCTGGCCCTTGCCGTCCTCGCCGGCACCGCCGCCACCGGCCCGCGCCTGCGCGTCCTCGGCCCGCTGGAGGGCGTCCTCCAGATCCTTCTGCGCCTTGCCGTAGGCCGCCCAGTCGTTCTTCTTCAGGGCTTCCTGGCCGGCGTCGAACGCCTTCTGGGCGTCGTTCAGCGCTTCCTGGACCGTCGCGTTGCCGGACGGAGGCGGCGGCGGTGTGGTGGTGTCGCCCTGGTCCGGTGGCTCGGTGGCCGAAGCCTCGGCTCCGAAGACCTTGTTGAGGGCCTCGTCGAGCGTGTCCTCGAAGGCGGTGTTGCCTCCGTAGGAGACCAGCACCTTGCGCAGCAGCGGGTACTTGAGGTCGCCACCGCGCACGTAGACCGGTTCCACGTAGAGCAGTCCGCCGTCGAGCGGCACCGTGAGCAGGTTGCCGTACTCGACCTCCGAGTCGCCGCCTCTCAGCAGCCTGATGGACTCGGCGATGTCCTGTTCGGAGTTGAACTGGCTCTGGACCTGCTTGGGCCCGTTCACGGTCGTGCTGGTCTTCAGCTTGAGGACTCTGATCTTGCCGTAGTCCTCGGTGCCCGCCTCCGCGTCGACCGCCATGAACGCGCTGAGGTTGTCGCGCCCGATGGGCGTGAACGTCGTCGTCAGCGAGAACGCCTGCTGCTTCTGGTCGGGCATCTTCATGCTCAGGTAGTACGGCGGCACCGCGTCGCCCGACTTGTTGGTCGGGTCGTCCGGCACCTGCCACACCTCGCTGCCGCTGAGGAAGGTCGTGGCGTCCTTCACGTGGTAGCGGGTGAGCAGTTCACGCTGCACCTTGAACAGGTCCTGCGGGTACCGCAGGTGGGCCATCAGCGCGTCGGAGATCTCGCTCTTGGCCTTGACCGTGTCCGGGAACGCCTTCATCCAGGTCTTGAGGACCGGGTCCTCGGTGTCCCACTGGTACAGCTTGACGTCGCCCGTGTAGGCGTCGACGGTCGCCTTGACCGAGTTGCGGATGTAGTTGACCTGGTTCTGCTGGGCCACCACGGCGCGCGAGTCGTTGCGCGCGGTCAGCGAGTCGGCGGTCGTGTCGCCGAGCGTCGTACGCGACGCGTACGGGTAGCCGTTCGTCGTCGTGTAGGCGTCCACGATCCACTGGATCCGGCCGTCCACCACCGCCGGGTAGGCGTCGCCGTCGATGGTCAGCCACGGGGCGACCGCCTCGACGCGCTCCTTGGGCGTGCGGTTGTAGAGGATCTTCGACCCCTCGCCGATGGCGCCGGAGTAGAGGATCTGCGGCTCGCTGAACGCCAGCGCGTACGCGGCGCGGTTGACGGGGTTGGAGAGGTCCACCCCGCTGTCGCCCTTGTAACTGGTGGTCTTCTCACCGCTGTCGTCGGAGTAGTCGATCTCCTTCTGGGGACCGCCGACGATGGAGTACGTGGTGGTCTTCTCGCCGTAGTAGACCCGCTGTTCGTACGTCCCGAGGTCGCCCTTGGAGGGCAGGTCGGACTCGGTGAAGACCGGGCGTCCCTCGGAGTCGACCTGGGTGCCCTTGGCGGCGACCACTCCGTAACCGTGGGTGTAGCGGAAGTGGTTGTTGATCCAGTTCTTCTTCGGGATGCCGGCCAGGTTCAGCTCGCGCAGGCCGATGACCGTGTCCTGGTCCTTGCCGTCCTTGGAGTAGCGGTCGACGTCCAGGTTGTTGGGGAACGCGTAGTAGTTCCGCATCTGCTGGAGCTGCTGGAACGTGGGCGAGATGATGTTCGGGTCCATGATCCGGATCGAGGCCGTCGCGTCGACGTCGTCACGGAGCTTGGTCTTGTCCTCGGTCTCGCTCACCCCGGCGTACTCGGTGACCTGGGTGCCCTCGATGTCGTACGCCTTGCGCGTGGCCTCGAGGTTCTTCTCGACGTACGGCGCCTCCTTGGCCTGTTCGTTCGGCTGGACCTGGAACTTCTGGACCAGCGCCGGGTACAGACCGCCGATGAGGATGGCCGACAGCACCATCAGGCCGAAGCCGATGACGGGGAGCTGCCAGGTGCGCCGCCACAGGGTGGCGAAGAACAGCAGCGCGCAGATGACGGCGATGCAGAACAGGATCGTCTTGGCCGGCAGGTACGCGTTGGCGTCGACGTAGCGCAGGCCCGTCCAGTTGTCGGTGGCCTTGAAGTCGCTGGACTTCACCGCCAGTCCGTACCGGTCGAGCCAGTACGCGACCGCCTTGAGGGCGACGAAGACGCCGATGAGCACCGACAGGTGACCGGTCGCCGCGGCCGTGGCGCGCGCGCCGGGACTCGTGACGCGCAGTCCGCCGTAGAGGTAGTGGGTGAGCGCGGCGGCGATCACCGAGATGATCACGGTTGCGAAGCCGAAGCCGAGCAGGAACCGGTACCAGGGCAGGTCGAAGGCGTAGAAGGAGACGTCCAGCTTGAACTGGGGGTCCTTCTGCCCGAAGGGCACGCCGTTGACCCACATCAGCCATGTGCGCCACTGGCCCGAGGCCGAGGCGCCGGCGATCAGGCCGACCAGCGCGGTGATGCCGAGCAGCAGCCACTTCTTGTACGGGGCGATGCCCATGCGGTAGCGGTCGAGGTTCTGCTGCTCCATCGACATGGCGCTCAGCGGCGGCCTCAGCCGGTGGGCCAGCCAGATGTTGAACCCGACGGCGAGCGCCATGAGCAGGCCGAAGACGAAGAAGAGACCGATCTTGGTCCACAGTGTCGTCGTGAACACCGACGAGTAGTGGACCGACCGATACCAGAGCCAGTCCGTCCAGAAGCCCGCGAACATGGTGAACGCCATGCCGAGCACGGCGAGGACACCGAGTGTCATCAGCAGGGTTCGGACACGCCGGGACGGGCGGCCCACTCTCATCCGCGGCCCCGTCGGGGGGCCTCCGCCGCGGTCCGGCATCTGGAAAGCCAAGGTGCGCACCTCGAAGTTCGCTGTTGATCCGTCAGGCCCTCGGGTTCGCGGGCCCCCCGTGCGCCCCCGTGATCGTGGGCCCACACCTATGCAACTTACTCACCGTTTACTCGGTTCCCGATTCGGCCCAGGAACGAGGCAGGATTGTGACCATGTCCAACACCCCCATGGCAGCGAGCCCCCTCACCCGGGCCGTGCTCGAGATCGACGAGTACGTCTCCGGCCTCGGCTGGGACCAGCCCGCACGCCTCTTCGCCCTCGTCGACACCGCACGTCTGCGGGCCGACCAGCCCACGCTCGCGGACCGGCTCGGTCTGCAGGAAGACTCGGAGAGTTCCGGCCTCACCCCGATCGAACAGGACGAGATCCCGGCGGACCGGCCGCTGGACGAGTTCCTCGGCACCATCGCCTGGCCCGACGCGGTGGTCGGCTGCGCGCTGGCCGTGGAACGCCTGATGCTGCCGCCGTCCGCCGAGGCCCAGGTGCCGGCGGGCCTGGACGGCGCCAAGCTGACGCGGTGGGTCGCCGAGCACCCGGACCGCCAGGAGGTGCGGATGACCGTCGCGGTGCTGCGTGACGGCGCCCGCGAGTCCGCTCTGCGGCTGCGCGAGAAGGACTCCGCCACCGAGGTCCTCACGGGTTCCGATCTGGTGCCGGGTCTGGCCGAGGCGCTGACGGCGACCTTCGAGGAGTAGTCCCGGACGGTGCCGGGCGGCCCGGCGGCGCTGCTCGGACCGCTAGCCCACCGTGCACTTCGGCAGGCTGCCGGTCTTCCCCGACCGGATGTCCGCGAGGGCGCCGAGGGCGTCGCCGATGGTGTTCACCTTCACGAGGGTGAGCCCGTCGGGGATGTCCGCGGCGGCGGACGCGCAGTTTTCGGCGGGCGTCAGGAAGTACCGGGCGCCCTTCTCCCGCGCGCCGATGGTCTTCATCCCGATGCCGCCGATCGGCCCGACCTTGCCCTCGTCGTCGATCGTCCCGGTGCCGGCGACGAACGTGCCGCCGGTGAGGCTGCCCGGCGTGAGCTTGTCGTAGATGCCGAGCGCGAACATCAGGCCTGCGCTCGGGCCGCCGACGTCGGCGAGCTTGATGTCGATGGAGAACGGGAAGGTGTGGTCGGTCCCGGCGGAGATGCCGACGATGGCGCGCTTCTCCCCGGCGTCGTCGGAGGTCGTGGTGGTGATCCTGACGTCCTCGGTCTTCGTGGGCGTCCGGCCCTCCTTCTCCGCGGCGGCCTGCTCCTTGGCCGGCACGATGGTGAACACCACGTCCTGGCCGGGCTTGTGCCTGGTCACCAGATCGGCGACGTCACCGGGCTCTTCGACCGTGGTGCCGTCGACGGCCCTGATCACGTCGCCGGCGTGCAGTCTGCCCTGCGCCGGGGAGTCCTTGACGACGGTGGAGACGATCACCCAGGACTTGACCGGGATGTCCAGGGCCTCGAGTGCCGCCACCTTGGCGCTCTCCTGGGACTGGCTGAACTCCTCGGCGTTCTCCTGGGTGGCCTCCTCCTCGGTCTTGCCGTCCGGGTAGAGCGTGTCGTGCGGCACCACGCGGTTGTCGTGCGAGAACCACCCGTAGACGGCCTCCACCAGGTTCATCCGGTAGTCCGCGCTGGTGACCCGGACGGTGGTCATGTTCAGATGACCGCTCGCCTCGTACGTCCTGTGCCCGGAGATCTGCAGCACCGGCTCGCCGTCGTGGTCCCCGAGGGTGTTCACCGTCGGCCCCGGTGACATCTCCGAGTAGGGCACGGGGATGAACACACCCGCGCACAGGAGCGCGATCAGCATCAGGGTGGAGGCGAGCATCGTCGCGGTGCGGCGTGGCATGGGACGACATTACGGGACGCGGCTGTCGGGGCACCGTCCGGCGGTCCGCTCAGGCTCCGGTGCGGGACCTCTCCATCGCCTCGCGGAACCGGGCGTACCCGTCGAGTTCCGGGCCGTCGCCGCGTACCTTGCGCGTCCGGTTGGCCCAACTGCCCCACAGCCCCGCGCCGACCGCGGCCACCAGCGGAATCAGCAACCAGGCGAGCGCCGCCATGCCGACCTCCCAACCCCATGAGCTCCGTCGACTGACTGATCAGCAGATTAACCATCCGCAGTGACAACGCTCACGCCGGGGGCCCGGTTACGCAACCGGAGTCACGAGCCCGGCGGCAGCGGTACGGGGGGGCGCGGGCGGGGTCCTCGCGCGCCGGGGACGTCAGCAGGCCCCGACCCACTCCTCGGTGCCGTCGGAGAAGGTCTGGTGCTTCCAGATGGGCACTTCGTGCTTCAGGTCGTCGATCAGCTTGCGGCAGGCGTCGAAGGCCTCGCCCCGGTGCGGACACGACACGGCGACGACCACGGCGAGGTCCCCGACCTCCAGGTCCCCCACCCGGTGCACGGCGGCCAGCGCGCGCACGGGGTACTCGGCGACGACCTTCTCGGCGATCCGCCGCATCTCGGCCTCGGCGCTGGGGTGGCACGAGTAGCCGAGCCGGTCGACGTCGGTGCCGCCGTCGTGGTTGCGCACGGTCCCCACGAACAGGGCGGTGCCCCCGGCCGCGTCGTCGCCGACGGCCCGGAAGACCTCGTCCACGGACAGGGGCGTCTCGCGGATGCCGATCAGCTTGACGGGGTCCGGCGCTGCCTGCTCACCGGGGTGGTCGTTCGTGGTTGCCATGTGCCCATCGTGCCCCAGAGCGCGGACGGCGTGGAATAGCGTTATCGCCCGGCACGCGCGCGTGACGCTTTGGAGCCTCCTACAGACCGGCGCCCGCGTCAGATCCTGCGCCGGGCCTTGCGCGCCCGCCGCACCACCGCGGCCGCGCCCAGCAGCGCCACCGTCGCACCCGCGGCACCGGCCGCCGTCGCGTCCTTGCGGCCCAGGCGCCGCCCGGCGACCGTGTGGCGTCCGGCGACCTCCTCCAGCAGCTCCGCGAGGACCTCCTCGTTGGTGTACTTGGGTCGCCACCCGGCGTCGTGCAGCCGGCTGCCGCTCACCACCCACGGGTACATCGTGTAGGCCAGGTCACCGGCCGGGGAGGGCGTCAGGCCGATCCGGTGCAGGCGGGCCGCCGCGCCGAGGGCGACGGCCGACGGCAGCTCCATGCGCCGGATCCCGCTCAGTTCCTCGACCTCCTCCTGCTCCAGCCAGCCGTCGCACCCGACCGCCAGTTCCCCGTCGGCCTTCTCCAGGACGGCGTACTCGAGGGCACTGCACAGGTCCTCGACGTGGCAGAACTGCCAGGCCGGCCGCGACCCGGCCACCACGAGCAGCCGGGGCGACTCGAAGTACCTGGTCAGCGCGGTGTCCACGCCGCCGACGAGCACGGCGGGGCGGACGACGGTCACGTTCAGCCCCGGATGGGCGCGCGGGGCGCGGCGCGCGAGGCGTTCGATCTCCAGCAGGTCCCCGACGCCCGTGGCCTCGGCCGTGGCGCGCAGCTCGGCGTCCTCGGACAGGGGAAGCTCGTTGTCCGGCAGCGCGCCGTAGACCATCGCGGAGGTGCACAGCACGACGCGGTGCACTCCGGCCGCCGCGGCGGCCGTCAGAACGGTCTGCGTCCCCCGGACGTTGTAAGCGGTCCGCGCGGCCGCGTCGGTCTCCAGGTCGAGGTCCAGCGCGAGGTGCACCACGACGTCCGCGCCGCGCAGTTTCTCGGCGATCGCCGGGTCCCGCACGTCCAGGATCTGCCAGCGCGCCTCGGCGCACTCACCACGCCGCTCGTCGATGGCCACGACCTGTCTGACCTCGGCGGACGCGGCCAGACGGGCCGTGAGCAGGGCACCGATGCCGGTCGCGGCACCGGTGACCGCGACGACGGGTCCGCGCGCGCCGGGGGCGGGGGAACTGGTTGACTGGTTTCGCGCTGCGCGAACCTGCGGATCTGGGGAACTCACCGGGCGTCTCCAGCGGTTGTCTTCAGTACGGGCGCGAGTGACGCGTACGTACCAGGTGGCATCCATCCTGCCGCAGGCCTTCAGTCGGCGAAGCACCGAGGCCCGAACCGCCGCGGGTGTCTACGCTGGGTGGTGAATGTCGGGCAGCCGTGCCGCCGGAAAGAACCGGCGGCCCTACCAGCCGAGGAACCCCGTGAGTGACACCCCATTCGGATTCGGCCTTCCGCCGGAGGAGCCGGACGACGGCGACGAGGGCAAGAAGAAGGACCAGCAGAGCGGCGGTGGTCAGGGACCGGCCAACCCGTTCGGTTTCGGGCTGCCCGGAGCCGGTGGCTTCGGCGGCGCCGGTGCGGACAACCCGTTCGCTGCCATGTTCGGTTCCATGAACCCCACCGACCTGGGCGCCGCCTTCCAGCAGCTCGGGCAGATGCTCTCCTACGAGGGCGGCCCGGTGAACTGGGACATGGCCAAGCAGATCGCCCGCCAGACGGTCGCCCAGGGCACCCCTGACGGCACCAAGGACGCCAGCGTCGGTCCCACCGAGCGCAATGCCGTCCAGGAGGCCGTCCGCCTGGCCGACCTGTGGCTGGACGACGCGACCGCTCTGCCCTCGGGCGCGGGCTCCGCCGTGGCGTGGAGCCGCGCGGAGTGGGTCGAGGCGACCCTGCCCGCCTGGCGTGAGCTGGTCGACCCGGTCGCCGAGCGCGTCGGCACCGCCATGGGCGACGTGCTGCCGGAGGAGATGCAGGCCATGGCCGGCCCGCTGATCGGCATGATGCGCTCCATGGGCGGCGCCATGTTCGGTACGCAGATCGGACAGGCCGTCGGCGTGCTGGCCGGCGAGGTCGTCGGCTCGACCGACGTGGGTCTGCCGCTCGGCCCGGCCGGCAAGGCCGCGCTGCTGCCGGCGAACGTCGAGGCGTTCGGCAAGGACCTGGGCGTCCCCCAGGAGGAGGTACGGCTGTATCTCGCCCTGCGCGAGGCCGCCCACCAGCGCCTGTTCGCGCACGTGCCGTGGCTGCGCTCGCACCTGTTCGGCGCGGTCGACGGCTACGCCCGCGGCATCAAGGTCGACACGGCCAAGCTGGAGGACGTGGTCGGCCAGTTCGACCCGCAGAACCCGGAGCAGCTCCAGGAGGCTCTCCAGCAGGGCATGTTCCAGCCTGAGGACACCCCGGAGCAGAAGGCCGCCCTGGCCCGTCTGGAGACGGCTCTCGCGCTCGTCGAGGGCTGGGTGGACGCCGTGGTGCACGCCGCCGCCAAGCCGCGCCTGGGTTCGGCCGACGCGCTGCGCGAGACGCTGCGCCGCCGCCGCGCCTCCGGCGGCCCCGCGGAGCAGACCTTCGCCACGCTGATCGGCCTGGAGCTGCGCCCTCGCCGCCTGCGGGACGCCTCGCGTCTGTGGGCGTCCGTCACGGACGCCCGTGGTGTCGACGGCCGGGACGCCCTGTGGGCCCACCCGGACATGCTGCCGACGGCCACCGACCTGGACGATCCGGACGGTTTCGTGCACCGGGAGCAGATGGACTTCTCCGAGCTGGACAAGATGCTCGGTGAGGCCGCCGGCAAGCCGGACCTCAGGAAGAAGTCCGAGGACTCCAAGCCCGAGGACAAGGGCGACGGCAGCGAGTGAGCCTCCACGACGACGCGGTCCTGGTCCTCGAGGGACACGAGGGCCAGGACGAGCTGCGCCAGGTCTACCTGGACCATCTCGCGGCGCACCCGGACGGCATGTGGAAGGCCTGCCCGGACGGGCACGTCACCGCGAGTGCCCTGGTGATCGACCCGTCGCGCGAGCGGGTGCTGCTCACCCTGCACAAGAAGATCCGGATGTGGCTGCAGATGGGCGGCCACTGCGAGCCGGTCGACGGGACGCTGGCGCGCGCGGCGCTGCGCGAGGCGACCGAGGAGTCGGGCATCGACGGACTCACCCTCGTCGCCGGCGGCCCGGTCCGGCTGGACCGACATCACACGCCGTGTGCCTGGCACCTCGACGTGCAGTACGCGGCGGTGGCGCCGGCGGATGCCGTGGAGGCGATCAGCGACGAGTCCCTCGACCTGCGCTGGTTCCCGTACGCCGAGGTGGCGGACGTGGCCGACGAGTCGGTGGTCCGGCTGCTGGAGGCCGCGCGCGCGAGGCTCCGGGCCTGATGGCCGGATGAGGGGCGATCCGTCTTCGGGACCGCCCCTCACCCGCGTGGACTCCTCGCCCCGCCGCGGAGCACTCAGCTCCAGACGTTGCCCTGGTTCTGGCCGCGGGCGCCCTGCTGCCCCATGCCGTACTGCGCGGCGACGCCCGACCCGATCTGGGCGTTCTGCGGCGGCAGCAGCTCACTGGGCTGCACCAGCGCGAAGCCGCTGCCCATGAAGCTGAGCTCCCAGCCCTCTCCGGTGTTGCCCCGGCGCCGCCACACCCCCGAGGAGTGCGTCTGGGCCTGCATCTGCACGCGCAGACCGGTGGACCAGGCGACGATCGCGTCGGCGTCGCAGTTGACGTACTTGTCGGGTGTCACCTGCATCAGCAGCGGGGCACCCGAGGTCATCAGGGCGACCCGGCCGCGGCCGGTGATGTTGAGCTGGTACTTCCCCGAGCCGGAGATGCCGTACAGGCTGTCGACGGCGATGACCTCGTGGTGCAGGGACGAGTCCATGGCCAGCACATAGCCGCTGTCGACGGTGAGGCCGTCCTGCTCGACCTCCATCACGTGGATGTACTGGGCGAGGTTGGCGAAGTAGACGGTGCCCTGCCCGTGGCAGCGCATCAGGTCCAGGCCCTCGCCGGTGTGCGCACGCGCGCGTGACTGGCTGTTGCTCTGGTACTCGGCGTCGAACTCGACGAGGCCCTGGTAGGCGACCATCGTGCCCTTGCGGGCGAGCACGTCGTCGTGGCCCTGGAGCGCGACGCGGAGCATGTGCTTGTTCTGCAGGCTCCAGGCTTCCTGGTTCTGCTGGTCGTTGTAGGCGAAAATCGGGCTCTGCATGATGTTCTGGCTCCCCCTCAGCCCCGGATCCGGAGGCGGTCGGTGCTGTCCTCGCTGGGCTGGACGACGACGATGCCCTGACCGGAGAAGGCCATCTGGTAGGCCTCGCCGCTGCCGCGGCCGATCAGCGACTGCGCCTTGAAGCTGCGCTTGCCCTTGACCTTGAGGTTCGGGGACCAGGCGACGAGCGCGTCCGGGTCGACGTACGTCTCGTCCTCGCCGCCGCCGCAGTCGACGACGATCGGCTTGCCGCGGGAGGTGAGGGCCACCCAGCCCTGGCCGGAGATCTTCGTGTTCCACAGGCCCTGCCCGGCGAACTTCGCCAGGCCCTTCACCCGCTCGACGCCCCAGGTGAGGTGGGCGTCGAAGGCGAGAAGGTTGGTGGCGTTGACGGAGATGCCGTCGCCGTTGAGGTTGATCACGACGACGTTCGCGCCGTAGTCGGCGAGGTAGAGCAGTCCGTCGCCGGAGCACTTCATCAGGGGCGCGCCCTCGCCGGTCATCCAGTCCTTGGCGATCTGGCGCACGGCGGGCGGGTTGGGCTCGTACTGCACGAAGCCCTCGTAGGCGACCATCGAGCCCACGCGCGCGAAGAGGTCGTGCCCGGTCTGCATGGCTACCTTCAGCATGTGGTTGCCGTGGTTCTCCATGCGGGCGGTGACCGGTGCGGGGGCGTAGCCCGCGAGCGGCTGGTTCATGTCGGGCTCTCCCTCAGATCTCGTACGGCTGGACGACGACGAAGTTGCCGGGGGCCGCCCGGAACTGCAGGTTGACGCTCTCCCCGGTGTCGCCCGCGTAGGAGTTGCGGCGCATCCGGACCTGGCTGGAGACGACCACCTGGGCCGCGGCCGACCAGGCGACCACGGCGTTGCAGTCGGCGAACGTCGTGGGCGTGACCGGCAGCACCACGGGCACGCCGCGGGTCTTGACGACGATCGTGCCGGTGCCCTGGAACTGCATCGTGAACAGCGCGCCGCCGGGGATGCCGTGGCCCTCGATGCGGCGGACCTCGTACTGGAGGCTCTCGTCGAAGGCGAGGACGTTCTCCGCGGAGACGCAGATGGCGTCGCCCTGGAGCTCGATGGGGTGCAGCATCGCGGAGTTGTCGGCGAGGAAGACCTGTCCCTTGCCGGTACAGCGCATGAGCTGCATCTCCTGGCCGGTGGCGTTGCCGACGACGCGGCCGGCGAATCCGGCGCCCTTGTAGCTGAAGTCGACCTTGCCCTGGTAGAGCACCATGCTGCCCTGCCGGGCCAGGACGGGCAGGCCCTCGGCGCCGAGGTCGACGCGGACCAGCTTCTTGTTCTGCTGGGTCCAGCGCTGCCCGGTCGCGGTCTCGCGGAACTGCTGGAGGGCGGCGGCCACGCCCGCGCCCTGCGGGGCACCCTGGGGCATGCCCTGGGGTGCGCCGTAGGGGGCCTGCTGTCCGTAGCCCGGGGGCGGGGTCGGCCGGCCGTAGCCGGGCGGCGGGGCCGGGGCGTGGGGCGGCTGGCCGTAGCCGGGGGGCGGCGGGGCGGTCTGCCCGGGGACCTGGCCGTACGGCGGCTGCTGCTGGCCCGGGTGGCCGTGGGGAGCGGGCGCCGGGGCGGGGGGCGGGAGGGGGGAGCCGCCGGGCGGGGTGTGCAGGGGCGCGACGATGGTCGGCGCGGCGTGCACGTTGGGGGCGGGCGCCGGGGGCGGGGTGGCTCCGGGCGGCGGGGCGAAGCCCTGCGGGGCCGGGGCGGGCTGCGGGGCCGGCGCCGGGGCGGGCTGCGGCGCGGGAGCCGGGGCGGGTGCGGGGGCCGGGGCGGCGAAGGCGGGCGGGGGCGATGCCTGGGCCGGCGGGGCGAATCCCGGGGCGGCACCGGCCTGCGGCTGCGGGTCCTGCTGCGGCGCGGGCGCCTCGTCCTCGGCCACCTCGCCGCCGAAGTTCCTCAGCAGCGCTTCGAGACCGCCGTCGAAGCCCTGTCCGACGGCGGCGAAGCGCCACACGTCCTTCAGGTAGAAGTCGCCCAGCATCACGGCGCGCTCGGTCGAGAACTCCGACCCGTCGAACGGGTACCGGGCCACTTCCTCGCCGCCCGCGACGATCCGGAGGTAACCGGGTCCGGCCTGCGACATCTGTCCGGCGCCGTCGATCGTCGCCGTGAAGGAGAGCTTCCGGATGTGCGACGGGATCTTGTCGAGGGTGACCCGGAAGGACTCCGTGTCACCCGCCTGCGCACCCAGGAGCTGGATGGACTCCTCGGGGGTCTTCGGCTGGTTGAAGAACACGAAGTACCGGTCGTCGGACAGCCGTTCCTCGGCGTCGAGTCCGAAGCAACTGATGTCGAAGGTCAGACCGGGGCCGGAAATCTGCACGCCTACGTACAGATCCGTGCCGGCGGTGAGGTCACTGATCCTGGCCTTGTGGCCGCGTTGGAATTCCCTGGCCATGCGTTACGACCGTCCCCCATCCGAATGTGAGTGCGTCGCGTCAGGCTAACGGCAAACGCCGACACCGGAGGTTGTCGGTACAGACCCGGTACAGAACCCTGGCACGCCCGTACCGGACGCCTCAGCGGGACGGGCGTCACTCGCTCCGGGCGCCGGGCACGTGCGGCAGCCGGTCGGCCGCGACCACTCCTTCGAGGTAGCCCCGGGCCCGCTCGGTGCGCGGGTACGCCTCCAGCAGCCGCCAGAAACGGGGCCCGTGGCCGGGGACGAGCAGATGGGCCAGCTCGTGGAGGAGGACGTAGTCGACGACGTACTCGGGCATGCCCTGGAGCCGGTGCGAGAGGCGGATGCTGCCCTCCGCCGGGGTGCACGAGCCCCAGCGCGTGTTCTGGTTGGTGACCCAGCGGACCGAGGCGGGCCGGGCCCGGCCGCCGAAGTACTGGGCGGACAGCCGCCGGGCGCGCTCGGCCAGCTCGGCGTCGCCGAGGACGCGCTTGCTCTCCTGGGCGGCCAGCTTGTCCAGCATGACGCTCACCCAGCGTTGCTCCTCGGCCTCGGACATCCGGGCGGGGATGAGCACGATGGTGCGATCGCCCTCGCGGTAGGCGGAGACCGTCCGGCGTCGGCGGGTGCTCCTGCGGACCTCGACCGGGCTCGCCCCCGTGCCGCTCGGCGGCGGATTCTTCGGCTTGCGCTGAGGCGCTCCGGCGCGGTGCAGTGGGTCGGCGGACACGCCCCGACGTTACCCGGTGTGCACGGGGAAGTCCCGGCTCCGGAGCGTTCCGCGCCGATCCGCACGACAGCTTGTACGACAAGCATCCACTGCCTGTGGACAACTTTCGGCGCCCTCACGCGGAACCGGGCATCCTGGCATGCGCCGGCGGAGACGTGACCGGCCGCACAGCCGTCGTGCGACCGCGCGTCCGCCGGCCCACGGGGACGTTCGAGGACTTACGGGGGTCTGTGATGCATCCGATGGTGAAGCCCGCGCTCCGGCGAGGCTGGCGCGATCTGAACACCGTGCAGTTCGGGATGACCCCGGCGCACGCGGTGACGCTCGGTCCGGTGGACACGGCCACGGGCAGCTTCCTCGACCTGCTCAACGGCACCCGCGGCGGGGCTCTCCTGCGCGAGGAGGGGCGCCGCATGGATCTGCCGGACGGCCACGTCGACCGGCTGGTGGAGCGGCTGGCCAGGGCCGGGCTCCTCGACGACTCCCGGGGCGGCGGGCCGGCCGCCGACGCCCTGAGGGAGAAGAAGGGGGTCCTCGACCGGCTCCGCCCCGACCTGGCCTCGCTGTCCCTGACGACCTCCGGGCCGGGGGACGCGATCCGGCACCTGGCCGCCCGGCGGGCGATGCGCGTGCGGGTGCGGGGCGCCGGCCGGGTGGGCGCCGTGCTGGCCTGCCTGCTGTCGGGCGCGGGCGTCGGCGAGGTCGACGTGCGGGACGTCGGGCGCGTCGAGCCGTGGGACGTCGCGCCGGGCGGGCTGCCCGCCGGGGCCGTCGGCGAGCGCAGGGACGAGGCGGCGCGCCGAGCCGCACGCGGGGCCGGCCCGGACCGGCCGCCGCGCCGCGGCCCCGGCGGGCAGCCCGACGAGGGCCTCGGCCTCTCCCTGGTGGTGCTCGCTCCGCGCGACGACGTCGCCGCGCACGCTCCGGACCCGGCGCACGCCGAATCCCTCATGGCGTCGGGCACGCCCCATCTGTACGCCGGAGTGGTGGAGGGGACGGGGATCGTCGGGCCCCTGGTGCTTCCCGGGGAGACCGGCTGCGCGGGTTGTCTGCACGCCGACCGTGCCGACCGCGACCCCGCGTGGCCGCGGCTGGTCGCGCAGTGGCGTTCCGGAAACCGGCGCCAGGTCGCCTCCTGCGACCTGACGCTGGCCACGACCGTCGCCGGGTTCGCTGCGGCACAGGCCCTCGCCTTCCTCGACGGCCGGACACCCTCCGGCGCCGGCACGCGCTGGGAGGTCTCGCTGCCCGCCCTGCGGTGGCACGCGCGGCCGGTGCCGGGGCATCCCGCGTGCCCGTGCGGTGCGGCCGGAAAAGGTAAGCGAGAACACGTCTCCGGGAACGGGGACGGGCGCGCGACAATGGCTGGGCAATGGCCGTCAGCGGAAGCTCGCCGTGAGGCAGGCGCGGCGCGGCCGGCTGGGACTTGGAGGGCGCATGTCTGATCTTCCCCGGAAGGCGGTCACCCGGACCGCCAAACTCGCCGCGCTCCCGCTCGGCTTCGCCGGGCGGGCGACCTGGGGACTGGGCAAGCGGATCGTGGGCGAGTCCGCGGAGATCGTCGGCCAGCAGCTTCAGCAGCGCACCGCGGAGCAGCTCTTCAAGGTGCTCGGCGAGCTCAAGGGCGGGGCGATGAAGTTCGGACAGGCCCTGTCCGTCTTCGAGTCGGCGCTGCCGGAGGAGGTCGCCGGCCCCTACCGGGCCGCGCTGACCAAGCTCCAGGAGGCCGCGCCCCCGATGCCGACGCGCACCGTGCACTCGGTGCTCGCGCAGCGGCTCGGCGAGGACTGGCGCGATCTGTTCCTGGAGTTCGAGGACAAGCCCGCCGCCGCGGCGTCGATCGGCCAGGTGCACCGGGCGGTGTGGCAGGACGGCCGTGAGGTGGCCGTCAAGGTGCAGTACCCGGGCGCCGGGGAGGCCCTGCTGTCCGATCTGAACCAGCTCAGCCGCTTCGCCCGGCTCCTCGGCCCGCTCGTCCCCGGCATGGACATCAAGCCGCTGATCACCGAGCTGAAGGACCGCGTCGCGGAGGAGCTGGACTACGACCTGGAGGCGCAGGCACAGCACGCCCACGCCGAGGAGTTCGCGGACGACCCCGACATCGTGGTGCCGGACGTGGTCCACCAGTGCGAGCAGGTCCTGATCACCGAGTGGATCGACGGCATCCCGCTGTCGGAGGTCATCACGGACGGCACACCGGAGCAGCGGGACCGGGCCGGCCAGCTCCTCGCGCACTTCCTGTTCTCCGGCCCGGCCCGCACCGGTCTGCTGCACGCCGACCCCCACCCGGGCAACTTCCGTCTGCTGCCGGGCGGTCCGAACGGCGAGGACGACTGGCGGCTCGGGGTCCTGGACTTCGGCACGGTCGACCGCCTCCCGGGCGGGCTGCCGGAGCCCATCGGCGAGGCGCTGCGCATGACGCTGGACGGCGAGGCGGAGGCCGTCTACGAGATGCTCTGCGCGGAGGGCTTCGTCAAGGAGTCCATAGAGCTGGACCCCGACGCGGTCCTCGACTACCTGCTGCCGATCATCGAACCGGCCCGGGTCGACGAGTTCACCTTCACCCGCGGCTGGATGCGCGGCCAGGCGGCCCGGATCGCCGACCCCCGCTCCCCCGCCTACCAGCTCGCCAAGCGGCTCAATCTGCCCCCGGCCTACCTCCTGATCCACCGGGTGACGCTGAGCACCATCGGTGTGCTGTGCCAGCTCGGCGCGACGGTGCGGCTGCGCGAGGAGCTGGAGGACTGGCTGGTGGGCTTCCTCCCGGAGGACGAGGACGACGCCGGGTACGCGGACGACGGGGACGAGGCGGAGGAGACGGCGGTCGAGGCGTGAGCCGCCGGTTCCGAACGCGCCGTGGGGGCCGGTCCGTTCGTACGGACCGACCCCCACGGGGAAGGCTTCGCCTCCGGTGCCGGAGGCCACCGCTTCGGGTGCGGGCGGTTACTGCATGACCGCCATGGCGAGCGCGCGCCGGGCGCGCATCGAGGCGCGCTCGGCCCGGCGTTGCATCCGGCGGGCGGTCGCCAGGCGCAGGGCCCGGCGTTCCTGCTCCGCCTCGTGCAGGCGCTCGTGCATATGCGCACGCGCCAGGGCTTCTGGGATGAGTTGCATCTCGCGGGTCCTGTTCTGACGCGAGTCCTTCGCGTCGCTGGTGGTGAAGTCCTCAGGCGTGGTGCCTGCGATGTCGTGGGTGGACGGCTTCATCGGGGCCTGCTTCTTGGGGTCGTGCGTGAGGGGACGGTCGATCGTTCCGGTGATGTTCATGCCGTGACCGGGTTCTTGCGCGGGCGACCACGCGGCCGCTTCCGGGCGACGACGACGCCCTGGACGAACAGCTCGCCGCCCCAGACGCCCCACGGCTCACGGCGCTCCTTGGCGCCGGCGAGGCAGGCCTCGACCAGCGGGCAGGTGCGGCAGAGGGACTTGGCGTACTCGACGTCCGCCGGCGACTCCGCGAAGAAGACCTCCGGGTCGTAGGAACGGCAGGGGACGGGTACGCCGAGGTTCTCGATGGCGTCGTCGAGCGCGGTGAGCGCGGTGAGCGGGGTCAAGGTGGAGTCCTCCGTGGAGCCGGGCTTGGGGATCGTGTCGGAAGGCGGTACGGACGGGGCGTGCGCTTCGAGTTGCACGGTTGGTCTTCCTCGTCTGGTCGTTCCGGCCGGTCGGCCGGGCTGCGGCTTGGTACCGGGTTCTTTTGTTGTCCCGAGGCGCCTTCGTGCCGTCCTCCCCCGTTCGGGGAAAACAGAAGGGCCGCGGATCCCGGATGGGGTTCCGCGGCCCTGAAGGCGCCGGCCTGATCGGCGATCAGGCTGGATCACTCCAGGGTTCTGGCCCACGGAAGGCCCACATCAGGTGGTGCTGCGTCGTCTGCTTCCGGAATCCGGCACCGGTCGCCGTAAAGGCATAGGCCTGGGCCTGTGCCGCTACTGCTGCTTCCAGTGCCTGGGTCGGTCGCTCATTGCGCTCACGGACGACAAGGTCCACGGAGGCAAGGGAGGGGGACGCCGGACGCACGGCACGAATGCCGGACAGACCGGTGCCCGGGTTCGAGGAGCCGAGCATGCACAGGGAGACGGCCGAGCGATCGGTCAGTTTGGCGGTGGAACCGGCGGTGGTGCTGAAGTTGATGCTGATCACTGGACTCGCCTCCTCTCGGCGTCTCGGGGGACCGGTGCGAACCGGTCCGCGGATATGCAAGTACAACACGGGGGCAGGGCCTTCGGGAAGGCCGTCGTTCCCCGTGACCAAGAACCTATGGGGATTCCCGGGGCATGCGCAAACTATTTTTTCGACGAGTTCGCCTCAGTCGGCTTCGTCAAGTCCGCCAACGTCCCGGCCTGCGCAGATGGCCAGAACATCGGCTCCGTAACGGTTGAACTTGCGTGCCCCGACGCCCGGGATCCGCGCCAGCTCGTGCTCGTCCTCCGGGACGGACTCGGCGATCGCCATCAGCGTCTTGTCGGTGAAGACGCAGAACGCGGGCTGCCCGCTGCGCCCCGCCTGGACCGCGCGCCACTCGCGCAGCCGCTCGTAGACGCCCTCGTCCATGTCCGAGGGGCAGTCCTCGCAGCGCATCAGCTTCATCTCGCCGGCGTCGGTCAGCGTCCGGCCGCAGACCCGGCAGCGGGCCACGGTCCGCTGGGTTCTGCGCGGCGCGGCGGCCGTCGTCCCGCGCCCGGAGCCGCGCACCACCCCGCCGGGGCCGCCGCCGGACAGGGCGCGGGCGGCCGCCGGGCCGGAGCCGGACCGCAGTCCCTGGAGGAAGCGGCTGGGGCGCCGGTTCGGGCGGCCGCCGGGCGAGCGGGCCAGCGCCCAGGAGACGTGCAGGCGCTCGCGGGCACGGGTGACGCCGACGTAGAGGAGGCGGCGTTCCTCCTCGATCTGCTCGTCGGTCTTTGCGTAGGTGATCGGCATCATGCCCTCGGCGACACCGACCAGGAAGACGACGTCCCACTCCAGGCCCTTCGCCGAGTGCAGCGAGGCGAGCGTGACGCCCTGGACGGTCGGGGCGTGCTGGGCGCCCGCCCGTTCGTCCAGCTCCGCGACGAGGGCGGCCAGGGTGGCGCCCGGCTGGGCGGCGGCGAAGTCCTGGGCGAGGGCGACGAGCGCGGCCAGCGACTCCCAGCGTTCGCGGACGGCGCCGGACCCGGCCGGCGGCTGCGGTGTCCAGCCCTCGCCCGACAGCACCGCGCGCACCTGGGACGGCAGGTCGACGGCGTCGTCGAGGAGGTGGTCGTTGCCGCCGAAGCGTGCCGCCGCTCGCAGCGCGCTGCCGGCTTTGCGCACCTCGGGGCGGTCGAAGAAGCGTTCCGCGCCGCGGAGCTGGTAGGGCACGCCGGCGTCGGCGAGGGCCTGCTCGTAGGTCTCGGACTGGGAGTTCGTACGGAACAGGACCGCGATCCCGGCGGGGGCGACGCCCGAGTCGATCAGCTCGCGGATGCGGCGGGCGGCGCCCTCCGCCTCGGCGGGCTCGTCGGTGTACTCGGTGAAGACGGGCTGGGGGCCCGGGGGACGCTGCGAGACCAGTTCCAGGCGGTGGTCGGCGGCCCGGCCGCGGGCCTGGGCGAGCAGGCCGTTGGCGAGGCGCACGACCTGCGGGGTGGAGCGGTAGTCGCGGACCAGCTTGACGACGGTGGCGTCCGGGTACTTGACGCGGAAGTCGAGCAGGTGGTCGGGGGTTGCTCCCGTGAACGAGTAGATGGTCTGGCTGGCGTCGCCGACGACGCACAGGTCGTCGCGGTCGCCGAGCCACAGTTCCAGCAGGCGCTGCTGGAGCGGGCTGACGTCCTGGTACTCGTCGACCACGAAGTGCTGGTACTGGGCGCGGACCTGGTCGGCGACGTCGTGCCGGTCCTGGAGAACGGCCACGGTCAGCAGCAGCACGTCCTCGAAGTCGATGACGCCGCGGTGGCGCTTGAGGTCCTCGTAGGCGGAGTAGAGCTGGGCGATCTCGGCCGCGTCGCGGGGGGCCTCGCGGCCGGCCTTGGCGGCGGCGGGGGCGTAGTCGGCGGGGACGGTCTGGGTGACCTTGGCCCATTCGATCTCGGCGGTGACGTCGCGCAGCTCCCCCCGGTCGAGGCGGAGGTGGCAGGCGGCGGCCGCGTCGGCGACCAGCTGGATCTTGCGGTCGACGAGCCGGGGCAGGGAGCCACCGATCGCTTTCGGCCAGAAGTACTGGAGCTGGCGCAGCGCCGCGGAGTGGAAGGTCCGGGCCTGGACACCGGCCGCTCCGAGCTGGCGCAGCCGCCCCCGCATCTCTCCGGCGGCACGGTTGGTGAAGGTGACGGCGAGCACGCTGGAGGGCTGGAGGATCCCGGCGCGGACCCCGTAGGCGATGCGGTGGGTGATCGCCCGGGTCTTGCCGGTACCGGCGCCGGCCAGCACGCACACCGGACCGCGCAGGCTGGTGGCCACCTCGCGCTGCTCGGGGTCGAGCCCTTCGAGCACCGCGTCGGCAGAGTCCGGTACCTGCGGGAAGAGGGTGGAGTGCGTTGCTGCTGTCACACAGCCATGCTGCCAGGTCCCGCGAAACGGCTGTGCCGGTTGTCCACAGGCGCGTACGGATCGTCGTACTGATGCGACAGTCGTCACGGGCAAGGCGGTGGGCGGGAATGACGGCGCCTGCGTGAACGTTCAACTCCCTGCGACCTCATCCCCGAGCCGCCGAAGGAGCACGAGAGACATGCCGGGCACTGTGACGATGTACAGCACCACGTGGTGCGGCTACTGCCGTCGGCTGAAGAGCCAGATGGACCGCGAGGGCATCGAGTACACCGAGATCAACATCGAGCAGGACCCGGAGTCGGCCGCGTTCGTGGAGAAGGCGAACGGCGGAAACCAGACAGTCCCGACCGTGCTCTTCCCCGACGGTTCCACGCTGACGAACCCGTCGCTGGCGCAGGTCAAGCAGAAGGTCGGCGCCTGAGCGGCCCGGTGGCCGGAAGGTGAGTGAAGGGGTGGGCCCTTCCCCGTGCGGGGAAGGGCCCACCCCTTGCTCGTGCGCCGTCGCTCACGCGCCTTCGCGGACGAAGCCGCGGGTCGGCAGCGGCTTGCCGTACCAGAGCTCGATCAGGCGGGCCGCGATCGAGATGCCGTAGGGCGGCAGCACCTCGCCGGACTCGAACGCGGCGGCCATCTCGTCGCGCGAGAACCAGCGGGCCTCGTGGATCTCGTCGCCGTCGACATCGATCTCGGTGGAGACGGCGCGGCCCATGAAGCCCAGCATCAGGCTGGACGGGAAGGGCCAGGGCTGGCTGGCGACGTACTCGACGGGGCCGACGGTGATGCCGACCTCCTCGAAGACCTCGCGGCGCACCGCCTGCTCGATGGACTCCCCGGGCTCGACGAAACCGGCGAGCGTGGAGAAGCGGCCCTCGGGCCAGTGGACCTGGCGGCCGAGCAGGATCCGGTCCTCGGCGTCGGTGACGGCCATGATCACGGCCGGGTCGGTGCGCGGGTAGTGCTCGGCGCCGCAGGCGGGGCAGCGGCGGATGTGGCCGGCCGCGGCGATGACGGTGCGCTCGCCGCAGCGGGAGCAGAACCGGTGCAGGCGCTGCCAGTTCTCCAGGGCCACCGCGTGCGCCATCAGGCCCGCGTCGCGGGGGGACAGCAGCAGACCGGCCTCGCGCAGGCCCGCGGGGCGCGCGGACTGGTCCATGCGGCCCGGCAGGGAGTCCTTCTGGAGGGCGAAGTAGCTGACGCCGTCCTCGTCGGTGCCGAGGAAGTACCGGTGGGCCTCGGTGAGCGGGGCCTCGAACGAGGGCGTCATGACCAGTTCGGTGCGCCCGTCGGGCGTCTCGTCGATGAGGACCTGGCCGCCGGAGACGACGAAGCAGCGCGTCGAGGGGTGGCTCCACGCCGCCGCGAGCCAGGCCTCGTCGAGCCGGTGGTGGGCGGCGCGGTCGATGCCGCTCGGGGCGGTGAGCGAGATGGGACGGTCGGCGGTGTGATCGGTCCAGGTGGTCACGGGTGCTTCCAACTCCCCCGGTGAGCGGTTGTGGTTCGGCAGGCGGTTCAGCGGGTGGTGCGGCGGACGGCGACGGGGTCCGGGAGTGCTCTCGGCGGTGCGGCGCGGCCCCTCCAGTGTGCCGCGCACGCCTGACCGGTCCGGACCCGGGCCGCGCGGGCGCTCAGGGCGCGTTGCGCCAGTGCTCCGCCAGGTCGCCCCACAGGTGGGCCGAGGTCTCGACGCCCTTGAGCAGAAGGTCCAGCTCGACCTTCTCGTTCGGGGCGTGCCAGCCGTCGGACGGGACGGAGATGCCGAGGAAGAGCACCGGTGCGCCGAGGACCTCCTGGAGGTCGGCGGCCGGTCCGGAGCCGCCCTCGCGGGTGAAGCGGACCGGGGTGCCGAAGGCCAGGCCCATGGCGCGGACCACGGACTGCAGCGCCGGGTGGTCCAGCGGCGTCAGGCACGGACGCGTGGCCGAGCCGAAGGTGATCTCGCAGCGGATGCCGGCCGGCACCTGCTCGGCGGCCCAGGCGCGGACGGCCTTCTCGATGTGGTCGGGGTCCTGTCCCGCGACCAGGCGGAAGGAGAGCTTCACCATGGCGGAGGACGGGATGATCGTCTTGCTGCCGGGGCCCTGGTAGCCGCCGCCGATGCCGTTGACCTCGGCGGTGGGCCGGGCCCAGATGCGCTCCAGGGTGGTGTGTCCGGCCTCGCCGTGGGCGGCGTACGACTTGGCCGTGCGCAGCCACCGGTCCTCGTCGAGGGGCAGCTCGGCGAAGAGGGCGCGTTCGCGGTCGGTGAGTTCGATCACACCGTCGTAGAAGCCGGGTATCGCCACGCGCGCGTGCTCGTCGTGGAGGGCGGCGACGAGGCGGGCGACGGCCGTGGCCGGGTTGGGGACCGCGCCGCCGAAGGAGCCGGAGTGGATGTCCTGGTCGGGTCCGTGCAGCCGGATCTCGCACTCGGCGAGGCCGCGCATGCCGGTGCACACCGTCGGGGTGTCCTCGGACCACATGCCGGTGTCGGAGACGATCACCGCGTCGGCGGCGAGCCGCTCGGCGTGCTCCTCGACGAGCCCGCGGAAGTGCGGGGAGCCGGACTCCTCCTCGCCCTCGATCAGCAGCTTGAGGTGCACGGCCGGGGCGGTGCGGCCGGTGGCGGCGAGGTGGGCGCGGACGCCGAGCGTGTGGAAGAACACCTGGCCCTTGTCGTCGGCCGCGCCGCGCGCGTAGAGGCGGCCGTCGCGGACGACGGGCTCGAAGGGGTCGCTGTTCCAGCCGTCCTCGCGGGCCGCCGGCTGGACGTCGTGGTGCCCGTAGACGAGGACCGTCGGTGCCGCGGGGTCGTCCGCGGGCCACTCGGCGTAGACGGCCGGGGCGCCCGCGGTGGGCCAGGTCTCGACGGTCGGGAAGCCGGTCTCCGTCAGCTTCGCGGCGAGCCAGTCGGCGCTGCGGCGGACGTCGTCCGCGTGGCCGGGCTGGGCCGAGACGGACGGGATGCGCAGCCACTCGGCGAGGTCGTCGAGGAAGGCGGCACGGTGCTGCTCGATGTACGTACGGACAGCGCTGACGGCATTGTCAACGGGATGGCTCATGTCCACGAGCCTATCGGCCCGCGCGGACACCGTGACCGTGCGCTTCGTCACCGACGGGCTCGGCCGCCAGCAGCCGCTCCAGCGCGGCGCGGTCGGGCAGACCCTCCGGTCGTACGGCCTCTCCGGTGCGTACGTAGAGGAAGGTGGCCGTCACCGACTCCGGAGGGACCCGCTGCTGCTCGGCCCAGGCCAGGCGGTACACCGCGAGCTGGAGCGGGTCGCCGGACGCCTCCCGGCCCGTCTTCCAGTCGACGATCTCGTACGTCGCCGCCCGGCCCTCGCCCTGTTTGTAGACGGCGTCGATCCGGCCGCGGACGACGCGTCCGGCGAGCGTGAGCTGGAAGGGCACCTCGACGCGGTAGGGGGTGCGGTGCGCGTACTCGGTGCGTTCGAAGGCGTCCTTGAGGAACTCCAGGTCGCGTTCGTCGGCGATCTCGGCCTCGCCGCCGGGCAGCTCCTCGGGCTCCAGCATGGGCAGCGTCAGCGCTTCGAAGCGGGATTCGACCCACGCGTGGAAGCGGGTGCCGCGGCGTGCGGCGGGCTGCGGCGGGCGGGGCATGGGGCGGGCCAGCTCCTGGGCGAAGCCGTCCGGGTCGGCGGCCAGGCGCAGGAGCTGGGACGCGGTCAGCGACGCCGGGAGCGGCACCTCGGTCACGCTCCGGCGGGCGCGCAGCAGCTCTCCGGTGAGGGCCTCCAGGTCGCGGTCCCAGGAGGCGACGGTGCGGGCCTCCTCGGGGGTGAGGCGGGAGGTGCCGGTGCGCGGGGGCTCCTGGGGGCGGGGGATGCCGGTGGTGGCGGGCTGCGGCGGGGGCGGCGCCTGGTGCGGGACCGTCGGGCGCGTGGCGGGGCGGTCCGGGGTCGCGGGGCGGTCCGGGGTCGCGGGGCGGTCCGGGGTCGCGGGGCGGTCCGGGGTTGCGGGCTCGTGGTCTCCCGTGGCCGTGGGGCGGTCCGGCGTCCAGGAGTCCCAGTCCGCGGCGTCCTCCGGCCAGGCGGGGTCCTCGGCGTCGGGGAAGGGGGCGTCGCCCGGAGGGAAGGGCTCCTCGGGGAACAGGTCGGCGTCCAGGGGGTCGCCCGGGGGAAAGGCTTCGTCGTCCGCCGGAGGCGCCGGCCAGTCCGGGTCGTCGTGGGTGTCCGGGTCGTGGGTGGCGGTGGGCCGCCCGTCGGCCTCGGCGGCGAGGGCGTCCAGGTGGTCGAGGACCGTCTCTGCGGCGGCCCGGCGCAGGGCGAGGGCGGTGTCGTCCAGGGGCAGCGGCCAGGCCCGGTCGACGGCGTCCTCGACGAGTGCCGGGTTCTCCTCGTCCTCGGCGGGTTCGTCCGCCCACGCCTCGATCTCGCCGTACCCGGCGGCGCAGTGGTCGTACAGGGCCCGGAGGAAGTCGGAGGGTCCGCGCGGCTTCTTCTGGCTGGGCCCCCACCAGTGGCCGGAGCCCAGGAGCAGGGAGCGGGGCCGGGTGAAGGTGACGTAGCCGAGGCGGATTTCCTCGGTGTGCTGGTGTTCCTTCATGGCCTCGTGGAAGGCCTTCAGGCCCCGTGAGTCCCAGGAGTCGACGTCGGGCAGGGTGTCGGCGTCGCCGCGCAGCCCGTGGGGCAGCACCTTGCCCTGCGCGGTCCACTTCTCGCGGCCCTGCCCGCTGGGGAAGGTGCCGGTGACCAGCCCGGGGACGGCGACGACGTCCCACTCCAGGCCCTTGGACTTGTGCGCGGTCAGCACCTTGACGGTGTTCTCCCCGCCGGGCAGGGCGTTGTCGAGGCCCTTCTCGTACTGGGCGGCGGTGCGCAGGAAGCCCAGGAAGGCGAGCAGGGTCGCCTCGCCGTCGCTCGCGGCGAAGGAGGCGGCGACGTCCAGGAAGTTCGACAGGGTCTCGCGGCGGCGGGCGGCCAGGGCGTGCGGCGACGCCGACAGCTCGACCTCCAGGCCGGTGGTGGCGAGGACGCGGTGCAGGACGTCCATGAGGGGGTCGGACAGGGCTCGGCGCAGGTCGCGCAGCTCGGCGGCGAGGCGTGCGAACCGTACGCGCGCGTCCGGCGAGAACGGCAGCCCGTCGTCGTCCCCGCTGCCGTCCAGGGGTGTCTCCAGGAAGGTGTCGAGGGCGTCCGCGAGGGAGATCACCTCGGACGGGTCGACGCCCTCGACGGCCTCGGCGAGCCGCCGGTCGGGGTCGTCGTCGCCGTCCACGCGCGCGTGACTCACCAGAAGCCGGGCCCGGCGGCCGAGGAGGGCGAGGTCGCGCGGGCCGATGCGCCAGCGCGGGCCGGTGAGCAACCGGACGAGGGAGGCGTTGGCGCCGGGGTCCTGCAGGACCTCGCAGACGGCGACCAGATCGGCCACCTCGGGCAGGTGGAGCAGCCCGGACAGGCCCACCACCTCGACAGGGACGTCGCGGGCCACCAGCGCGCCCTGGATCTCGGCGAAGTCGGTCGCCGTGCGGCACAGGACGGCGATCTCACCGGGCGCCTTGCCCGTGCGGACCAGGTGGGCGATGGAGTCGGCGATCCAGTCGGTCTCCTCGGCGTGCGTGCGCAGGAGGGCGCAGCGGACCAGGCCGTCGCGCTCGGCGCCGGGCGCGGGGCGCAGGGCCTCCACGCCCGCGTGCATGGCGCGCAGGGGCTCGGCCAGGCCGTTGGCGAGGTCGAGGAGGCGGCCGCCGCTGCGGCGGTTCTCGCTGAGTGCCTGGCGGGTGGCCGGGCGGCCGTCGGCGTGCGCGAAGTGCTCGGGGAAGTCGTCGAGGTTGGCGACGGAGGCGCCGCGCCAGCCGTAGATCGCCTGGCAGGGGTCGCCGACCGCGGTCACGGGGTGGCCCGTGCCGCCGCCGAACAGGCCCGCCAGGAGGATGCGCTGGGCCACCGAGGTGTCCTGGTACTCGTCGAGCAGCACGACCCGGAACTCGTCGCGCAGCAGGCGGCCTACCTCGGGGAGCCGGGCGAGCCGCGCGGACAGGGCGATCTGGTCGCCGAAGTCGAGCAGGTCGCGTTCGCGTTTGGCGGCCCGGTAGCGGATCACCAGGTCGGCCAGTTCCCGGCGGGCGGCGGCGGCCTCGGGGACCTTGCGCAGGTCGGCGTTGGTGAGCTTGACGTTCCCGAGGGTCGTGAGGAGGTCCGCGTCCCAGGCGCGCAGGTCCTCGGGGCGCACGAGGTGTTCGGACAGCTCGGCGTCGAGGGCGAGGAGGTCGCCGACCAGGTCGGCGAAGGAGCGGGTGAGCGCCGGATACGGCCCCGGCGCCTCGCGCAGCACCCGCGCGGCCAGTTGGTAGCGGGTGGCGTCGGCGAGCAGGCGGGACGTCGGCTCCAGCCCGAGGCGCAGGCCGTGGTCGGTGAGCAGGCGGCCGGCGAAGGCGTGGTACGTGGAGATCACCGGCTCGCCCGGCGGGTTGTCCGGGTCGATCACGTCGGGGTCCGTGACGCCGGCCCGGACCAGGGCCGTACGGACACGTTCGGCGAGTTCGCCGGCGGCCTTGTTGGTGAAGGTGAGGCCGAGCACCTGCTCGGGGGCCACCTGCCCGGTGCCGACGAGCCACACCACGCGCGCCGCCATCACGGTCGTCTTGCCCGACCCGGCTCCGGCCACGATCACCTGCGGGGCGGGCGGCGCCACGATGCAGGCCGTCTGCTCCGGGGTGAAGGGGATTCCGAGGAGTTCTTTGAGCTGCTCGGGATCGGTGATACGGGCGGGCACGTCGAAGAGGCTAGCCGCGCCCACTGACAGCGGTCGCCGCGCGAGCCCCGTGAGCGGGAAGAAACGCAGGTCGGCGGGGGTGGTGCGACTGGTCACACCGGTCGGCGCGCGCTGCGTGTCACTCCACCACGTGGCGTCCCTCGGGCCGTGCGCTGCACGACGCGCGGAAGGCGCAGTGCGTGCAGTGCTGGCCGGCGGTCGGGCCGAACCGTTCGTCGAGGACCTTGCCGGCGGCCGTGGCCAGCAGGTCCCCGACCCACTCCCCCTCCGGGCCCGCCAGGGAGTCCTGGGCCTGCACCTTGGGCAGCGTCTCGCCGCCGTCGCGCTTGGCCGCGCCCTGGCGCAACTGGACCAGTTCGGCGCCGCCCGGTTCGGGGCGCGCCCCGCCGAAGGCCTCGTCGACGGCGCCCTCGCGCACGGCGAGCTGGTAGACGGCGAGCTGGGGGTGGCGGGCCACCTCGGCGGAGCTGGGCGCCTGCTTGCCGGTCTTGAAGTCGACGACGTAGGCGCGGCCGTCGCCGTCGGACTCGACGCGGTCCATCTGGCCGCGGATGCGAACCTCGTACTCCCCCGCCTCCAGGGTCACGTCGAAGTCGTGCTCGCTGGCCACCGGCGTGCGCCCGGCGCGGTCCATCACGTGCCACTTCAGGAAGCGTTCGAGCGCCACGCGCGCGTTGGCCTTCTCCTGCGCGGACTTCCACGGCGCGTCGAAGGCGAGCGCGTTCCACACCGAGTCCAGGCGCTCCATGAGGACGTCGAGGTCGGCCGGGGTGTGCCCGGAGGCGACCTCGTCGGCGAGGACGTGCACCACGTTGCCGAAGCCCTGCGCGGCGGTGGCGGGCGCGTCCGCCTTCACCTCCCGGCCGAGGAACCACTGGAGCGCGCACGTGTTGGCGAGCTGGTCGAGGGCGCTGCCGGAGAGGGTGACGGGCCGGTCGCGGTCGCGCAGCGGCACCCTGCTCTCGGTCGGGTCCCACATGCCCCACCAGCGGTAGGGGTGGGCGGAGGGCACCAGGGGGCGGCCGTCCTCGTCGGCGAGGGCGGCGAGGCGGGCCAGGCGGCGGGCGGCGGCCTGGCGCAGGGGCTCGGAGACCCGGGGGTCGACCGTGGTGGCGCGCAGTTCGGCGACGAGGGCCGCGACGGCGAGGGGGCGCCGGGGGCGGCCCGTGACGTCGGCGGGCTCGACGCCCAGCTCGGTCAGGAAGCGGGAGGGCTGGTCGCCGTCGTCGGCGGGTGCCTTCACGGCGGTCACGACGAGGCGTTCACGCGCGCGCGTGGCGGCCACGTAGAACAGCCGGCGCTCCTCGGCGAGGAGCGCGCCGGGGGTGAGGGGCTCGGCGAGTCCGTCCCGGCCGATCCGGTCGGCCTCCAGCAGGGAACCGCGGCGGCGAAGGTCCGGCCACAGGCCCTCCTGGACGCCCGAGACGACGACCAGCCGCCATTCCAGGCCCTTGGAGCGGTGCGCGGTCATCAGGCGGACAGCGTCGGGGCGCACGGCACGCCGGGTGAGGGTGTCGGCGGCGATGTCCTCGGCCTCGATCTCCTCCAGGAAGTTCAGCGCGCCGCGCCCTCCGGTGCGCTCCTCGGCGCGGGCGGCGGTGGCGAACAGCGCGCACACGGCGTCCAGGTCGCGGTCGGCGTTGCGCCCGGCCGCGCCGCCGCGCCTGGCCGACCGTTCCAGGCGGCCGGGCCACGGAGTGCCCTCCCACAGGTCCCACAGCGCCTCCTCCGCGCTGCCGCCGCCGGCGAGCCGCTCCCGGGCCTTGCGCAGCAGCGCGCCGAGCCGTTGTGCGCCGCGCGCGTAGGCGGGGTCGTGCACGGCGAGACGCTCCGGCTCGGCGAGGGCCCGGGCGAGCAGTTCGTCCGAGGGCGGCGGCAACGGGTTCCCGGCGGCCCGCTCCTCGTCCCGCAGGGCGCGCCCGAGGCGACGCAGATCGGCGGCGTCCATGCCGGCGAGGGGGGAGGTGAGCAGGGTGAGGGCGGTCTCGGTGCCGAGCCAGGAGGAGTCCCCCGCCCGTACGCCTTCACCGCCCTCGGAGTCCGCCTCACCCTCGGCGTCGTCGTCACCCGCGTCCGCCGTGCCGGCCGGGGCGCCCGCGAGCGGCCCGCCGCGCGGCCGCTCCTCCGCCACCGCCGTCGCCACCGCCCGCAGCGCCGTCAGCAGGGGGGCCACCGCCGGCTCGTGGCGCAGGGGCAGGTCGTCGCCGTCGACGTCCAGGGGGACGCCCGCCGCGGTGAGGGCGCGGCGCAGGGTCGGGATGCTGCGGGAGCCGGCGCGTACGAGGACGGCCATGTCGCTCCACGGGACGCCGTCCTCGAGGTGGGCCCGGCGCAGGATGTCGGCGACGTTGTCCAGCTCGGTGCCGGACGTCGGGTACGTGTACACCTCGACGCGGCCCCCGTCCCGTACGGGAGTCAGCTCCCGGTGGGCGCGCACCTTCTCGGCGGGGAGGCGGGTCAGCGGCATGCGCTGGGTCAGCAGCCGGGTGGCGGCGAGCAGCGCGGCCGCGGACCGGCGCGAGGTCCGCAGCACCTCGACCGGCGCGGGGCGGCCGTCCGCGCGCGGGAAGGCGTGCGGG
Organism: Streptomyces sp. NPDC018947; assembly: GCF_044390505.1. Classification (NCBI taxonomy): domain Bacteria; kingdom Bacillati; phylum Actinomycetota; class Actinomycetes; order Kitasatosporales; family Streptomycetaceae; genus Streptomyces; species Streptomyces sp. NPDC018947. The sequence goes on from NZ_JBIRZD010000007.1 coordinate 52,559, forward strand.
AAGTCGAGGATGCCGTTCACGTCGGCACCCCGGAAGGCGTAGATCGACTGGTCGGGGTCACCGAAGGCGACGAGGGTGCGCCCGCCGCCGGCCAGGGCGTGCAGCAGCCGTGTCTGCGCGGGGTCGGTGTCCTGGTACTCGTCGACGTACACGGCGTCGTACCGCGCGGCGAGCTGCGCGGCGACCTCGGGGCGCCGGGCGAGCAGCACCGCGCGGTGGACGAGTTCCGCGTAGTCGAGGACGCCCTGCAGGTCGAGCACGTCCAGGTACTCGGCGAGGAAGACGGCGGCGGCCCGCCAGTCGGGGCGGCCGATGCGGCGGGCGAACGCCTCCAGGGCGTCGGGGCCGAGGCCCAGCTCGCGGCTGCGGGCGAGGACCGCGCGGACCTCGTCGGCGAAGCCCCGGGTGGTCAGACAGGCGCGCAGTTCGTCGGGCCAGCGCACGTGCGCGAGGCCGAGGCGCTCCAGGTCCACCTGCCCGGCGAGCAGTTCACGCACGGTGACGTCCTGCTCCGGGCCGGACAGCAGCCGCAGCGGCTCCACGAACAGGTCGCTGTCCTGGTGGGCGCGGACCAGGGCGTAGCCGAAGGAGTGGAAGGTCGTCGCCCGGGGGGCGCGGGCGGCGCCCATGCGCAGCGCCATCCGGTCGCGCAGTTCGACGGCGGCCTTGCGGCTGAAGGTGAGGACCAGGATCCGTTCCGGGTCGCCGCCGCGGGCGATCCACTCCGCCACCGACTCGACCAGGGTGGTGGTCTTGCCGGTGCCCGGACCGGCGAGGACGAGCAGCGGCCCGGCCCGGTGGTCAACCACGGCGCGCTGGGCGGCGTCCAGACGAGGGGGGTCCACGCGGGCCGGCGCGGTACGCACCAGCCGGTAGGCGCCCGGGCTCCCCCGTCGCACCTGGGCGTGCGACGGGCGTCCGGAGGAGGAAGAGGAGCTCACGTGGTTCGCCGGTCCTGGTGGGTGTGCTGGTGGGCTGTCCGTCCTGCGGGGACGGCGGTGGCCGCGGGATGAGGCGGAGGCGCGCGGCCGACGCTACGCCGACGAACGAGGCGGAAGCAGGGCTTCCCCTTCATCCCCCGGGTCGCTCCCGGCTCGCGAGTCCCCCGCCCCTCGAACGTACGTCATGTCACGGAGGTGCCCGGTGTGTCCCGTTTCCCTCGTACGGATCACGTGTCACACGCCGGGTCGTCCGATGGCGGAAGCTGTCAGGTGTGACCCTGCGCGCGTTCGCCGCCGTCCCACCGGGCCCGTCTCATGTCGAGGCGCGGCACATGGCCCTCCGCGGCTCTGCCCGCCTCCTTCAGCGGCGTGCCCTCCGCCCGGTAGCGGCCGAGCGCCTCCAGCTCGTGGCCGGGCAGCAGGGTGCCGTCCGCGCGGACGACCCGCCACCAGCAGACGGCCCCACCGTAGAGGGACATCACGCGGCCGACCTGCCGGGGGCCTCCCTCCTCCAGCCATTCGGCGACGTCCCCGTACGTCATGACGCGGCCCGGCGGAATCAGCTCGGCGACCTCGAGGACCCGCTCGGCGTACTCGGGCAGCGCGTCCGGGTACTCCACGACGGCCTCGTCCGGAAGGCTCTGCTCGCTCATCCGTCCCATCCTGCCCCACCCCACCGACAACGCGGCGCGCTCGCGAGGATGCGGTCCCTCGCCCGCGCAAGGGCGCTTCGGGCAGACTGTGCGGCCCGCACGGGCACCCTGATGCCGTCGGTTGTCGGTACGACATGCCACCATCGTGCGGTCGGTGACCAGTGATACGAGAGCAAGAAGAGGCGATGAAGCAGCAGGGTGTGCACCCCGAGGACGCCGAGGGCACCTCTGACTCTTCGTCGCGCCCGGGGAGCGGCGAGGGCGGGAAGTCCGGCCCGAGCGGGGCGGACGCCCCGGGGGCGACGGCCGCCGATCCGGGTGATGTGGCGCACATCGACGAGGTGGAGGGCGACGAACCGCTCCTCCCCGCGCGCGTGCACCGTCCCTCCGACCTGATGCGGCTCCTGGTGGGCGTGCTCGCGGTCGCCGTGCTCCTCGCGGTCGCGGCCTTCGCGCACGGCACCACGTCGGGGCTCGAACAGGACATCACCAAGGGCACCGGGCAGGCGCCCGATCTGCTGATCAAGGTCGCCGGCCTGGCCTCCAGCATCGCGATCCTCCTGGTGCCGGTGGCGTTCGCGGTCGAACGGCTGATCAAGCGGGACGGGCTGCGGATCGCCGACGGCGTGCTCGCGGCGGTCCTCGCCCACGGCGTGACCCTCGCCACCGACCTGTGGGTGGCGAAAGCGGCCCCCGATTCCATCCAGGACGCGCTCACCCAGCCCTCACCGGGCGACGTGCACGCGCTCACCGACCCCGTGCACGGCTACCTGGCCCCGGTCATCGCGTACATGACGGCCGTCGGGATGTCCCGCAGGCCCCGCTGGCGCGCGGTGCTGTGGATCGTGCTGCTCCTCGACGCGTTCTCGATGCTGGTCACCGGCTACACGACGCCGTTCTCGATCATCCTGACGGTCCTGATCGGCTGGACCGTGGCCTACGGCACGCTGTACGCGGTCGGCTCCCCCAACGTCCGCCCCACCGGCCGGACGCTGATGGCGGGGCTGCGGCACGTCGGGTTCCGTCCGGTGACCGCCGCGCGCGAGGAGGCGCAGACGGACACCTCCGAGACCGGTGACCGGGGGCGGCGGTACTTCGTCACCCTGGAGGACGGCCGGCCGCTGGACGTCACGGTCGTGGACCGCGAACAGCAGGCACAGGGCTTCTTCTACCGCGCGTGGCGCAACCTGACGCTGCGCGGCTTCGCCACCCGCAGCAGTCTTCCCTCGCTGCGCCAGGCGCTGGAGCAGGAGGCGCTGCTGGCCTACGCGGCGATCGCGGCCGGCGCCAACGCCCCGAAGCTGATCGCCACGTCCGAACTGGGCCCCGACGCCGTGATGCTCGTCTACGAGCACACCGGCGGCCGCACCCTCGACTCGCTGTCGGACGACGAGATCACCGACGATCTGCTGCGGGACACCTGGCAGCAGGTACGCGCCCTGCAGTCCCGGCGCATCGCGCACCGCAGGCTGGTGGGCGACGCCATCCTGGTGGATCGTTCCGGCACCGTGATCCTCACCGAGCTGCGGATCGGCGAGATCGCCGCGGGCGACCTCCTGCTGCGCATGGACATCTCCCAGCTCCTGGTGACGCTCGGCCTGCGGGTGGGTGCCGAGCGCGCGGTCGCCTCGGCGGTCGACGTCCTCGGACCCGACGCCGTGGCGGACTGTCTGCCGATGCTCCAGCCCATCGCGCTCAGCCGCACCACCCGCGCGACCCTGCGCAGGCTGGCCCGGGAGCGGGCCCAGCGCGAACGCGAGGCGGTCCTGGAGGCGTCCCGGCAGGCCAAGGCGGCCCGCTCGGAGGCCGGCACCGACATGGAGTCCGCCTCGGCGAAGCCCGACAAGAAGGCCGTACGAGCGGAGCAGCGGGCCGAGAAGCGGGCCCTGGACGACGCCCTGGAGGAGGCCCGCGAGGAGGACCTGCTGACGCTGATCCGGCACGCGGTGCTGCGGATCAGGCCGCAGGCGCCCGTGGAGCCGGCCCGGCTGGAGCGGGTGCGTCCGCGCACGCTGATCAGCTTCATCGCGGGCGCGATCGGCGCGTACTTCCTGCTGACGCAGCTCACCCACATCGAGTTCGGTCCGCTGATCGCGAACGCCCAGTGGGGCTGGGTCGCCGCGGCCGTGCTGTTCTCGGCGGCGAGCTACGTGGCCGCCGCGATGGCGCTGCTGGGCTTCGTGCCCGAGCGGGTGCCCTTCGTGCGGACCGTGGCCGCACAGGTCGCCGGGTCCTTCGTGAAGATCGTCGCGCCGGCGGCGGTCGGCGGTGTCGCGCTGAACACGCGGTTCCTCCAGCGGGCCGGGGTGCGGCCGGGGCTCGCGGTGGCGAGTGTCGGCGCCTCGCAGCTCTTCGGCCTGGGCTGCCACATCCTGATGCTGCTGTCCTTCGGCTATCTGACCGGTACCGAGAAGACCCCGTCGCTGTCGCCGTCCCGGACGGTCATCGCGGGTCTGCTGACGGTGGCGGTGCTGGTCCTCGTGGTGACGTCCGTGCCGTTCCTGCGGAAATTCGTCGTCACGCGCGTGCGGTCGCTCTTCGCCGGCGTCGTGCCCCGGATGCTGGACGTGCTCCAGCGGCCGCAGAAGCTGGTCACCGGGATCGGCGGCATGCTGCTGCTCACCGCCTGCTTCGTGATGTGCCTGGACGCCTCCATCCGGGCCTTCGGCGACGACTCGACGTCGATCAGCATCGCCAGCGTCGCCGTCGTCTTCCTCGCGGGCAACGCGCTCGGGTCCGCGGCGCCCACGCCCGGCGGTGTGGGCGCGGTGGAGGCGACCCTGACGGTCGGCCTCATCGCCGTCGGCCTGCCCAAGGAGGTCGCCGCCCCCGCGGTGCTGCTGTTCCGTCTGCTCACCCTGTGGCTTCCGGTGCTGCCGGGCTGGCTGGCCTTCAACCACCTGTCCCGGAAAGAGGCCCTGTAGGTCCCGCCGGTACGCCGGCCCCCGCGTCCCTCGTACGGCTCGCGCCCCGGGCGCACGACCCGGCGCACCCGCACGATGGGGACATGCCGAATCCTGCCCGGCTGCGCGCTGCCGCCCTCACCGCCACCGCCGTCCTGCTGTCCGCCCTGCTGGCGGGCTGCGGCGACGGCTCCAAGGACGACGAGGACCTCACGGAGCAGAAGCTCGACTGGAAGGACTGCCCGGCACCGTCCCAGGCCGAGGGCGGCGGCAGCGCGCCCTCTCCCCTGCCGGACGGCGACGCGTGGCAGTGCGCCACCATGAAGGCGCCGCTCGACTGGGACGACCCCCGGGGCGACAGGATCGGCCTGGCGCTGATCCGGGCGAAGGCCAGCGGCGCGCCGGACCGGCGGATCGGCTCGCTCGTCTTCAACTTCGGCGGCCCCGGCGGCTCGGGCGTCACCACCCTGCCCGCCTTCGGCCAGGACTACGCGACCCTGCGCACCCGCTACGACCTCGTCAGCTTCGACCCGCGCGGCGTCGGCCGCAGCGCCCCCGTGGAGTGCCTGGACGACGAGCAGCTCGACACGTACTTCCAGCAGGACGCCACCCCGGACGACGCGGCCGAGCGCACCGAGCTGCTGGACAACACCGAGAAGTTCAACGCGGCCTGCGAGAAGAACTCCAAGAGGATGCTGCCGCACGTGGCCACCACCGACGCGGCCCGCGACATGGACCTGATGCGCCAGGTCCTCGGCGACGACAAGCTGTACTACTTCGGCATCTCCTACGGCACCGAACTCGGCGGCGTCTACGCCCATCTGTTCCCGAAGAAGCTGGGCCGGGCCGTCTTCGACGCGGTCGTCGATCCGACGCAGACCGCCGAGCAGGGGTCGCTCGGGCAGGCCCAGGGCTTCCAGCGCGCGCTCGGCAACTACGCCGAGGACTGCGTGTCCAAGGTCGAGGAGTGCCCGGTCGGCGACAGCGTGCAGGACGTCGAGAACCGCATCGCACGGCTGCTGAGGGACCTCGACCGCAAGCCGATCCCGGGCATCTTCCCCCGCGACCTCACCCAGACCGCGGCGACCGGCGGCATCGCGCAGGCGCTGTACTCGAAGGACTTCTGGGAGTACCTGACCGAGGGCCTGGAGCAGGCCTACGACGGTGACGGCAGGATCCTCATGGTGCTCTCGGACGCGTTGAACGGGCGCAACGAGGACGGCGAGTACAGCAACATCACCGCGGCGAACGTCTCCATCAACTGCGCCGACGACAAGCCCCGCTACGACTCCGCGTACATCGAGGGGAAGCTTCCCGAGTTCCGCGAGGCGTCCCCGCTGTTCGGCGACTACCTCGCCTGGGGCATGGTCAACTGCACCGACTGGCCGGTGGCCGGCGCCGCCGACCATCCCGACGTCAGCGCGCCCGGCGCCCCGCCGATCCTGGTGATCGGCAACACGGGCGACCCCGCGACGCCCTACGAGGGAGCCGCGAAGATGGTGGACGCGCTGGGCGGGGACGTCGGCGTGGAGCTGACGTACCGGGGGCAGGGGCACGGGGCCTACGACAGCAAGAACCGGTGCGTCCAGGACGCGGTGCACGGCTATCTGCTGGACGGGAACGTTCCGGCGGCCGGGACCGTCTGCTCCTGATCCCGGTGCCGTCCGTCCTCCCCGGCCCGCTACGAGAGACCCAAAGCCGCAGGTCAGGACTTTGTCCACAGGCTTCGGCCGGGGTCGTGGCCTGCGCCTACGATGGCATGACCGCCATCCGCCGCACGGCGCGGACGGCCAGCGAGGGGGGAGTGCACATGGCACGTCTCGTACGGTGGACGGCTCTGACGGCCGCCGCCGCACTGCTGACGGCGGGCTGCGGCGGCGGCTCGTCGGGCGACGACACGGACGACGGCGACAGGAGCGGTGCGCGCCCGTCGGCGGCGGCACCCTCCGGGGTGCCGGCGTCACTGGCCTCCCAGACGCTCGACTGGGGCCGCTGCGAGGACACGGCGGACGCCCCCGCGCCCGGCGGCGACTGGCAGTGCGCCACGCTCAAGGCGCCGCTGGACTGGGCCGACCCGGGCGGCGAGACGATCGGCCTCGCCCTCATCCGGTCCAGGGCGAGTGGCGACCGGCGCATCGGCTCGCTGCTGTTCAACTTCGGCGGCCCCGGCGGCTCGGGCGTGTCGACGATGCCCTCCTACGCCGACGCCGTCTCCGACCTGCACGAGCGGTACGACCTGGTGAGCTGGGACCCGCGAGGGGTCGGCGCCAGCGAGGGCGTCCGCTGCCGCGACGACGAGGCGATCCAGGCCGCCGAGTCGGTGGACGCGACGCCGGACACGCCGGCCGAGGAGCGGGCGTTCCTCGCGGACGCCGCCGACTTCGGCAAGGGCTGCCGGAAGGCGGCCGGCAAGCTGATGGCGCACGTGTCGACCACGGACACCGCCCGCGACATGGACCTGATGCGGCATGTGCTGGGCGACGAGAAGATGCACTACTTCGGCATCTCCTACGGCACCGAACTCGGCGGCGTCTACGCGCACCTGTTCCCCGAGAACGTGGGCCGGGTGGTCCTCGACGCGGTCGTGGACCCGAGCGCCGACACGATGGGCCACGCGGAGAACCAGGCACGGGGCTTCCAGCGCGCCCTGGACGACTACCTCGAGTCCACGGGGCAGGACCCCGAGGAGGGCACGAGGGAGATCGCCGCCCTGCTGAAGCGCCTCGACGCCGAGCCCCTGCCGACGTCGTCCCCGGGCCGGCGGCTGACGCAGACACTGGCGCTCACCGGCATCGTCCTGCCGCTCTACAGCAAGGACGGCTGGCCGACGCTGACCAGCGCGCTGGAAGCGGCCCAGGACGGTGACGGCTCGGAGCTGCTGGCCCTCGCCGACGGCTACAACGAGCGCGACGACTCGGGGACGTACGGCACGATGACCCACTCTCAGCGGGTCATATCGTGCCTGGACGACAAGCAGAGGCCGACCGCCGAGGAGACGAAGAGGCGGCTGCCCGAGTTCGAGAGGATCTCCCCCGTCTTCGGCCCCTTCCTCGGCTGGGACACGGCCGGCTGGTGCCACGAGTGGCCCGTGCCCGGGCAGCACGAGACGCCGGAGGTGAGTGCACCCGGCGCGGCGCCGGTCCTGGTGGTCGGCAACACCGGCGACCCGGCCACGCCCTACGAGGGAGCCCGCAGGATGGCGGACGAGCTGGGCGAGGACGTCGGCGTGGTGCTCACCTGGAAGGGCGAGGGCCACGGTGCGTACGGGAGCGGCAGCGACTGCGTCGACTCCGCGGTCGACGCCTACCTGCTGAAGGGAACGGTGCCGAAGGACGGCACGGTCTGCTCATGACGACGGCGGGGGCTCCGGGCACCTGTGGTGCGCGAAGCCCCCGCCGGACGGAGCCCGGGCCGAGCGGAACCCGGAGCCGCCGAGCCGATGCCGGCTCAGTACACCGGCTTCTCCGGCTCGATCTGGTTGACCCAGCCGATCACGCCGCCGCCGACGTGCACGGCGTCGGCGAAGCCCGCGGACTTGAGGACGGCCAGGACTTCCGCACTGCGGACACCCGTCTTGCAGTTCAAGACGATCTTCTTGTCCTGCGGGAGGCTCTCCAGGGCGGAGCCCATGAGGAACTCGTTCTTCGGGATCAGCCGGGCGCCCGGGATGGAGACGATCTCGAACTCGTTCGGCTCACGGACGTCGATGAGCTCGATGTTCTCGCCGTCGTCGATCCACTCCTTGAGCTGCTTCGGAGTGATCGTCGAGTCGGCGGCCGCCGCCTGGGCCTCCTCGGACACGACGCCGCAGAAGGCCTCGTAGTCGATGAGCTCGGTGACGGTGGGGTTCTCGCCGCAGACCGCGCAGTTCGGGTCCTTGCGGACCTTGACCTGGCGGTACTGCATCTCCAGGGCGTCGTAGATCATCAGGCGGCCGACCAGCGGCTCACCGATGCCGGCCAGGAGCTTGATGGCCTCGTTGGTCTGGATGGAGCCGATGGACGCGCACAGCACGCCGAGGACGCCGCCCTCGGCGCAGGAGGGGACCATGCCGGGGGGCGGGGGCTCCGGGTAGAGGCAGCGGTAGCAGGGGCCGTGCTCGGACCAGAAGACGGAGGCCTGGCCGTCGAAGCGGTAGATCGAGCCCCACACGTAGGGCTTGCCCAGCAGCACGCACGCGTCGTTGACCAGGTAGCGGGTCGCGAAGTTGTCGGTGCCGTCGACGATCAGGTCGTACTGGCTGAAGATGTCCATCACGTTGTCGGCCTCGAGCCGCTCCTGGTGAAGGACCACGTCCACGTACGGGTTGATGCCCTTGATGGTGTCACGGGCGGATTCGGCCTTGGAACGACCGATGTCGGCCTGGCTGTGGATGACCTGACGCTGCAGGTTCGACTCGTCGACCTCGTCGAACTCCACGATGCCGAGCGTGCCGACACCGGCTGCCGCCAGGTACATCAGGGTCGGCGAGCCGAGGCCGCCCGCGCCCACGGCGAGCACCTTGGCGTTCTTCAGCCGCTTCTGCCCGTCCATCCCCACGTCGGGGATGATCAGGTGGCGGGAGTACCTGCGGACCTCGTCTACGGTGAGCTCGGGGGCCGGCTCGACCAGGGGTGGCAGCGACACGGGGACTCCGTTGGTCGGTCAATCATTACGGTTGTTCTCTCCGTAACACTGCCACGGCCTTTTTCATTCCGAGACACCCGTCCCGATACGCGAGACGATTTCGTCCCAGTAGCCGGGCATCGCCTCCCAGGGGTCCATGCGGCCGGCCCGGTACGAGCGGTCCGTGAAGTAGATCGTGGCCGCGCCCTGCCAGCGGGCGATGCGCAGCGCCTCCTCCAGGTGACCGCGGGGGACGCCGTGGACGAAGTGGCAGAAGCGCTCGGGCGGATGATCGGCGCTCCAATCGGCCGCCTGCGACCAGCGGTAGTCGCTCCAGGCGCCGGAGAAGGTGACGAGCTGGTCGGCGTGCTCGGCGTAACCGGGGTACGGGTGGGTGCCGTGGCCGAGGACGACGTGGGCGTCGTCACGGATCACACGGAGCGTGTCGACCGTGCGGCGGACCTCGGGCAGGGCCTCCCGTTCGGAGGGGCAGCGGTCGATGAGGAAGCCGTCGGTCCGGTACCAGTCGAGGTAGCGGTGCGCGTCGGAGATCAGCTCGCCGAAGCCGCGGGTCCCGTACCCGGCGTCGAGGTGGCCGAGGACGCGGACGCCGGCGTTGCGCAGCCGCCCGGCCACCTCCAGGCAGTGCGGGTCGGGGTGCGCGCCGGGACCGTCGGCGACGTTGAGGACGACCCAGTGCAGGGGTGTGCCGGGGCCGGTGAGCCCGGCCCACTCGTCGGGGGCGAGGAGGGGGTGGGCGAGGCCCGGCACTCCAAGGCCGGTGCGGACAGCGGTGTGCGAGGTGGCTGCTTCGGCGCTGGTCAGATACGACATGCCGCCTCCATCCAGATGTCGGCGAGGGACTCCTCCAGGGCGATCCGGGGCCGCCAGCCGAGGCGGTCGCGGGCGGTGCGCACATCGGCCTGCTGCCAGGCGCCGCAGCCGTCGGGATAGGGGTAGGCGACCGGGGCCGCGTGCTCGGCGTCGGCACGGTGGTCGCCGCGGTGCCCCAGGGCGTCCGGACGGTGGTGGCCGGCGGACTCGGCCCGGTGGTGGGCGAGGGCGTCGACGCGGTGACCGACGGATTCGGTGCGGGGATGGCCGATGACGGGACGCAGGGCGCCGGGCGGGGCGTCGATCTCGTGCAGGGAGCCGCCGTAGCCGGCGACCCGGGCGAGGGTGGCGGCGGCGTCCCTCAGGCGCACGGCGCGGCCCGAACCGATGTTGATGACGCCCTGAGCGGCGGACAGGGAAGCGGCGTGGACGGCGCGGGCCACGTCGCGGACGTCGACGAAGTCGCGCTGGGCGCCGAGGCCGCCGAGCCTGAGCTCGCCGTCGCCGGACTGCATGGCGCGGCGCATGGCCTCGGCCAGGCGCCCCAGAGGGGAGCCGGCGGGGGTGCCGGGCCCGGCGGGTGAGAACACGCGCAGGACGACGGCGTCCAGTCCGGAGCCGAGGACCAGTTCGGTGGCGGCGAGCTTGCTGACGCCGTAGGGGCCGCCGGGGCGGGGCACGGCGTCCTCCGCGGTGGAGGAACCGGGCTGGCTCGGGCCGTACTCGGAACTGCAGCCGATCTGCACCAGGCGGGCACCGCAGCCGCTGCGGCGCAGGGCCTCGCAGACGGTGGCGACCGCGACGGTGTTGTGGCGGGTCAGCTCGCGGGCACCGCCGCGGGTGGCGCCCGCGCAGTTGACGACGACGCCGGGGTGGACCGCGTCGAGGAAGCGGGTGAGGGCGCCGGGGCTGCCGGTGGCGAGGTCGAAGCGGACGTCGGCGTCGTCCCCGCGGCCGAGGGCGGTGAGCTGGACGGCGGGGTCGGCGAGCAGGCGGTCGGCCACGAAACGGCCGATGTAGCCGTTGGCCCCGATCAGCAGGACTCTCATCGCGCGGCTCCCGGGGCGGCGGCGTCCGGTCGGGAGGTGGTCATCTGGGGGTCTCCTTCAGACGGTGGTGCGGGACGTGTGCGGGGGGGGTGTCCGGGTGCACGCGGTCATCGCGGCTGCTCCGCGGAGCGTGGGCGGATGCCCTGGTGAGGCGGCGGGACGCGTGGACCAGGAGGGTCAGGGCGCCGAGGGCGCAGGCGGACGTCGGTACGCCGGCCGGCCCCCAGGCGGTGACCAGGGCCTCCACGGGGGCGGCGAGGACGTCGCAGCCGGGGAGGCGGCCGGCGAGGACGGTGGCCACGGCGGCCGCCTCGGTGGCGGCCGTGGCGGTGAGGACGAGCCTGGCGGAGCGCCCGAAGCCGTGAACGGCGAGGAGGCGGGCCGGCAGCAGCAGCGCGCCGAGGGTGAGCGCCTGGGCGTAGTCGGCGGGCTCGCCGAGGGCCGCGGCGGTCAGCGCGAGCAGCGCCGTGAGGGCGGCCAGGAACAGGGCGAACGTGCCGAGCAGCAGGGGCCGTACGGAGGCCGAGAAGTCGGTCAGTCCGCGGCTGACGGCCAGTCTGCGGCGGGCACGCACGGCGAAGAGGTGGGCGCAGGCCGCCGCGGGCGCGCAGGCCAGGGCGAGGGCGACGACGGGGACGACGGTGACGGGCCAGGGGCCGGCGGCGGTGCCGTCGGGCAGGCCGTCGGGGCCTCCGGTGAGGGCGGCGCTCAGCAGACCGTCACCGAGAAGGGCGTACCCCAGCAACCAGCAGGTCCAGACGGCGCCGGTGCCGGTGCCGGCGCTCAGCGGGCCCCGGCGCAGCGCCGCGCGCAGGGCGAGGAGCACCGCGAGGGCGGCGGCCGCGACGACGACCGGATGCGGGCGTCCCGCGGTGAGGCGCAGGGCGGCCACAGCGGCGGCGCACAGCACGCCCGGCAGCAGGGCGAGGACGATCCATCCGGCGCGCACGCGGGGCTCCGTCGGCGCGGCGGGGGGCGCGGGGGTGTCGCCGTCGCGGGGGACGCGGGCGTACATCTCCTCGGCGAGCGAGAAGACGTCCCGGTGGCGGAAGCGGGCGGCGGTCCGGTCGGTGACGCCGTGCGCCTCCAGGCCGGCGGCGATCTCCAGCGGGTCGACCGCCCGTTCGCACAGGTCGCGGTGACGGTGCATCAGGGCCTTGACGGGGTCGGCTGCACGGCGGGCGGCGTACGGCGGCCGCTTGCCGGCGGCGCCCGCTTCCGCGGTGCGGCCCGTGTCCGGACGCCCGCCGGCGGGTGCCTCCGTGCCGGGGCCCGCCTCGTCCGGGCACTCCCGCGAGCGTGCGTCCCGGGCGCCGGGGCTGTCCGGTGCCGCGGGGCGGTCGAGTTCGCCGAGGCCGCTCATCGGGCCCCCTCGGTGGCCGCGGTCGTGGCACTCACCGGTGCGTCAGTCGCCCAGCCGGGGCCGCCCCGGGTCACGACCCGGGTGGCGGGGCCGGTCCAGCGGCCGGGGACGTGCGCCTCGGCGGGAACGGCGAAGGGCAGGGGCTCCCCGGTCTCGTCCAGCACGAGGCGGCGGACCGGTGTGCGCGAGAGAATCTCCAGGTAGAGGCCGTGGAACGCCGCGATGTTCTGCTCGACGGTGAACAGTTCCAGGGCGCGGGCACGCGCGGCCGCTCCGAGGCGCGCACGGCGCTCGGGGTCGCGCAGCAGAGCGACGCACGCCTCGGCGAGCGCCCGGGGATTGCGCGGGGGAACGACGAGCCCGGTGCCGCCGATGGCCTCCACCACCGCGCCGACGTCCGTGGAGACCGTCGCCCGGCCACAGAACATGGCCTCGACCAGCCCGGCCGGGAATCCCTCGACGACGCTGGAGAGGACGACGACGGCGCCCACGGCGTACGCGTCGGCGCGGGCGGGCAGTTCGGGTCCGCCGGTCTCCTCGAAGGAGACGGGGTTGTCGCCGACGGCGTGCGGACCCGCGGCCTCGTCGGGGAAAAGGTGGGCGGCGAGGGCCTTGCAGTGGGCGAGGTAGGCGGCGCCCTCGGCGTCCGGGGGAGCGCCGACGATCCTGAGCCGCGCCCCGGGCTCCTCCTTGCGGATCTCCGCGAAGGCGTGCAGCAGCGAGACCAGGTCCTTGGCGGGCTCGACGCGGCCCACCCAGACGAGGGTGAGCGGGTCGGCGCACTCCGGTGACTCCCCGGCCTCCGCGAAGGGCGTCGCGTCCATGCCCGGGTGGACCGTGCGGATCTTCGCACGCTCGGCGCCGCAGCGCTCCTGCCAGCGTCGGGCGTGCGCGTTGCCGGAGGTGATCACGGCGGCGCGGCGGTAGGTCTCGGCGGCCAGCCGGCCGTGGAAGGCCGCCAGCAGGGACCGTATCGCGGGCGGCGCGTCCGGGTCCGTGAGGTAGTGCGTGCGCAACCGCACGCCGTACTCCGTGACCAGCAGGGGCACGCCGTGGAAGTGCCGGGCGAGCAGGCCGGGCAGGGCCGCCGTGCCCCCGGAGGCCGCGTGGCACAGGTCGACCGCGCCGAGCCGGTCGGCGTCGTACCAGTCGAGCGACAGGGGGCGCAACGCTCGTTCGATCCGCGCGGCGACGGCCAGCAGATCGGGGACGCGTGCCTCACGCGCCGGGCGGGGGGCGCCGGGCGTGCGGCAGGCGCGTTCGAGGGCGCGCACGGCGGTTTCCGAGCGGAGCGCGCCCGTCAGTCCGCCCTCGTCGCGGGCGAGTTCGGCGAGACCGTAGAGCGCGTTGGCGAAACGGTCCGCCTCCAGCGCCGCGGCCTCCGCCGACGCTCCCGTCGGGCCCTGGGGGGCGGCCGTGCAGAGGGTGGCGGCCAGTTCGCCGTAGCACTCGGCGAAGCGACGGCGCGCGCGCCGACCGTACGCCCCTCCGTCGCTTCCCGCCCTTCGGCCGCCGTCGTCGGAGTCCCACAGCGGCGCGGTGAGCACCCGGCCGACGTGCGGCGGCAGCGGGACCCAGCCGCTGTGCTCCTGGTGCGCGCCGTGGCTGAGCGCGTAGACGTCGAACTCGTGCTGCCCCAGCCCGTGCACGAGCCGGTCGCACCAGAGCCCGGCGTCACCGCTCACATACGGATAGCCACCCTCCGTAAGCAGTCCGATGCGCACGCGCGCACCCCCGATCTCCCGTCCGGGGAGCCGCCGTTGGCCCGGCGGCTCGCAGCGGGACGAACGTATGCGGACATGGCGGTGGCGCGACGGACGGTTGTCCATCGCGCCACCAAAAGGGGTGAACGGTCGTAACTTTCCCGTGCGGAACGCGTTCGGTCGCGCTAAGGGATCATGCGATTACCCTGGGCGACGCGTCCGGGCCGGTCAGCCGTTGGGGTAGGCCCAGGCGTTGGGCCGGCAGTCGATGCCGTCGTGGTCGACGAACTTGGTCTGCTGCTGCATGACCGGGGCGAGTTCGCCGTCCTTGTCGCACGTGACGTGGTTGTAGCCGATGCGGTGGCCGACCTCGTGGTTGATCAGCATCTGCCGGTAGGCGTGGATCTGGTCGCCGAAGGGCTCCGCGCCCTGCGCCCAGCGGTAGGCGTTGATCATCACGCGTTCGGTGGCGGCCGAGTCGCAGGAGACGTTGTCCACGGTGGTGTCCAGGCCGGACTTCGCGCACCAGGTGGCGGTGGTGCCGGGGCTGGCCAGGGTGATCACGAAGTCGGGCTGCCCGGTGTGGATGCGTTCGAACGTGCGGGCGCCGTTGTGCGCCCAGCTCCTGTTGTCGTTGAGGGTCTTCTGCACGGCCTCCGCGAAGAGTTCGCCGTCGAGCCCGAGTCCCTGTTCGATGTCGACGCGGTAGGTGTACTTCTGCCCCGTCCCCGGCGCCTTGGCGACACCGGGGATCGCCTCGAACTCCCCCGAGCCCTTGAACGCGGCGTCGAGCGGATAGGTCCGGGCCATCTTCTGCTCGTACGTCAGCGGCGCGGCGGCGCCGGACGGGGAGGGGGTCGGCCGGTCGTCCGTGCGGGACGCGGGGTCGCGGGCGTCGCGGGCCTGGTCGGCGGCGGCCTGTCCGCGCGCACTGCCGCCGCCCTGGCCGTCGGTGACCTGGCCGGCCACCACGACCGCCAGCACGGTGGTCACGGCGGCGGCGGCGATGCCGGTGAAGGTCCGCCCCTTGCCACCCTTGGCGGGCGCCGGTTCCCCGGTGGGCGGCGCGTGGTCGGCACCGGATTCCGGGCCGCCGGGGCCGCCGGCGGAGTTCTGGCCGGTGACGGAGCCGTACGGGTCGGACGCCTGCGCGGCGGCGGGGGCACGGCGCGCGGGGCGGGCGAAGACGTCGTCGTCCTCCTCGCCGAAGGCATCCGCGAGGTCGGGCCGCGGCCCGTTCCGATGCGCCTGCCGCTGCCGGGGAAGGGGCACGCCGGGGGCGTCGGTGCCCGGCCCGGGACGGCCCGGCGCCGCGGGGACGCCGGCGACGGCCCCGGGGGACGTGCCGTACGCGGATCCGGTCCGGCCGGGGAACTCGCCCCAGCCCCCGCCCGGTTCACGCTGCTCGGGATGCCCGCCGCGAACACGCGGCACCCCACGCGCCGGCGTGCCGCCCGGAAACCCGGGACCCCCCTGCATCGGCGCGCCCCCGCCGACGCGCGGCGAACCATGGGCGGGCGTACCGTCGGGCAGCCTCGGCACACCACGCGCGGGCGTACCGTCCGGCAGCCTCGGCACACCACGCGCGGGCGTGCCACCGGGGAACCCGGCGCCCTGCGCGGACGCGCCGCCCGGCCCCCGTGGAGCCCCCTGCGGCGCCGCACCGCCGAAGACGCGCGGCACCCCCTGCGCGGGTGTGCCTCCCGGGAAGCCCCCCGGCATCGCACCGTAGGGCGCCTCGCCGTAGGACGTCGGCCCTCCCGGCATCGGGGCACCCGGCGCCGCGCCCTGCTGAGGCGCTCCCGGTTCCCCGGTCGCCTCGGGCGCCCCCGGTCCGGGCAGGCGTCGGCGGCCCGTCCCCCCGGGGCGTCCCTCCCGTACTGCCGCGGTGTCCGCGTGGTCGCCCTTGGGGGCGGGTCCGCGGCGGCTGTGGCGTCCCACGTCGCGCCTCAGCCTCCTGTGGTCTGGTCGGCGGGCTCGTCGTCGACGGCCCCGGCGGTCCTGTCGGCGACCGCCGGCCCCTCGGTGTCCGCGAGGAGTTCACGGAACGCCGTGGCGACGGTCTGCGGGTATTCCATCATCGCCACGTGTCCCGCGTCCGGCAGGGTCAGCAGCCGGGAGTCGCGGAAGGCACGGGCCGCCCGCTGGGCCATGCGGTGGCCGACGAGTTGGTCGCGTCCACCGTAGACCAGCAGCGTGGGTGCGAGAACCCGTTCCGCCTGCCGCCACAGTCCGTGCTGGCCGCCCACGGTGTACGCGTTGACGATGCCGCGCGCCGAACGGGCCATCGCGTCCCAGAAGTACGGCAGTTGCAGCCGGCGCTCCATCTCCTCCACGGCGTTGCGGAAGCCCTCCGGCGTCACCCGCGCGGGGTCTCCGTAGCACAGGGCCGTCACCCCGCGCACGCGCTGCTCGGCGGTCCACTCCTTGGTGAGCCGGTTGAACAGGGACACCACTCCCGGCAGCGCGAGCAGCCCCGTCGGCACGGCGCTGCGCTGGACGCGGATCTCCGGCAGCGCGGGCGACACGAGGGTCAGCGTGCGCACGAGGTCGGGCCGCACGGCGGCGACGCGCGTGGCGACGGCGCCGCCGAGCGAGTTGCCGAAGAGGTGCACGGGGCCCCGGCCGGAGGCGTCGAGGTGGCGGACGACCGCGCGCGCGTGGCCCGAGACGGAGTAGTCGCCGTCGTCCGGCGGCGGCGAGTCGCCGAAGCCGGGCAGGTCGACGGCCTCGCTGTCGACCACGTCGTCCAGCAGCGGCATCAGCGCCGACCAGTTCTGCGAGGACCCGCCGAGGCCGTGGACGTACAGCGCGGGCGCGAGGCCCTCGCGCGCCGGCGGCCTGGAACGCACCGTCAAGGTGACGCCGGGCAGATGGACCGAACGGAGTCGCTCGCCCTCCGCTGTCTTGACGGCCGCCACCTTCGGCAGGACGTTGACGGGCGGCACGGACGGCAGCTCGGTCGAAGACATGCGCCAATGTTACGAGACGATCACGCAGGGGATCACGTGTTCGCCGTCACAGGACCGGGTGCGGCACGGGGCACGGCGGGTACTGGTGTCGGCGCACAGACGACGCATGGCGGCCGGATCGGGTGTCTCCTACGCTCATGGAGAGGGCACCCGCATGTGGCCCCTGCACCCCCAGGGACGTCCGTAGGAAGGGAGCCCAACATGACCGTCGACCCCTCCGACCCGGAGACCTTCGACGAGCAGGCCCAGGAGCCCGAGGAACTCGGGGTAGAGGCGCCCGACGCCGACGCGGCCGAGCAGCAGGCGGACATCGCCCCGGACCGCGACGACTCGCTGGCCGGCATCGAGCCGGACCGCGCCAACGAGGCCGACCTGGTCGAACAGGCCCGGGTGGTCTCGCACGACGAGGACGACTACCGCTGAGGCGGGGGCGTCGCACCGCGGGAGCGCGGGCGTCGTGAGGCGGCCGATCAGGGCCGCCGAGCAGGAGGGAGGCCGATTTTTGCCCGGTCTGATCGCTTTTGAAACCTGTCGTGCGGCTTTCGTCACCGTCCGGTCCGTGAAATTCTGCGCTCGCGACGCGCACACCACGGTTACCGAAAAGTACGATGGCGACGCGGCGCACACCGCACGAGGACGACTTTGGGAGGCGGCGTGACAGCCATCGAGCAGACAGAGGCGGTACGCCCGCGGGGCACACGCCTTCCCCGCCGTGCCCGACGCAACCAGTTGCTCGGCGCCGCGCAGGAAGTGTTCGTCGCCCAGGGCTACCACGCCGCGGCGATGGACGACATCGCCGAGCGCGCCGGCGTCAGCAAGCCGGTGCTCTACCAGCACTTCCCCGGCAAGCTCGACCTCTACCTCGCCCTGCTGGACCAGCACTGCGAGGCGCTGATCCAGTCCGTACGGCACGCGCTCGCGTCGACGACCGACAACAAGCAGCGCGTCCGGGCGACCATGGACGCCTACTTCGCGTACGTCGAGGACGACGGCGGTGCCTTCCGCCTGGTCTTCGAGTCGGACCTGACCAACGAGCCCGCGGTGCGCGAGCGCGTCGACAAGGTCACGAACGAGTGCGCCGAGGCGATCTGCGACGTCATCGCCGAGGACACCGGCCTCTCCCGCGCCGAATCGATGCTGCTGGCCTCCGGGCTGGGCGGCCTGGCCCAGGTGGTGGCCCGTTCCTGGCTGCACAGCGACCGCAGCGTGCCGCGCGACCAGGCGGTCCAGCTCCTGGCCTCGCTCGCCTGGCGTGGCATCGCCGGCTTCCCGCTGCACGGCACCGACCAGCACTGACCGTCGCGTGTTCGGCGTCCGGCCGGGGTTTGTTCCCGGGCGCTGTTCGCTCCTGGCGTTCCGGGGCGGAGCGTGTACGTCCCCTCACCGGGCTAATGTGTGCTGGTACGGCGCGGAAGATCGCGCACTTCACTGACCGTCGGAGGGACATAGCCGTGGAGGTCAAGATCGGCGTGCAGCACGCGCCCCGCGAGATCGTTCTGGAGAGCGGTCAGAGTGCCGAGGAGGTTGAGCGCGTGGTTGCCGACGCCCTGGCCGGCAAGTCGCAGCTGCTGAGCCTCGTGGACGAGCACGGCCGCAAGGTGCTGGTCCCGGCCGACCGCCTCGCGTACGTCGAGATCGGCGAGCCCAGCCCCCGCAAGGTGGGCTTCGGCGCGCTGTAGCCGACGGAGGTGTCGACGAAGGGCCCGGCGGTCGCCAGACCGCCGGGCCCTTCGTGTACGCGGCCCTCCCGGGGGATCCGCCCGGACACGGCTCCCGGGGTTCACCGGGCACGGGCCGGGCACGGCCGCTCACAGGTCACCCACAGGAGGAGGATTGCATTCCGCAGGTCAGGGGTAGGTCCGCTAGGACCGTTTCGGGCAGACCGGCCACACGGGAGGGACCCCGACATGCTCCTGGAAGCGCTCAGCGCCGCGATTCTCGGCCTCGCCCTGGCCTGGGCCGCCGCCCGCCGCCTGCCCCATCGTCTGCCCGCCCGCGTCCTGGTCCTGCCCACGGGTGTGGCCGGGGCCCTCTTCGGGGCGTTCGTCACCCACACCGCGCTGGGCGCCGGCGGCGGACTGCTGCCGGTGCTCATGGGCGCGGCGGCCGTCTCCGCGGCCTCGCTGTCCCTGCTGCTGCGTCCCGCGGGAAGGCTGCGGCGCCGTTCGGCCACCGCCTGACCGGGCGCCGCGGACGGCGCCCGGAGCGGGGCCGCCCGGAGCTGCGCCTAGGCCGCCAGCCCCAGGGCCGCCATCCGCTTGGTGTGCGCCTCGGTGATCCGGGAGAACATACGGCCCACCTCCGCGAGGTCGAAGCCGTCCGCGACACCGCCCACGAGCATCGTCGACAGCGCGTCCCGGTCGGCCACCACCCGCTGGGACTGCGACAGCGCCTCGCCCATCAGCCGCCGCGCCCACAGCGCCAGCCGGCCGCCCACCCGGGGGTCGGTGTCGATCGCGGCGCGCACCTTCTCCACGGCGAAGCTCGCGTGCCCGGTGTCGTCCAGCACCGCCAGCACCAGCGCGCGGGTGTCGGAGTCGAGCCGGGCGGCGACCTCCCGGTAGAAGTCGCTGGCGATGGAGTCGCCGACGTAGGCCTTGACGAGGCCCTCCAGCCAGTCGGAGGGCGCCGTCTGCCTGTGGAAGCCGTCGTAGGCGGCCACGAACGGCTCCATCGCCGCCGTCGGCTCCTCGCCGATCTCGGCGAGCCGGTCGCGCAGCCGCTCGAAGTGGTGGAACTCCGCCGAGGCCATCTTCGCCAGCTCCGCCTTGTCCCCCAGCGTCGGCGCCAGCTTGGCGTCCTCCGCGAGGCGCTCGAACGCGGCCAGCTCGCCGTACGCGAGAGCGCCGAGCAGATCCACGACCGCTGCGCGGTACTGCGGGTCGGCGGCGGCCGTCGCCCAGTCCAGGGCGGCGATTCCGGTGGGTTCGGCAGGGGCGTCCGAGGCGTTGCCAGGCTTGTCAGAGCTCGTCATGCAGCGCACAATAGCCCGCCCGCCGGGACGGTAAGGGACTGGTCAGACACTGTGACGACGACTACGTGACCGGATCGGCCATCGCGTGTGCGCGTTTCCGGGGTATGGTGGTAATGCGCCTGCCGAGTATGTGACGTACGGGTACGTGACATCTTCGTCGGGCCGCACGCATGAGGATGCCCGGTCGGTGGCCCGATCGGCTCCGACCCGACAGCCCTCCCTGCCGTACGCCACACTGCGTAAGGAATCCGGAGGGGGACCCTCAGCGGTACGAGCGCTAGAGCGTCGGCAGAGGTCCCGTGTCCTACGGCTCGCCCGTAAGGCAGCCGACGTCCCCGGCACGGTCCGGCACGACCCCCGCGCTCGCCTCGCACCGCGCACACAGAAGAGGCAGCACCCTGACTACGACGTTCCGATCCCTCGGGATCCTCCCCGAGACCGCCGAAGCCCTCGAGGCCGTCGGCATCGTCAATCCCTTCCCCATCCAGGAGATGACGCTCCCCGTCGCCCTTTCGGGCACGGACGTCATCGGCCAGGCCAAGACCGGCACCGGCAAGACGCTGGGCTTCGGCCTCCCGCTCCTCGAGCGCGTCACCGTCCCCGCCGACGTCGAGGCGGGCCGCGCGGCCCCCGAGTCCCTGACCGACGCCCCGCAGGCCCTCGTCGTCGTCCCGACGCGCGAGCTGTGCACCCAGGTCACCAACGACCTGCTGACCGCGGGCAAGGTGCGCAACGTGCGCGTCCTCGCGATCTACGGCGGCCGGGCCTACGAGCCGCAGGTCGAGGCCCTCAAGAAGGGCGTCGACGTGGTCGTCGGCACCCCGGGACGGCTGCTCGACCTGGCCGGCCAGAAGAAGCTGAACCTGCAGCACGTCAAGTGCCTGGTCCTCGACGAGGCCGACGAGATGCTCGACCTGGGCTTCCTGCCCGACGTCGAGAAGATCGTCAACATGCTGCCGGTCCGCCGTCAGACCATGCTGTTCTCGGCCACCATGCCGGGCGCGGTCATCGGACTGGCCCGCCGCTACATGTCGCAGCCGACGCACATCCGCGCCACCTCGCCGGACGACGAGGGCACGACGGTCGCGAACATCAAGCAGTTCGTGTACCGCGCCCACAACATGGACAAGCCCGAGATGGTCGCGCGCATACTGCAGGCCGAGGGCCGGGGCCTGGCGATGATCTTCTGCCGCACCAAGCGCACCGCGGCCGACCTCGCCGACCAGCTCCAGCAGCGCGGCTTCGCCTCCGGCGCGGTCCACGGCGACCTCGGCCAGGGCGCGCGCGAGCAGGCGCTGCGGGCGTTCCGCAACGGCAAGGTCGACGTGCTGGTCTGCACCGACGTCGCCGCCCGCGGCATCGACGTCGAGGGCGTGACCCACGTCGTCAACTACCAGTCGCCGGAAGAGGAGAAGACGTACCTGCACCGCATCGGCCGCACCGGCCGCGCGGGCGCCAAGGGTACGGCGATCACTCTGGTCGACTGGGACGACATCCCGCGCTGGCAGCTCATCAACAAGGCGCTGGAGCTGGACTTCAACGACCCGCCGGAGACGTACTCCACCTCCCCGCACTTCTTCTCCGACCTCGGCATCCCCGAGGGCACCAAGGGCGTGCTGCCGCGCGCGGCGCGCACCCGTGCCGGGCTGGCGGCGGAGGAGCTGGAGGACCTGGGCGAGCCGGGCGGGCGCGGTGCCCGCGGACGCGGTGGCCGGGGCGGCCGGGACGAGGCACGCACCGCCGACCGCGAGCAGTCCTCCCGTACGCCGCGTCGCCGTCGCCGTACGCGCGGCGGGGCGCAGGTGGACGCGCCGGCCGGGACGACCGCCCCGGAGGCCGTGACCGCCGGTGCGGACGCCGCGGCGGGCACGGACGCCGCGCAGGGTCCCCGTACCCTGCGCCGCAGGCGCCGTACGCGTGGCGGTGAGCCCGCGCGGCAGCCGGTGACCGCCGCTCCCGCCGAGACGCCCGCCGCCGAGACCGCGGTCACGACGGCGGAGGGCAGCGCTCCTGAGGTCTCCGAGGCCGTCGAGGCCCCGGCGAAGCCGCGTCGCCGCCGCACCCGCAAGTCGGTCGAGGCGCCGGCCGCCGAGCAGACGGTCGCCGAGGCTCCGGCCGTCGAGGCACCCGTGGCCCAGGCCCCGGTCGCCGAGGCCCCGGTGGCCGAGGCTCCGGTGGCCGAGGCTCCGGCCGTCGAGGCTCCTGTCGAGAAGCCGCGTCGGCGCAGCCGCAAGGCCGCCGCTCCGGCCGCCGCCGAGACCGCGGCCGACACGGCCGAGGGTGTGACCGAGCCCGCCGCCGACCCGGTGGAGACGAAGCCGCGCCGCACGCGCAAGAAGGCGGTGGCGGAGGCGGACGCCGCCGAGGCCGAACCCCGCCGGACCCGCAAGACCG